>NZ_JOGV01000010.1:0-246329 GCF_000721365.1 Streptomyces sp. NRRL F-5650 | reverse complement strand
CTGGCTATCACTCATGCACACCCCTACGGCTCGGCCTGCCCCCAACCACACGAACCTACTGGCCTTCGACCTTGACCAAACACATAGGGGCACCCCCCCCACGCGAGAGAAGGACCCATGGCTTGTCATGATCGCGTCACATGCGAGCGGGCCGGAAGGACCCGCCGGACCGCGACCCTCGCCCTCAGCACCCTGACCGCGGCCCTGCTCACCCTGATCCCCTGGAGCGGCACCGCCGTCGCCCACGGCTCGGTCGTCGACCCCGCCTCCCGCAACTACGGCTGCTGGGAGCGCTGGGGCGACGACTTCCAGAACCCGGCCATGGCCGACGAGGACCCCATGTGCTGGCAGGCGTGGCAGGACGATCCCAACGCCATGTGGAACTGGAACGGCCTGTACCGCAACGGCTCGGCCGGCGACTTCGAGGCGGTCGTGCCCGACGGTCAGCTCTGCAGCGGCGGCCGGACCGAGAGCGGACGCTACAACTCCCTGGACGCCGTCGGCCCCTGGCGGACCACCGACGTCACCGACGACTTCACCGTCAAGCTCCACGACCAGGCCGGCCACGGCGCCGACTACTTCCTGGTCTACGTCACCAAGCAGGGCTTCGACCCCGCCACGCAACCCCTGACCTGGGGCGCCCTCCAGCAGGTCGCGCGCACGGGCAGTTACGCGCCCAGTCAGAACTACGAGATCCCGGTGAGCACTTCGGGGCTCAGCGGCCGGCACGTCGTCTACACGGTCTGGCAGGCGTCGCACATGGACCAGACGTACTTCCTGTGCAGCGACGTCGACTTCGGCTGACCCGCGCCATCCCCGTCCCCCCACCCCCGCCGGGCGCACCTGGCCCGGCGGGGTCCGGCGGGGTCCGGATCAGACGTTGACGCCGAAGTCCGCGGCGATGCCCGCGAGCCCCGAGGCGTAACCCTGCCCGACCGCCCGGAACTTCCACTCGGCGCCGTGCCGGTACAGCTCGCCGAAGACCATCGCGGTCTCGGTCGAGGCGTCCTCGGACAGGTCGTAGCGGGCCAGTTCCTGGTCGTTCGCCTGGTTGACGACCCGGATGAAGGCGTTGCGGACCTGGCCGAAGCTCTGGCCCCGGTTCTCCGCGTCGTGGATGGAGACCGGGAAGACGATGCGGTCAACCTCGGCCGGGACCGCGGCGAGGTTCACCTTGACCGCCTCGTCGTCGCCCTCGCCCTCGCCGGTGAGGTTGTCACCGGTGTGCTCGACCGAGCCGTCGGGGCTGGTGAGGTTGTTGTAGAAGACGAAGTGCCGGTCCGAGAGCACCTTGCCCGACGCGTCCAGGAGCAGCGCGGAGGCGTCCAGGTCGTAGTCGGTGCCGGTCGTGGTGCGCACGTCCCAGCCCAGACCGACCAGGACGGCGGTCAGGCCGGGCGCCTCCTTGCTGAGCGAGACGTTGCCGCCCTTGGCCAGGGAAACTCCCACGGTGTTCTCCTTCGTCGCGTTCGCTGCGTTCCGTACCTGTCGTCAATCTACAGCACTGTAGAAGTAAGCCTTCTATACGATGGCGCCCGGGAAGACGACGACCGGCGGTGGAAGGAGGGCGGGCCGTGACGGATGACCGGCGTCCGCGACGGCGGGGGCAGGGCGAGCTCGAGGCGCTGGTGCTGTCCGCGCTGCGCGGGGCGGACGGGCCCGCGACGGCCGGCTGGGTGCAGGAACGCCTCGGCGACGACCTCGCCTACACCACCGTGATCACGATCCTGACCCGGCTCCTGGAGAAGGGCGCCGTCAGCCGTGAGCGCGCGGGCCGCTCCTTCGCCTGGACGCCCGCCTCGGACCAGGCGGGACTGGCCGCGCGCAAGATGCGCAAGGTCCTGGACGCCGAGAGCGACCGCGAAGCGGTGCTGGCCAGCTTCGTCACGGGCCTCGACCCGGACGACGAGCGGCTGCTGCGCGAACTGCTGGGGCACGCCCGTGCCGCGGAGGACGGCTGACACCGGATGGGGGTCTTCGTCTTCCTGCCCCTGGTCCTGCCGCTGACGGCGTGGCCGATCGCCAGGCTGGCCGAGCAGCACCTGCACCCGCGGACCGCGACCCGGCTGCTCAGCGCCGTCGCCGTCGTGATGGCCCTGTGCAGCACCCTGTGCCTGGCCCTGGTGATGGTGGTTGGCACCGCCCAACTGCCGGGCAACCCGCTCCCCGACGCCTGGTCCGACCCCGAGGTGCGGGCGGCGGTGCCCTACGACGAGGTCGTCGGCAAGGCGGCGATCCCCGCCCTGTGCGCCGTCGTCGCGACCTCGGCGCGGGCGCTGTGGCGGCACGGCAGGGTGCGCCGTCGCGCCCACCGCGCACTGGCCGGCCTGCCGGGCACCGGGGTGGCCGTACTGCCGGACGACGTGCCCTACGCCTACGCGCTGCCCGGCGGGCGACGGGACCGCGTGGTGGTGAGCACGGCCCTGCTCGACTGTCTCGAACCGGGTGAACGGCGCGCGCTGTTCGCCCACGAGCGCGCCCACCTCGCCGCCCGGCACCACCGTTTCCTGCTCGCCGTCCGGCTCGCCGCACTGGCCAACCCGTTCCTGCGCCCCCTGCGCACGGCCGTCGCGTACACGACGGAGCGGTGGGCGGACGAGGCGGCCGCACGGGCGGTCGGCGACCGCCGCGCGGTGGCGACCGCGATCGGGAAGGCGGCCCTCGTCTCCCGCGGCACCCCCGTCGCCACCCTCGCCGGTCTCGCGGCGCCCGGCCCGGTGCCCCGCCGGGTGGCCGCCCTGCTGGGCCCCGCCCCCTCCGTACGCCCCTGGCCCCCGGTGTCCACCTCGGCGGGCCTGGCGGCGTGGACCGCGGCCGCCGGCACCGCCGTCTCGGCGATGTCGTCCGCGAACGCCGCCGTCACCATGTTCCTCATCCTGCGGGCCGCGACGCCGCTCTGAACGCCCAGACGCCCCTGTGGTAGCTTGCGCAGGCCAGTCGAACCCACCTGGTGGGTCAGGGAATCCGGTGCGAATCCGGAACTGACGCGCAGCGGTGAGGGGGACGGGCGGAACACGGGCCACTGGGCGGCGCACGCCGCCCGGGAAGGCGTTCCGTCCGGTCGAACCCGAGTCCGAAGACCTGCTGGCACCCCGTGCCGCGTGCGGCGCGGGCCGCATCGTACGGACGGGCTCCGCGCATGAGCCCTCGACGCCAGAGGATCGCCTTGTCCGCAGCAGGTCCCGCCGGCCTCCGGCGCCCTCTTCCTTTCCGCCGCGCCCCGCGCGGTCCCGTACTGCTCCTGTCCCTCGCCCTGCTGGCCTCCGGCTGCGGTTCCGGTTCCGGTACGGCCGACGACTCGGCCGCACGGGGCGGCACGGCCGGCTACCCGCGCACCGTCCGTGACTGCGGGCACGAGGTCCGGGTCACCGCACCGCCGCGGCGGGCGGTCTCCCTCAACCAGGGCACCACGGAGATCCTGCTCTCCCTCGGCCTCGCCGACCGCATGGCGGGCACCGCCACCTGGACCGACCCGGTCATGAAGGGACTGGAGAAGGCGAACGCGGGCGTCCCCCGGCTCTCCGACGACATGCCGTCCTTCGAGACGGTCCTGGACGCGGACCCCGACTTCGTCGCCGCCTCCTTCGCCTCCACGCTCGGCACCGGCGGGGTGGCCACCCGCGACCAGTTCACGCGACTCGGCGTGCCGGCCTACCTGTCCCCGTCCGACTGCGCCGGCAAGGACAACAGCGGCGACGGCGACGGCGTCCGGGACAAGACCCTGACGATGGACACGGTCTACGGCGAAGTCCGCGACCTGGCCCGCCTCTTCGGCGTCGAGCAGCGCGGCGAGAAGCTCGTGGAGGACCTCGAGGCACGCGTCGACAGGGCGACGTCCGGCATCGACGCCTCCGGCGTCACCCTCATGTACTGGTTCGCCAACTCCGCCTCGCCCTACCTGGCGGGCTGCTGCGGCGCCCCCGGCGTCATCACCCGGGCCGTCGGCGCCCGGAACGCCATGGAGGACACCCGCGAGGAGTGGCCGCAGGCCGGCTGGGAGACCGTCGCCGACCGGGACCCCGACGTCCTGGTCCTCGGCGACCTCACCCGCAGGTCGCAGACGGCCGAAACGGCGGCGAAGAAGATCGAGTTCCTGGAGTCCGACCCCGTGACCAGGAACATGACCGCCGTCCGCGAGAAGCGCTACGTCCTGCTCAGCGGGCAGGCCATGAACCCCACCATCCGCACCGTCGAGGGCGTGGAACAAGTGGCGGCGGCGCTCCGCGAGTTCGGGCTCGCCAAGTGACGTCCGCGGACCGGACGGCCACCGCCCCCGGCATACGCGCGCCGCGCCATGCCCCCCTGGTGTGGGCGGCGGCCGGGACCGTCGCCCTGTGTGCCTCCGTGGCCGTCGCCGTCACCGTCGGCCCGGCGGACATCGGCGTCGCCGACGTGTGGTCCGTGATCGCCGCCCACCTCGGCGCCGGCACCACCGCCGGGGACGTGTCACCGATCCGCGACGGCATCGTCTGGGACCTGCGGCTGCCCCGCACCCTGCTGGCCGCGGTGTGCGGTGCCGGACTCGCCGTGTGCGGGGCCGTGCTCCAGTCCCTGCTGCGCAACCCGCTCGCCGACCCCTTCGTCCTCGGTGTCTCCTCCGGCGCCTCGACCGGCGCCGTCCTGGTCGTCGTGCTCGGCGTGGGCGGCGGCGCCCTGTCGGTCCCGGGCGGGGCGTTCGTCGGCGCCGTCTGCTCCTTCGCGCTGGTGCTGCTGCTCAGCCACAGCCTCGGCGGCACCACGGACCGGGTGGTCCTCGCGGGCGTGGCGGCGATGCAGCTGTTCTCCGCGCTCACCTCCTTCGTGGTCATGACCGCCGCCGACGCCGAGACCACCCGCGGCGTGCTGTTCTGGCTGCTCGGCTCGCTCGGCGGCGCCGGCTGGAGCGACGTGCGGACCACCGCCGCGGTCCTGGTCCTGGTCCTCGCCGTATGCCTCGGGTACGCCAGGACGCTGGACGCCTTCGCCTTCGGCCAGGACGCCGCGGCCTCGCTCGGCGTCCACGTGGCCCGCACCCGGCTGGTGCTGCTGTGCGCCACGGCACTGCTCACCGCCGTCCTGGTCGCCTCGGCCGGCGCCATCGGTTTCGTCGGGCTGGTGCTGCCGCACGCGGTCCGCGCGCTCACCGGCCCAGGACACGCCAGGCTGCTGCCGGTCTGCGCGCTCGCCGGTGCCGTGTTCCTGGTGTGGGCCGACACCCTGGCCCGTACCGTCCTCGAACCCCAGGAGGTCCCGGTGGGCGTGGTGACCTCACTGATCGGTGTGCCCGCCTTCGTACTCGTGCTCCACCGCACCCGGAGGGCACGGTGACGCTGAAGGCCGAGCGGGTCTCCCGCACCACCGGAGGCCGGCTGATCCTCGACGGGGTCGACCTGAGCCCGCGCACCGGCGCCATGACGGGGCTGCTCGGCCCCAACGGGTCCGGCAAGTCCACCCTCTTGCGCCTGCTCGCCGGTGTACTGGCCCCGACCGCCGGCCTCGTCACCCTCGACGGACGCCCCCTGGACCGGGTGGGGCGCCGCGAGGTCGCCCGGCGGGTGGCCGTGGTGGAGCAGCAGGCGGACACCCAGGTCGAGCTGACGGTCCGGGACATCGTCCGGCTCGGCCGCATCCCGCACCGCCGCGCCTGGACACCGGCGTCGGCGGCCGACGAGGAGGCGGTGACGGACGCCCTGGACCGCACCGGTCTGACGCCCGAGGCCGACCGCCTGTGGCACACGCTCTCCGGCGGCGAGCGCCAGCGCGTGCAGATCGCCCGCGCCCTCGCCCAGCGGCCCCGCGAGCTCCTGCTCGACGAACCGACCAACCACCTCGACGTCCAGCACCAACTGGACGTGCTGGCCCTGGTCGCCGCCCTGCCCGTGACCAGCGTGGTCGCCCTGCACGACCTCAACCTCGCCGCCATGTACTGCGACCACCTCGTCGTCCTCTCGCAGGGCGGCGTCGTCGCCCACGGCGAACCGGCCGAGGTGCTGACGGCGGACCTCGTCGCCAAGGTCTACCGGGTCGACGCCGAGATCACCCGCCCCGGCCCGGCCGACCGCCCGCACGTCCGTTTCCTGGGCACGCTCCCGGGCTAGCGGGTGTGGAGTGGATCACGCCGGGGTCGCGGGGTGATCCAGACGACACCCTGGGACCGGTACGGGGAGTCGCCCCAGCCGGCTTCAGCCGTCCGCCAGACCGGCGGCGAGGGTGGCGCCCAACTCCCAGCAGGCCTCCAGGTCGGCCTTGCCGGGTTCACCGGCCACGCTCACCGCGGGCGCGGCACGCCGCCAGCCGAGGCCGGTCGTCACCGACTCGATGCCGCGCACCGCCCCCGTGGTGTCGCTGCCCCCGTGCACCCAGTAACCGAAGGGGCGGCCGCGCGTCTCGTCCAGGCAGGGGTAGTAGACCTGGTCGAAGAAGTGCTTGAGCGCCCCCGACATGTAGCCCAGGTTGGCCGGGGTGCCCAGCAGGAAGCCGTCCGCCTCCAGCACGTCGACGGCCGTCGCCGCCAGGGCCGCCCGCCGGGCAACCCGCACCCCTTCGATCTCGGGCGCGGTCGCCCCGGACACGACGGACTCCAGCATCGCCTGGCAGTTCGGCGACGGCGTGTGATGCACGATCAGCAAAGTGGCCACCCCCGCAGCCTGCCGCCCGGCACCCTCCGACCGCAAACGGACACCGCGGCGCCATCACCACGACCGCCCGCCCCGCGCTCCCGCCGCGGGCTGATGCCGCGCTCCCGCCGGGGGCTCACGCCTCGGGCGCCCCGGTCTCCGCCAGCCCGCCGCCGGCCAGCCGCAGCCAGCGGCCGACGCCGATCTCGCGCAGGAACCTGCGGTCGTGGCTGACGACCACGAACGCTCCCCGGTAGGAGTTCAGTGCGCTCTCGAGCTGGCCCACGCCGACGAGGTCGAGGTTGTTCGTCGGCTCGTCCAGGAGCAACAGGTGCGGGGCCGGTTCGGCGCACAGGACGCAGGCCAGCGTGGCCCGCAGCCGCTCGCCGCCGGAGAGGACGCCGACGGGCAGATGGGCGCGGGCACCCCGGAAGAGGAACCGGGCGAGGAGGTTCATCCGCTCCGCCTCCGGCCGGTGCGGAGCGTAGGCGGCGAAGTTCTCGGCGACGGTGCGCTCCTCGTCCAGCAGGTCGAGCCGCTGGGAGAGGTACGCGACGCGTCCGTCGGCGCGCCTGATGTCGCCGCCCTCCGCCTCCAGGTCGCCGTTGAGCAGGCGCAGCAGCGTGCTCTTGCCCGCCCCGTTGGCCCCGGTCAGCGCGATCCGCTCGGGCCCCCGGACGGTCAGGTCGACGCCCTCGCCCGTGAACACGTCCTTCCCGCCGAGCCGGATCCGCAGCCCCCGGCCCTGGAAGAGGGTGCGCCCCGCGGGGACGTCGGTCTCCGGCAGGTCCAGCGTGATGCGCTGTTCCTCGCGCAGCGACCGCTCCGCCTCGTCCAGCCGCGCCTTCGCCTCGCCGACCCGGTTGGCGTGGGTCTGCCCCGCCCGGCCCGCGGACTCCTGGGCCCCCCGCTTCATGTTGCCCGCGAAGATGCGGGGGAGCCCGGCGTTCTTGAGGTTGCGGGCGGCGTTGCTCGCCCGGCGGTCGGCGCGCTCGCGGGCCTGCTGCAGCTCCCGCTTCTCCCGCTTCAGCTCCTGCTCGGCGTTGCGGACGTTCTTCTCGGCGACCTCCTGCTCGGCGCGGACGGCCTCTTCGTAGGCGGTGAAGTTCCCGCCGTACAGGCGCAGTTCGCCGCGGTCGAGTTCGGCGATGCGCTCCATGCGGTCGAGCAGCTCCCGGTCGTGGCTGACCAGCAGCAGGCAGCCGTGATAGTCGCTGAGCACGTCGTGGAGTCTGCTCCGGGCGTCCGTGTCGAGGTTGTTGGTGGGCTCGTCGAGCAGGAGCACGTCGGGCCGCTTCAGCAGTTGGGCGGCGAGCCCGAGGGTGACGACCTGACCGCCGCTGAGCGTGCCCAGCCGCCGGTCCAGGGCGAGGCCGCCCAGGCCCAGGCGGTCGAGCTGGGCGCGGGTGCGCTCCTCGATGTCCCAGTCGTCACCGATGGCCGCGAAGTGCTCCTCGGCCACGTCCCCGGACTCGACGGCGTCGATGGCCCGGATCACGGCGTCGACACCGAGGACCTCGGCCACGGTGAGGCCGCCCGTCAGGGGGAGCGTCTGCGGCAGATGACCGAGAACGCCGGAGACCGTCACCGAGCCCGCGGTGGGCCGCAGCTCCCCGGCGATCAGCTTGAGCAGGGTGGACTTGCCGGCCCCGTTGGGGGCGACGAGACCCGTACGGCCCGGGCCCACGGTGAACGAGAGGTCCTCGAAGACGGGGGTGTCGTCGGGCCAGGAGAAGGACAGGTGGGAACAGCGAAGGACGGCGTCGGACATGGAGACGACCTCGTGGCGGTCAGGGGCGGGCGACAGGGCTCCGCCCGGGAGAGGGGGACAGGAAGAAGGGAACGACGAAGGGGCCACTGCGACGGCGCTCGAAAACGCCCGCTGCGGCCTGCCGGAACCGGGTCTCACCCGGAGATGTCGTCGTCACCCACCATGTCCGCGACTCCTCGCTGCACGATCAACGTCTCCGCCAGCCTAACAGCCCGGCTCCCGGTCCGTCCGGGCAAGAGCCCGGCTCCCGGCCCGTCCGGGCGGCCGGGGCCGCCGGGGTGCGCCGGACGGGGGAGAGGACCGGTGGCTCGGCCGCCGCGAAGGCCCGGGCGAACAGCCCGGAGGACGCCGCTTCCGGAGAGAGCAGGTGGGTGACGGCCGCGGTCGCCGTGCGGTGCCACAGGGTGTGGTGGCGGAGCATGGCGTGGTCGCCGCCCTCCACGAGCAGCAGGCCGGCCCGCGCTCCGGCGGCGCGGGCCCGGACGACGTACGCGGCCGACTCGCCGGGGTCGGTGACGCGGTCCCGGTCGCCGTGCAGGACGAGAACGGTCCGGCCCCGCACCCGGGCGACGGGATCCCCCGGCGGGCACCAGGGCGCGAGGGCCACGACGCCGTGCACCGACTCGGCGTCCGCCGCGCGCAGGGCCGCCCGGCCGCCCATGGAGTGACCCAGCAGCACCACCGGCACGTCACCGACGAGGCGGCGCAGTTCGGCGAGGGCCCGCCGGGTGTCCCGCAGCGGCTCCGCGGCGGCGCCGTTCCAGCCGCGGCTGCGGTAGCGGACCTCGGCGACGAGCACGTCGTCGCGGCCGGGACCCGCCGCCGGCGACCGCAGGAACGGGCGCATCCGCAGCGCCGCGAGCTGCCAGGGCCGTGCGGCGCCCCTGCTCTCCGCCCGGCCCCCGTGCAGGACCAGCACGGCCGCGCGGGTGCGGGCCGGCCGGCGCCGCACCCGCAGCGCCCCGCCCGTCGACGGACCTTCCTCTCCGCCCGCGCCCATGCCCATGCCCGTATCCATTGTCAGGTCCATGCCTGCCTTCCCTTTCACAGTCCGCTGCCGCTTCCCGCCCCGCCGTCATGGGTGATCCGTTGCCGATTCGCTCCCGGACCGGTGACTGCCGCACAGCTGTCCACGATCGGCTCCAATCCGTCCGGCCCGCGGCTCCGGATTACCCACGCAAGCGTTGATCACAGCGGGGTGGAGGAGCAGGGACATGCCCGGAAAGCCAGGGGAGGCCGCACGGCGCACGGCCGTCGTCGGCAGCGGAGTGGCGGGTCTGACCGCGGCGTACGTACTGGGCCGCGTGCACCGGGTCACCCTCTACGAGGCCGACGACCGCCTCGGCGGACACGCCCACACGCACGACCTGACGGCGTCCGACGGACGGGTCCACCGGGTCGACTCGGGGTTCATCGTGCACAACCGCCGCACCTACCCGAACCTGCTGCGCCTCTTCGGCGAACTCGGCGTGGCGACGCAGGAGTCGGAGATGAGCATGTCGGTCCGGTGCGAGGGCTGCGGCCTGGAGTACGCCGGCGCCCGGGGCCCCGCCGGGCTGCTCGCCCGCCCGGGCAACGCCCTGCGCGGCCCCTACCTGCGGATGCTCGCGCAGGTTCCCCGGTTCCACCGAGCCGCCCGCCGCCTGCTCGACGGCGACGCGTCCGACCTGGCCCCGACGCTCGGCGAGTTCCTGGACCGCGAGAACTTCTCGCCGTACTTCCGTGCGCACTTCATGACGCCCGTGGTCTCCGCCGTCTGGTCCTGCGACGCCGCCACCGCCCTGCGCTACCCCGCCGCCTACCTCTTCCGCTTCCTGCACCACCACGGCATGCTCGCCGTCGGCGGCTCCCCGGTGTGGCGCACGGTCACCGACGGCTCCCGCTCCTACGTCGACCGCATCGCCGAGCGGCTGCCCGACGTCCGTACCGCCACCCCCGTCCGCTCGGTGACCCGGCACGCGGACGGCGTGGAGGTCACCGCGGCCGACGGCACCACCGACGCCTACGACCACCTCGTCGTCGCCGTCCACCCGGACCAGGCGCTGGAACTGCTGGCCGACCCGACCCCCGACGAGAAGGAGGTCCTCGGCGCCTTCCGCTACTCCCGCAACGCCACCCTCCTGCACACCGACACCGCCCTGCTGCCCCGTTCCCGGCGAGCCCGGTCCTCCTGGAACTACCTCATGCCGGCCTGCGACGCGGGCGCCGACCGGGTACGGGTCAGCTACGACATGAACCGGCTGCAGCGCCTCGACACCGCCGACACCCACGTCGTCACGCTCGGCGGCGAGGACCGCGTCGACCCCGGCCGGGTACTGGCCCGCATGACCTACGAACACCCCGTCTACACCCCCGAGTCGGTAGCCGCCCAGCGCCGCCTGCCCCGACTGCGCACCCCGGTCACGGCCTACGCCGGTGCCTACCACGGCTGGGGCTTCCACGAGGACGGCTGCCGCTCGGGGGTGGAGGCCGCCGCGGCCCTCGGAGTGGCCTGGTGACCCCCGCCCCGACGGCACGCCCCGGCCTCTACCCCTGCGAGATCGGGCACATACGCCTCGACCCCGTCCGGTACACGCTGCGCCACCGCACCTACATGTGGCTCGTCGACCTCGACCGTCCGCCGGAACTGCCGCGAGCACTGCGGCCGTTGGCGGGCTTCCGGGCGCGCGACCACTTCGCCGGCGACGCCCCCTCGCTGCGCGCGGGTCTGGAGCGCTTCCTCGCCACCCGCGGTGTCGACCTGGAGGGCGGCCGGGTGCTGATGCTCACCCACGCCCGGGTGCTCGGGTACGTCTTCAACCCGCTGACCCTGTACTGGTGCCACGGCCCCGACGGCACCCCGCGCTGCGTGGTCGCCGAGGTGCACAACACCTACGGCGAGCGCCACGCCTACCTGCTGGCCCCCGACGAGGCGGGCGTCGCCCACGTCGACAAGGAGTTCTACGTCTCGCCGTTCAACCCCGTCGACGGCGCCTACCGCATGCGCCTTCCGCTGCCCGGCGACCGCCTCGACCTGACGGTGCGCCTGGACCGGCCGGGCGCCCGCCCGTTCACCGCGACCGTACGGGGCACCCGGCGCGAGGCGACACCAGCCGCCCTGCTGCGCCTGGCCCTGCGGCACCCCTGGTCGACCCTCGCCGTGTCGGCCGGCATCCGCGGGCACGGCATCCGCCTCTACCTGCGCGGCCTGCCCGTCCAGCCGCGCCCGAGTCACCGCACCACGGAGAAGGCATCATGACCGCAACCCACCCACGCCCCGACACTCCCGCGCAGGTCCCGCCGCGCCGCGGCACCCCGGTCGACCCGCACCGCTGGCCCGACGTCGCCGCCCCGCCCCGCGCCTCGTGGGCCCGCCGGGCCACCGCCGCGGCCGTGGTACGCCGGGCCCTGCGCCGGCTGCCGCTGCGGGTCCGGTTCGCCGACAGCGACACCGTGGGCCTCGGCGGACCGCTGGTGGAGGTCCACGACCCCGGTGCCTTCCACGGGCGGATCGGTGCCCAGGGCCTCATCGGCTTCGGCGAGTCGTACATGGCCGGCGAGTGGGACGCCCCGGACCTGGTGGGCGCCCTCACCGTGCTCGCCGCCCACGCGGCCGACCTGGTGCCCGCCCCGTTCCAGCGGCTGCGCGGCCTGTGGCACCAGCGGCGTCCCGCCGCCCGCCGCAACACCCCCGAGGGCGCCCGGACCAACATCAGCAGCCACTACGACCTGTCCAACGACCTGCTCGCCCTCTTCCTCGACGACACCCTCAGCTACTCGTCCGCCGTCTTCCTCGGGTTCCCGGCCCGCCGCGAGTCCCTCGCCTCCGCCCAGCAGCGCAAGATCGACCGGCTGCTCGACCTCGCCGAGGTCGGCGACGGGACCCGGCTCCTGGAGATCGGCACCGGCTGGGGCGAACTCGCCCTGCGTGCCGCCGCCCGCGGTGCCGACGTCACCTCCCTCACCCTCTCCCGCGCACAGCGCGACCGCGCCCTCGAACGCGCCCGTGAGGCGGGCCTCGCCGACCGCGTCCGGGTGGAACTGCGCGACTACCGCGAGGAGGAGGGCACCTACGACGCGCTCGTCAGCGTGGAGATGATCGAGGCCGTCGGCGCCGAGTTCTGGCCGGTCTACTTCCGCACCCTCGACGAGCGGCTCGCCCCCGGCGGCCGGGCCGCCCTGCAGGCCATCACCATGCCGCACGACCGCATGCTCGCCGCCCGGCACACCCACACCTGGATCCAGAAGTACGTCTTCCCCGGCGGCCTGATCCCCTCCACCGAAGCGATCGAGGCGACGGTCCGCGACCACACCGGCCTGCGCGTCGCCCGCCGCGACGCCTACGGCGCGCACTACGCCGAGACGCTGCGGCTGTGGCGGGAGCGGTTCACCGAACGCGCCGCCGAGGTCGACGCCCTCGGCTTCGACGAGACCTTCCGGCGCCTGTGGACCTTCTACCTCGCCTACTCCGAGGCGGGATTCCGCGCCGCCTACCTCGACGTCCAGCAGTACCTGTTCACCAAGGAGGGCCCCGCCCGATGAGCACCGCCCGCACCACCCGGCCCGGCGCCGCACACCGGCTCGCCGCGCTCGTCGAGGACGCGCTCGGCGGTCCCCTCCCGGTCCGGCTGCGCGCCTGGGACGGCTCCGAGACCGGTCCCGCCGACGCCCCCGCCGTCGTCGTCCGCTCCCGGCGCGCCCTGCGCCGCCTGCTGTGGCAGCCCGGCGAACTGGGCCTGGCCCAGGCCTACGTCACCGGCGAACTGGACGTCGAAGGCGACCTGGCCGACGGCCTGCGCCGGATGCGGACGGCCGCCCGCGAACGCCGGCTGCACCCGCCCCGGCTCTCCCTCGCCGACCGGGCCCGCGCGGCGGGCGCAGCCGTCCGCCTCGGCGCCGTGGGCCCGCGCCCCGCGACCCCCGGCTCCCAGGCCCGCTTGCGCGGCGGCCTGCACACCAAGGCCCGCGACCGCGCCGCCATCAGCCACCACTACGACCTCTCCAACGACTTCTACCGCCTCCTCCTCGACGAGACCATGGCCTACTCGTGCGGGGTGTGGGCGGACGGGAACACCGACGCGGACGCCGCCGGTGCCCAGCGCGCCAAGCTCGAGCTGATCTGCCGCAAGCTCGGCCTCACCGCCGGCTCCCGGCTCCTCGACATCGGCTGCGGCTGGGGCTCGCTCACCCTGTACGCGGCGGAACGGCACAAGGCGAAGGTCACCGCCGTCACCCTCGCCGGGGAGCAGGCGGCACACGTCAGCGAACAGGTGCGGGAGCGCGGACTGGAGGACCGCATCGAGGTCGTCTGCCAGGACTACCGCGACATCACCGGCGGGGGCTACGACGCCGTCTCCACCGTCGAGATGGGCGAGCACGTCGGGGACGCCGAGTACCCGGCCTTCGCCGCCGCCCTGCACCGGGTGGTCCGCCCGGAGGGACGCGTCCTGGTGCAGCAGATGTCCCGGGGCCGCAACGCGCCGGGCGGCGGCGCCTTCATCGAGGCGTACATCGCCCCCGACATGCACATGCGCCCCCTCGGCGAGACGGTCCGGCTCCTGGAGGACGCCGGTCTCGAAGTGCGCCACGCCGAGTCGCTGCGCGAGCACTACGTCCGCACGGTCAGGGCGTGGGAGCGCACGCTGGAGGAGCGCTGGGACGAGTTCGTCGCGCTGGTCGGCGAGGAGACCGCGCGGGTGTGGCGGCTGTACCTGGTGGGCGGCGCACTCGCCTTCGAGCAGCGGCGGATGGGCGTCGACCAGATCCTGAGCGTCCGCCCCACCGTCGAGGGCGTCAGCGGCATGTCCGCCACACCGGGGGAGTGGTACGAGCGGCTGGACCGCCCGTGAGCGGCTTCCCGTGGGGCGCGTTCGCCGTGGGCCTCGGCTGGGCCGCGGCGGCCGCGCTCGCCGTCATGCTGGTCACCTTCGCCTTCGCCCTGCGCAAGGGCGTGCACCGGGTGGTGGACGTGGCCTGGGGGATCGGCTTCGCCGCCGTCGCCGTCGTGACCTGCGCGGCCGCGGCGGCGACGGGGGAGGGCGACACCGGGCGGCAGACGCTGGCCGGGGCCCTCACCGTCGTATGGGGCGTGCGGCTGGCCGCGCACATCGCGTGGCGCGGCCGGGGCCACGGCGAGGACCCGCGCTACGACGCGATGCTCGCGAAGGCCCCCGGCAGCCGCAACCTCTACGCCCTGCGCATGGTCTACCTGCTCCAGGGCGCCCTGGTGTGGCTGGTGTCGTTGCCGGTGCAGGCCGCCGCGTACGGGCCCGGGGCCACCTCGCTCCTGGCCTGGGCAGGGGCAGCCGTGTGGGCGGTGGGGCTGGCCTTCGAGGCCGTCGGGGACGCCCAGTTGGCCCGGTTCAAGGCGGACCCGGCCAACCGGGGCCGCCTCATGGACCGCGGACTGTGGAGCTTGACCCGGCACCCCAACTACTTCGGCGACTTCTGCGTCTGGTGGGGCCTGTTCCTGGTCGCCTGCGACGCGGGCCCCGGCGCCGCCGCGGTGTCCGTCGTCTCCCCGCTGGTGATGACGTACCTGCTGATCGGCGGCAGCGGGAAGCGGCTCCTCGAGCGGCACATGGCGGACCGGCCGGGATGGACCGCGTACGCGGCACGCACCAGCGGCTTCTTCCCGCGTCCGCCGCGCCGCTCCGCGTAGGGCCGGGTCCGGGCGGGGGTGAGGCCGCGGCCGCACCCCCGCCCGGTCAGGCCGGCATGCTCATCAGCGCGACCGGGTCCGAGGTCGGCTGCTTCGACCCGCCGGCGGGCTCGACCGTGATGCCCACGCCCGCCGCACCGTCGACAGAGCCCTCCATCAGCACCGCCTGACTGCCGCTGCCGGGGTCCATCAGGCCGGCCGGGCGCATCGTGCCGTGGTCGTCGAACCAGAGCTGGTACACCTTGCCGCGCGGCGGCTCGGCCATGCCCGCGGCCAGGAAGACCGCCCGGTCCTGCCGCGCCGAGACGACCAGCGTCCCGGTCGCTCCCCCGGCGAGCCGCGCCGTACGGGACTCGGCGTCCGGCGCGGCCAGCACCCCGGCGAGGACATCGGCCCGCCGCTCGGCCTGCGCGGCCCGCTCCCCGGCGTCCTGCGCGCGTTCGTACTGCCACACCGCCGTGCCGCCGAGGCCCGCCGCCGCGGCGAGGCAGGCGGCCAGCGCCCAGCGGGCCAGGCCGCGCCCCCGGGGCACGACGCGCCGCGCCCGCTCCACGGTGGTGCCGCCCGGCGGGACCTGGCGCACGGTCGTGATGCGGTGCAGCACCCGCTCCCTGAGCGCCGGACCGGGCACGACCGTCGCGGCCAGCCCCAGCCGGGCCGTCGCCGCGGCGAACTCCCCGGTCTCCTGCTCGCAGGTGGCGCAGTCCGCCAGATGGCGTTCGAAGGCGTCCCGCTCGTCGTCGGGCAGGGCGTGCAGGGCGTAGGCGCCCGTCAGGCTGTGCAGGTCCTCGGTGCGCATCACGCGCTCACCCCCAGGCAGTCACGGAGTCGGACGAGACCGTCGCGCAGCCGCGTCTTGACCGTGCCGAGCGGCAGTGCGAGCGCCTCGGCCACCTGCCGGTAGGTCAGGCCGCGGTAGTAGGCGAGGGTCACGGACTGGCGCTGGATCTCGGTCAGGGTGCGCAGACAGCGCCGCACCTGCTCCCGCTCCAGCCGGGTCTCGACCTGTTCGGTGACCTCGTCGTACTCGGGTGTGCGGTCGAGCAGCGCGGCCTTGTGGTCGCGGGCCGCGGCGGCCTCCACCGACCGCACCCGGTCCACGGCGCGGCGGTGGGCCAGGGTCAGGATCCAGTTGACCACCGTGCCGCGCTCCGGCCGGTAGCGGGGCGCCGTCCGCCACACCTCGACCAGCACCTCCTGCGCGACCTCCTCGGACTGCGCCCGGTCGCGCAGCACCGCCCGCGCGACTCCGAGCACGGACCCCGCCACCGCGTCGTACACGGCGGCGAAGGAGTCCTGATCGCCCAGGGCCACCTCGCGGATCAGCTGCTGCAGATCGGGTCGGGACGACGGATTCTTGCCGATGTGTACGGCTTCCTTCACGGTGGTTGCTCCAAGGGATGTGCGACGGCGGGGATGCCCCCGGGTAATCCGGGGCCGCGCGGCCCGCGGATTGGTCCAGGTCCTGGTGAGCCGTGGCCACCTCGCCCGACGCACACCCTCCCACGGGCACACGGGGGTACAGTGGTCGGCGTTCGCGTTCGACCGGGCTCCAGGGGAGCGGGAGGACAGGGAGGTGAGGTCGATGACCGTGCTCGACGCCGTCCTTCGCGGCGCCCGGATCTCCCTCGCGTCCCGAGCGGCGGCCTGACCCCGCGTCCCACGAACGCCCACCGGAAACGGACCCAGTCCCGTCATGACACCTTCCTGGAACACCCGCGCCGAGACCGGCGCCGACGTCCCCTTCATCCGCGACATCGTCCGCGCCGCCTTCCCCACCCCCGAGGAGGCCGACCTCGTCGACGCGCTGCGTGCCGACCCCGGCGCGTGGATCGAGGGCCTGTCCCTCGTCGCCGTGGACGACGCTGGCCGCCCGGTCGGGCACGCACTGCTGACCCGCTGCCACATCGGCGACGCCCCGGCGCTGTGCCTGGCCCCCGTCGCCGTCCGGCCCGAGCGGCAGAACACGGGCGTCGGCACGGCCGCCGTCCGGGCCGCGCTCCTCGCCGCCGAACGCCTGGGCGAGCACCACGTGGTGGTCCTCGGACACCCGGAGTACTACCCGCGCTTCGGCTTCACCCGGGCCTCCGCCCACGGCATCGGGCTCACCGTCGACGTCCCGGACGAGGCCCTGATGGCTCTCGCCCTGGACGCCGCCGACCCGCTGCCCGCCGGCACCGTGCGGTACGCGGCACCGTTCGGCATCTGACCCGGCGCCGCGGGGGCGGTGGGAGAACTTCCCGCCGCCCCCGCGGCACTTTCCTCGGCGCAACCCCTTGACCCCTCGCCCAAGGTCCTTCACATTACTGGTTAATGCGCATTAGGTAATGCGCATTAACAGACTCGTGCGACGGAGAGGAGCGGCGGTGGCGAAGGAAGCCGCAGGGCGGGCGAGGCCGGGGAGGGCCCCCGCGCCGGCCGGCCGGCGGGGACGGCCGAGGCAGGCCGAGGTGGCCGGACTCGCCGGTGTCTCGCAGGCGACGGTGTCCCTGGTGCTGTCCGGGCGCGACGTCGCGACGGGGCGGCCGATCTCGGCCGAGACCCGGGCCAAGGTCCTGGACGCCGCCCGCAGTCTCGGCTACGTGCCCGACCCGGCCGCCAGCCGCCTCGCCGCCGCCCGCAACAACCTGCTCGGCGTCTTCAGCTTCACCGCGACCTTCCCGACCGACGTGCGGCACTCCTACTACCCCTTCCTCGTCGGCGTGGAGCAGGAGGCCGCCGCGCAGGGCTACGACCTGGTGCTGTTCACCGGGTCCAGCACCGGGGGAGCGGGCGCCCGGGGAGCCGGCGCCCTCAACCGCGTACGGCTGGCGGACGGCTGCCTCTTCCTGGGGCGCCACGCACCCGCGGACGAGCTGAGCCGCCTGGTGGCCGACGGCTTCCCGGTCGTCCACGTCGGCCGGAGCGACGAGCCGGAGGGCCTGGCCTGGGTCGGTGCCGACTACGTCAGCGCCAGCCGGGAGGTCGTCGCCGCCCTCGCCGGGCTCGGTCACCGCCGGGTGCTCCTGGTCCGCGAGGACGACGACGCGCCCGCCTCCGCCGACCGTGAACACGGCTTCCTGGACGGGCTGGCGGCGAGCGGGCTGCCCGGCGGTCCCGGGGCCGTGTTCCGCTCCGGCGACCCGTGCCGCGAGCTGACCGCCGACCGGGTCCGGTCCTGGCTCGCCGAGGGCGTCACCGCCTTCGTCGCCGAGGAGACCGACACCGGCGCGGCCTGGCGGGCCCTGCGCGCCGCCGTCGACGCGGCCGGCCTCGACTGCCCCGGCCAGGTGTCCCTCGCGCTGCTCGGCAGCCCGCCCGCCGACCTCGCCGACGGACCGGTGCCGATGGGCTTCGACATCCCGCGCCCCGCGCTCGGCGCCGAGGCCGTACGGCTGCTCGCCGCCCGCATCGCGGGCGGGCCCGCCGAGGGCACCCTCGTGGGCTGCGCCTTCCGGCCGGGCGCGACCGCCGGTCCGCCGGCACCCCTCTGAACCCTCCGCATCCCTTGGCACCGATCGCACCCCACCGCACCGACCGCACCACCTAAGGAGCAGCAGCGTGATACCGGAACCCGACATCCTCGTCGTCGGCGGCGGACTGGGCGGCACGGCCGCGGCCCTCGCCGCCTGCCGGGCCGGCCGCAGCGTCGTCCTGACCGAGGAGACGGACTGGATCGGCGGCCAGCTCACCAGCCAGGCCGTACCGCCCGACGAACACCCGTGGGTCGAACAGTTCGGGACCACCGCGTCCTACCGCCGACTGCGCGAGGGCATCCGCCAGTACTACCGCCAGTGGTACCCGCTGCGCGCCGAGGCCGCCGCCCTCACCGACCTCAACCCGGGCGCCGGACGGGTCAGCAAGCTCTGCCACGAGCCGCGCGTCGCCCTCGCCGTCCTGGAGGGCATGCTCGCCCCGCACCGGGCGGCCGGACGGCTCACCGTCCTCACCGGGCACCGCCCCGTGGCCGCCGAGACCGACAACGATGTCGTGCGCGCCGTCACCCTGGAGGACCTCCGCGACGGCACCCGCCGCACCGTCCCCGCCCGCTACGTCCTGGACGCCACCGAGACCGGCGAACTGCTGCACCTCGCGGGCGTCGAGCACGTCAACGGCGCCGAGTCCCGGGCCGAGTTCGACGAACCGCACGCTCCCGACGAGGCCCAGCCGGGCAACCAGCAGGGCATCACCGTCTGCTTCGCCCTCTCCCACCACGAGGGCCAGGACCACACCATCGACCGCCCCGCCGACTACGGCTTCTGGCGCGACTACAAGCCCGACTTCTGGCCCGGCCCGCTGCTCGGCTTCGAGGCCCCCGACCCGCGCACCCTGGAACCGGTGCCGCGCACCTTCGTGCCCAACCCGGACCTCGACCCGCTCGCCGTCAGCGCCGACCAGAGCGCGGACGCGGGCGACAAGGAACTGTGGGGCTTCCGCCGCATCCTCGCCCGCAAGCTGCACACCGACGGTGCCTTCGACTCCGACATCACCCTCGTCAACTGGCCGCTCAACGACTACTGGCTCAAGCCCTACATCGGCCAGGAGGCCGAAGCGCTGCGCGAGGCACGGCAGTTGTCCCTGTCGGTGCTGTACTGGCTGCAGACCGAGGCGCCCCGCACCGACGGCGGCACCGGCTTCCCGGGACTGCGGCTTCGCCCCGACGTGACCGGCACCCCCGACGGCCTCGCCAAGGCGGCCTACGTCCGTGAGTCCCGCCGGATCAAGGCCGTCACCACCGTCACCGAGCACGACGTCTCCATCGACCTGCTCGGCCCCTACGGCCGCACCCGCCACCGCGACTCCGTGGGCGTGGGCAACTACCGCATCGACCTGCACCCCTCCACCGGCGGTGACGGCTACGTCGACATCGGCTCCGTCCCCTTCGAGATCCCGCTCGGCGCCCTCGTGCCGCGCCGGGTGCGCAACCTGCTTCCCGCCGGCAAGAACCTCGGCACCACCCACATCACCAACGGCTGCTACCGGCTGCACCCGGTGGAGTGGAACGTCGGCGAGGCCGCCGGAGCCCTCGCCGCCCACTGCCTCGCCGAGGACGTCGAGCCGCACCAGGTGCAGGCCGAGGACAAGAGGTTCGAGGAGTTCGCCGCGGTGCTCGACCGCGACGGCGTGGAGCGTCACTGGCCCGACGTCAGGGGCTACTGAACGACCCCGCACGCACAGCGAGTTCGGGCGGGGCAGCACCACCTGCCCCGCCCGGTGACCGCCCGCGTGCGGACCGACCCAGCACAAGGAGGTGCCCGGACATGACCACCCACCGCATCCGCGTCGGCATCGACGTGGGCGGAACCTTCACCGACGCCGTGGCGGTCGACGCCACGACGCTCCGGCTCGTGGGCCAGGTGAAGGTCCCCACGAGCCACCATCACGAGGACGGTGTCGCGCACGGCATCGTCGAGGCACTGGACCGGCTGCTGACGCAGACCGGACACGCACCCGCCGACGTGGCCTTCCTGGCGCACGGCACGACCCAGGCTACCAACGCCCTGCTGGAGGGCGACGTCGCCACCGTCGGCCTGCTCGGCATCGGCACCGGCGGCGGAGCGTACTTCACCCGCCGGCTCGCCGGCCTCGCCAAGCTCGAACTCACCCCCGGCAAACGGCTGCCGCTGCACTACGCGCACGTGCCCGACCCCGAGGACGCCCCCGCCCTGCGGGCCGCCGTCGAACAGCTCACCGCCGCCGGCGCCCAGGCGCTGGTGGCCAGCGAACCCTTCGGCGTCGACCGGCCCGAGGGCGAGGAGACCGTCGCCGACGCCGCCCGCGCCACCGGCCTGCCCACCACCGCGGCGCACGAGATCACGTCCCTGTACGGGCTGCGCAAACGGACCCGCACCGCCGTCGTCAACGCGGCGATCCTGCCGCGCATGCTCGCCACCGCCGACCTCGTCGACGCCTCCATCACCAAGGCCGGTGTCACCGCGCCGCTGATGGTGATGCGCTGCGACGGGGGAGTGATGTCCCTGGACGAGATGCGCCGCAGGCCCCTGCTGACCGTGCTCTCGGGCCCGGCCGCCGGGGTGGCGGGCGCGCTGATGCAGGAACGCGTCAGCGAGGGCGTGTTCCTGGAGACCGGCGGGACCTCCACCGACATCAGCGTCGTCAAACGCGGCAAGGTCGCGGTGCGCCACGCCGTCCTGCTCGGGCGGACCTCCTACCTCAACGCCCTCGACGTGCGCACCGTCGGCGTCGGCGGCGGCTCCATGGTCCGGGTCTCCGGCGGCCGGATCACCGGCACCGGGCCGCGCAGCGCGCACATCGCCGGGCTGCCGTACGCCTGTTACGCCGACCCCGCCGAGCTGCGCGACGCCAAGCTGGCCACGATCAGTCCGCTGCCCGGCGACCCCGCCGACTACGCCGTCCTCGACGCGGCCGGCGGCCGGTTCGCGCTCACCATGACCTGCGCCGCCAACGCGCTCGGCCGGGTCCCCGAGGGCGACTTCGCCCACGCCGACCCCGACACCGCCCGCGCCGCGCTGGCCCCGCTCGCCGCCGCGCTCGGCACCGACGTGCCCACCGCCGCCGCCCGGCTCCTGAACGCGGGCACCGACCAGGTGAAGTCCGTCGTGGACGACCTCGTGCGGGAGTACCGCCTCGACACCGACACCGCCGTCCTCGTCGGCGGGGGCGGCGGCGCCGCGTCCGTCACCCCGCACCTGGCCGCCCGCACGGGGATGACCGGCCGCATCGCCCGGCACAGCGAGGTCATCAGCCCCATCGGCGTCGCCCTGGCCCTGGTCCGCGAGCAGGTCGAGCGGATCGTGCCCGGCGCCACCCAGGAGCAGATCCTCGCCGTCCGCGCCGAGGCCGAGCGCGCCGTGGTCGCGCAGGGCGCCGCCGCCGACGGCGTCGAGGTCGAGGTCACCGTCGACCCGCAGACCAACGTCGTCCGCGCGATCGCCACCGGCGCCACCGAACTGCGCACCCAGGACCGGGCCCACCGCGCCGACGACGCCGAACGCCTGAGGCTGGCCGCCGCCAGCCTCAGGACCGACCCGTCGCAGGTGCGCGTCCTCGCGGGCACTCCCGCCCACACCGTCTACGGCACCGAGGTCCACCGCCGTCTCCGGCCCGTCCGCCACCCGGTCCGGGTCGTCGACGCCGACGGGGTCGTACGCCACCACGCCCCCGACGCCCGGGTCGAGGCCACCACGGTCGCCGCGGCCCCCGAGGTGCTCGCCAAGCTGGTCGCCGAGCACACCTCCTACGGCGACGGAGGCGTCCGCGCCCCCGCCGTGCGGCTGCTGCTCGGCTCCCGCATCGCCGACCTCTCCGGCGTCCTGGACCCGCAGCCGCTGCTCGCCCTCGCCCGCAGCGAACTGCGCTCACGCGCCGCCGACGAACCGGTGGTCGCCGTACTGGAGGTACGCGAATGAGCGGGGCACGGACCCCGGTGACGGACGGCCTCGCCGCCACCGACGACATCGGCTGGGCCGTGCGGCTGCTGGCCGCCACGCCGACCCACGAGCACCGCGACCCGGAGCTGCTGCGCCACTGGGCCCGGGCGGCCGACGCGTTCGGCGCCGCGCTCGCGCCCGTCGAGTGCACCGCCCGGACCGTGGAGCGCGACGGCGGGCTGGAACTCGGACTGCTCGCCCGCTACACCTCCCGTCCGCCCACGGTGGAGCTGTTCACCGACACCCTCGCGCTCGCCGAACGGGTCGTCGACGCCCGTGGCTGGCGCGACTGGTACCCGCCCGGCTCCGTACGGGCCGCGGCCCTCGCCCACGAGGCCGTGCACGTCCACCTCCACCACGGGCCCGCGAAGGCCGCGTTGAAGCGCGCCCTCGGCCACAGCGCCCTGCGCCTGGGCCGGCTGCGCGTTCCCGGCCATGTCGCCGGGGCGGAGGAGGTGGCCGCGCACGCCTACGCCCGTACCGTCTGCGGACTCGGCCGCAGCCCCCTGCTGCTGACCGCCGCCCTGGCCGCCGAGACCGGGGCCGCGACCGCGGACACCCCGCCACCCGCACGCCAAGCAAGAAGAGAGAACTGACCCATGGGTGTCGTCATCCTCCTCGTCATGGCGGCCGGCGTCGCCGCGATGCTCACCCGCAGGCTCCCCACCGCCTTCGCGCTGGTCCTGCTCGCGGTGGTCATCGCCTTCCTCTCCGGCGCACCCCTGACCGGCGAGAACAGCGTCCTGGACACGGTGCTCCAGGAGGGCGCCCCGGCGCTCGCGGCGACGATGGTCGCCATCATCCTCGGCTCCTGGCTCGGCAAGCTGCTCGACGAGACCGGCATCGCCGGGACCCTCGTCCGCAAGATCGTCGAATTCGGCGGCGACCGGCCCACCGTCGTCGCCCTCGGCGTCCTCGCCGTCTCGGCGCTGGTCGGCACCGTCACCGGCTCGGCCCCCGCCGCGATGCTGGCCGGCATCATCGGCATCCCGGCGATGGTCGCGGTCGGCGTCCCGAAGGTGACGGCCGCGGGCACCGTACTCATGGGCATCGCGGTCGGCGTCCCCTTCGAACTGCCCGTCTGGCAGTTCTTCTCCACCGCCCTCGACCTGCCGGTCGACACCGTGCGCGGCTTCATGGTGAAGCTGTTCCCGTTCGCGCTGGTCGCCGCCGTGGCCTACGTCGTCGTCGAGAACCGGCGGCGCGGCACCGAGCACGCCTGGTCGCTCAAGTCGGTCTCCGCCCGCCCGGCCCCGCGCCGCGAACGCCTCGGCGACGCCCCCTGGTACGCGCTGCTCGCCCCCGTGGTCCCGCTCGTCCTGGCCCTCGGCCTCGACGTGGCCATCATCCCCTCGATGCTGGCCGGCGTGCTCTACGCCCTGGTCACCACCACCCGGCCCGGCGAGCTGAACAAGCGGCTGCTGCGCACCCTGTACGGCGGCTTCGAGGTGGCCGCGCCGCCGCTCGCCCTGTTCGTGGCGATCGGCATCCTGCTCGCGGCCGTCAAACTCCCCGGCGCGGTGGACGCGCTGGAGCCGCTGATGAAGGCGGTCAGCCCGCAGAACCCGGTGCTGTTCGTCCTCGTCTTCACGCTGCTGGTGCCGCTGTGCCTGTACCGGGGGCCGCTCAACGTGTTCGGACTCGGCGCCGGCATCGCGGGCGTCCTCATCGCCACCGGCATCTACCCGGCCGTCGCCGTCCTCGGCATGGCCACCTCCTACAACCAGGTCTTCGGCGTCGCCGACCCGACCAGCACGCAGACCGTGTGGGCCGCGCAGTACGCGGGTGTCGGCCCGCAGCAGGTCATGGTCCGCACCCTGCCCTACGTGTGGCTGGTCGCCCTGGGCGGCCTGTGCGTCACCGCCGCCCAGTACCTGTGACATCCCCCCTCTCCCAGGAGTCGACATGCACGAGCCGCACCTCGACCGCCGTCTGTTCCTGAAGGGCACGGCCGCCACCGGCGCCGCCCTCGCCCTGGGCGCCACCGCCGCGCCCGCCGCCTCCGCCGCACCCGGCGGCTTCCCCGACTACACCTACGTGCGCACCCTGCTGACCCCGTCGAAGCTCGCCTACAACCCCACCGGCGAGATCATCTTCCCGACCGTCCGGGGCGTCTACGACCGGCTGCCCGCGAGCGGCCGGCTCGGCCGCTACTACCTGTACTACGCCCCGCACGACGCCCCCGGCGGCATCTGCCTGGCCTACGGCGACTCGCTGGAGGGCCCCTTCACGGAGTACGCGCACAACCCGATCGTCTCCAACAAGTGGTCGCCGCACTACTCCGTCAGCCACGTCTCCTCGCCGCACGTGATGTGGCACGCGGGGCGCAAGGAGATGTGGCTGTACTTCCACGGGGAGAACACCACGACCAGGCTCGCCCGGTCCGCCGACGGCATCCACTTCACCTACGACAAGGTCGTGCTGAACACCTCGATGCTGCCGTCCGGCACCACCGAGACCTCCTACGCGCGGGTCTTCCCGCACGAACTGCCCTCGCGCGGCGCCCACTACGTCATGGTGTTCATGGTCAACAACACCACCGACCACCGCGACATCGGCTGGGGCTGGTCCGCCGACGGCCGTAGCTGGACGTTCTCCCAGGAGCCGCTGGTGCGCCACGGCGACGTGGGCGCGGTCAACGTGGGCGGCCCGCACCTGCTGCACCGGAACAACAGCACGTACGTCGTCTACAACAAGGACAAGGAGAGCGGCGGCGACCTGATGATCACCGAGGTCGGCAACGACTTCTCGCTCCGCAGGCACCTCGGCGTCTTCTACGACTCCCGGGGCACCGCGCCGGAGAACGGCCGTGCGGCCTCCCCGTCCTTCGGTACCGACCACGGTGTCCCGTACATGATCTACGAGGCGGGGGAGCGGCTGGCCGGTTCGATCGCGATGGCCCGCGGCTGACCCCCCGTCGCCCCGCCGCACACGGCAGCGGGGCCGCACGTCCGGATCGGACGTGCGGCCCCGCTGTCTGCTCGTCGGGTGCCTCAGGCGACCGGCGCCGGGTCCTTGTCGGTCGGCGCGGCCGGGCCCTCGCCGGACTCCTCGGCCAGGCGCTCCATGCCGCTGGTGGTCTTCAGCGGCTTCTCCTTGATGAACACGACGGCGATCAGCGCGAGCACCGCGAACGGCGTGGCGATGAGGAACAGGTCGGCCGTGGCGACGGCGTAGGCGTGCTCCACGATCGCCCGCATCGGGCCGGGCAGCGTGGACATGTCCGGGACGCTGCCCTCGCCCCCACCGCCGCCACCGCCGCCGGGAACGGTGACGCCCGCGTCGCTGAGTCCCTTGGCCGTCTCGGTGGCGACGCGGTTGGCGAGGATCGCGCCGAGGACGCTGACGCCGATGGTGCCGCCCATGCTGCGGAAGAAGGACAGCACGGAGGTCGCGGCGCCCAGGTCGGCGGCGGCCACGTCGTTCTGCGCGGCCAGCACCAGGTTCTGCATCAGCATGCCGACGCCGACACCCAGGACCGCCATGTAGAGGCTGAGCAGACCGAAGTCGGTCTTGGCGTCGATCGTGGCCAGCAGCGCGAGGCCGACGGCCATGATCACCGCGCCCGCCACCAGGTACCGCTTCCACTTGCCGGTCCGGCTGATCACCTGTCCGGCGACGGTGGAGGAGACCAGCAGGCCGAGGATCATCGGCAGGCTCATCAGACCGGCGACGGTCGGCGACTTGCCCAGGGAGATCTGGAAGTACTGCGAGAGGAAGACGGTCCCGCCGAACATGGCGACACCGACCAGGAGGCTGGCGACCGTGGTCAGGGTGACCGTGCGGTTCCTGAAGATGCCGAGGGGGATGACCGGCTCGGCGGTGCGGGCCTCGACGAACACCGCCGCGACCAGCAGCAGGACGCCGCCGACCGTGAGCGCGGCGGTCTGCCAGGACGCCCAGTCGAACTCGTTGCCGGCCAGCGACACCCAGATGAGCAGCGCGCAGACACCGGCGACGATCAGCAGGGCGCCGAGCCAGTCGATGCGTACCTCGCGCTTCACGGTGGGCAGGCGCAGGGTGCGCTGCAGCAGGGCGATGGCGAGCAGCGCGAACGGGACGCCGATGAAGAAGCACCAGCGCCAGCCCAGCCACGAGGTGTCCACCAGGACGCCGCCGACCAGCGGTCCGGCCACGGTGCCCACCGCGAAGACGGCACCGAAGATGCCGGCGTACTTGCCGAGCTGGCGGGGCGGGATGATGGAGGCCATCACGACCTGGGCGAGCGCGGTCAGGCCGCCCGCGCCGATGCCCTGCACGACCCGGCTGAAGATCAGCAGCTCGACGCCGTGCGAGAAGCCGGCCAGCAGCGAGCCGACCACGAACAGGCTCAGCGAGAGCTGGAGCAGCAGCTTCTTGTTGAAGAGGTCGGACAGCTTGCCCCACAGGGGCACCGTCGCGGTCATCGCGAGCAGCTCGGAGGTGACGACCCACGTGTACGACGACTGGCTGGCTCCCAGGTCGGCGATGATCGTGGGCAGCGCGTTGGCCACGACCGTGCCGGCCAGGATCGCGACGAACATGCCGGCCATCAGGCCCGACATCGCCTGGAGTATCTGCCGGTGGTCCATGGAGGTGGGTGGCGCGTCGGCGGGCGCCTGGGTAGCGGTCACGGAATCTCTTTCGGTTCAGGTCCTGTTGGGTCGCGAGCCCGGCGCGGAGGCTACGCGGGGGGTGCCGGGAGACCGGCGGCGAGGAGGGTGAACACCTCGTGGAAGACGTCGAGGAAGGCGGCTTCCTCCTGGTGGGCGGACCAGTGGTCCATGCTCGTGCGCACCGCGGCGCCCGCCACCGCGGCCAGCAGCCGCGGGTAGAGCCCGGAACCGGCGCCGGTGACGTACCCGGTCGACCCGGTCGCGGAATCCGCCCCGGTGGCGGAACCCGGGCCGCCCGTGCCGCCGAGCCTGCGCAGGCGTTCGGCGATGGCGTCGGCCAGGTCCGCCTCGGCCGCCATGTGGGCCCCGACGCCCCGCGCCAGCAGATGCGGCGAGGCGTGCAGGACCTTGGCGTGCAGCCGCCACAGTTCGTGCTGTGCTTCGGCCTCGGCCAGCTCCGCCGCCATGGCCTCGCGCAGGGCTGCCAGCGGGGAGAGATCGGCCGGTGCTTCCAGGACGGCGCGGCGCATGCGCTCGCCCGCGTCCGCGTCGACCACCACGAAGGCGTCGTCGCGGCTTTCGAAGTAGTTGAAGAAGGTGCGCACGGACACCCCGGCCTCGGCGCTGATCGCCTCGACCGTGACCTTCTCCGCCCCGTGCTCGGCGGCGAGCCGTACCGCGGCCTCGGTCAGAGCGGCACGCGTGGCCCGCTTCTTCCGCTCCCGCAGTCCGATCCCCGCGGCACTCTTCCCCGACATAAGTTGCATGATATGCAAAGATGCACGCCATGCAAAATTGAAGGCGCCGACCCCGGGAAGGGGTCGGCGCCCGCTGTGGCAGGTGGGCCTCAGGCCGCCAGGCGTGCCAGCGTCTCCTCGAAGGGGACGGCTCCCCCGGCGGGGCGGTTGTGCGGCAGCCGGGCCAGCACCGCGGCCATGCCGCAGGTGTTGGTCACCCCGGAGAAGACCAGCCCCGCGCCTATCGCGCCGGACAGCCAGTGCGCGGGGCGCCAGAACCGGCCCGCCAGGAACCCGGCGGCGACGAGCGACCCGGCGGCGAGGCGGACCTGCCGGTCCATGGGCCACGGCGCCCGCGCCCCGGCCGGCCGCTCGACGGGGTGACCGGCCGCCGCCCACGCGTTCGTGCCGCCCTCGAGCGTGGCCGCCTCGACGCCCCGCGCCGCCAGGCGCGCGCAGCCCTTGGCGGACCGGTTCCCGGAGGCGCACACGAGCAGCAGGGGCCCACGCGCCGCGGCCGCCGCCAGTGCGTCGGCGGCCTCGTCGAGGCGCTCCAGCGGAACGTTGTGCGCGCCGGGCAGGTGTCCGCCCGCGTACTCGCCCGCCGAGCGGACGTCGACCACGGTGAACTCGCCGAGGCGGGCCGCGGCCTGAGCGGTGGTGGTGGCGGTGGTGGTGGGAATGGACGGACTGCTGGGGGTGCTCATGTACGGAAACCTTTCTCGTTGCTGTCCCCCCGCGAGGTAGGATACCCGCGGGGGTATGTGGGGACCGGTGAGGCAGTGGGTGGAGGAGAGGGAGAAGCGTGGAACTCGACATGTCGGCCGACGAACTGAAGTCGGCGCTGAACCGGCTGCGGCGCGCCCAGGGGCAGCTCGCGGGGGTCATCCGGATGATCGAGGAGGGCCGCGACTGCGAGGACGTGGTCACCCAGCTCGCCGCCGTCTCCCGGGCCCTGGACCGGGCCGGTTTCTCGATCATCGCCACGGGACTGCAGCAGTGCATGACCAGTGACGACCCGCAGGTGCGGGATTCGGCGCAGATGCGGGCGCGGCTGGAGAAGCTCTTCCTCTCCCTGGCCTGACGGACTCCGGGCGGGACGGCGGGTCACAGCACCGCCGTCGCGCCCATCGCCACGGCCACCGCGAGCAGCACGGCACCGAAGACGCGCCGCAGCGTCGCCGCGGAGACCTTCGCGGCCAGCCGCCTGCCGTCCCACGCGCCGAGGACGGCGGTGGCCAGGAACGGCAGGAGCAGCGCGAGGTCCAGGTGCACGGCGGTGTACGCCCGGCCCGCGAGGGCCACCAGCGCGTTGGCGGTGACCACCAGCAGGCTCGTGCCCACCGCCGCGCTCATCGGCACCGCCAGCACCGTCACCAGCGCGGGCACCGCCAGGAAGCCGCCGCCCACCCCGAGGAACCCCGTCACCGCGCCGAGCCCCGCCCCGGCCCCGGCCGCCCGCGTCCCGGACACGGTGCCGCGCTCCCTGGGTGCGCGCCGGCCCAGCATGTGCAGTCCGGCCAGGGCGGCCACGGCCGCGAACAGCGCCGTCAGGACCGCCTCCGGGACCCGTGCCGACAGGGCCCCTGCCGCGGCGGCCGGCAGCAGGCCCGCCGCCGCGAACAGCAGCCCGGCGCGCCACCGCACGGCCCCGGCCCGCGCGTGCGCCACCAGCGCGGTGACCGACGTGACGACCACGACGACCAGACTCGCGGTGGTCGCCGCCGCCGGGGTGAAGCCGAGCAGGTAGATGAGCGCGGGCACGGTGAGGATGCTGCCGCCCGCCCCCAGCGCGCCCAGGGACACTCCGGCCGCGGCACCGGCGATCAGGGCGAGGATGAGCGGCGTCATGCGGCGATGTCGTCCGAGGGCGTCACGAGCGGCAGACCGGCCTCGGCCGCCGCGGCGAAACCGTCGTCCACCGCGACGACCTCACGGCCGGCGGCGTCCAGCAGCGAGGCGGCGACCGCCGCCCGCATCCCGCCCGCGCAGTGCACCCACACCGTGCCCGGGGGCACCTCGTCCAGGCGCCGGTGCAGCTCGTGGACGGGCACGTGCACACTGCCCCCGATCCAGCCGCGGGCGCGTTCGGTGTCCCGCCGCACGTCGAGGACCACCAGGTCCGCGCCGTCCCGCCGCGCCGCGGCCAGCTCGGCGAAGGCGGCGCGGCGGAACGAGGCGGGCCGGTCGCCGTCCGCGACCCAGTCGGCGGGCGAGCCGACCGCCGCCGCGGCCGGGCGGTCGATGCCCACCCGGGCCAGTTCGCGCTGGGCGCGGGCCAGGTCGTCCGCGCTGTGCGCGAGCAGCGTCACCGGCCGGCCCCACGGGATCATCCAGGCCAGATAGGTCGCGAGCTGCCCGTCGACCTCGAAGTTGACCGACCCGGCGACGTGACCGGCGGCGAAGGCCACCCGGGAGCGCAGGTCCACGACCCACTCGCCGGCGGCCAGACGCCGGGCTATCTCCGCCGCGTCGGCCCGCCGGGGCTCGGTGAGGTCCAGGGGAGCGGGACCGGCGGTGTTCACCGGCGCCATGTGGGCGTAGTAGGCGGGCACGTCGTCCAGGCCCGCCAGCAGCTCCCGGACGAAGGTCTCCACGTCCTGGACGAGCGCCGGGTTGGCGGCCTTCTCGGCGCCGATGGTGCTGTGCTCGCCGCCGGAGGCGGTGGAGGAGCAGAAGCTGCCGAACCCGTGGGTGGGCAGCACGCTCACGCCGTCCTCCAGCTCGTCGGCGAGGCGGTGCGCGGAGGCGTGCTGCGCGCGGGCCAGCTCCTCGGTCAGCCGGGGTTCCACGAGGTCGGGCCGGCCCACGGTGCCGATCAGCAGCGAACCGCCGGTGAAGGCGGCCACGGCCCGCCCCGCCTCCTGGAGGACGTACGAGGTGTGGTGCGGGGTGTGACCCGGGGTGGCCACCGCGCGCAGCTCCAGCCCGTCGTCGACCGGCTCCACGTCGCCGTCGGCCACCGCCACCCGCGCGTACGCCACCTCGGCACCGGCCGGCACCAGGTAGCGCGCCCCGGTGAGGCGGGCCAGCTCCAGGCCGCCGGTGACGTAGTCGTTGTGCACGTGGGTCTCGGCGACGGCGGTGATCCGCACGCCGCGCCGGGCGGCCGCGGCGACGACGCGGTCGATGTCCCGCGGCGGGTCCACGACCACGGCCGAGCGGGGACCGCCCGCCAGATAGCTGCGGTTGCCCAGTCCCTCGGTCTCCAGGACGTCGACAAAGTACACGGCACGCTCTCCCTTCGCTTCCGAATTACCCCCGGGGGTATCTGTTCCGCCCACCGTAACAGAGATACCCAGGGGGGTATTCCAGGGTGCTCGGCCGTGACGTCGCGGCCCCACCGCGCCACCCTCCCCGAGCCCCGTCCCGGAACTCGGGCAACTCCCGTGTACAGAGCGGAAGTCGGGGTAGCCGCCGGACCGGCACGGCCGGCACCGGGGTCGGCGCCGGTGGCGGCCGTGCTCTTCCCCTCACCCACCGGCGCTCCGTAACCCGTTCGGGACACCACGTGACCCGAACGGCCCTCTCGGGTACCCGCCCGGCCGGCGCAGGGATGGGATGTGCACGGGCACCCCGTGCCCGCGCGCCCCGACCGGCTGTCCCGACACGGAAGGACCACCGATGTCCGCCGACACGCAGCAGGCGCCCCCGGAGCTCACCGACGAGGAACTCGCCGGCCTGGACGCCCACTGGCGCGCAGCGAACTACCTCTCCGTCGGCCAGATCTACCTGATGGCCAACCCCCTGCTCACCGAACCCCTGCGCCCCGAACACGTCAAACCGCGGCTGCTCGGCCACTGGGGGACCTCACCCGGCCTCAACCTGGTCCACACCCACCTCAACCGCGTGATCAAGGCGCGCGACCTCGACGCCCTGTGCGTCTGGGGCCCGGGCCACGGCGGCCCCGCCGTCCTGGCCAACGCGTGGCTGGAGGGCTCGTACACCGAGACCTACCCGGACATCACCCGGGACGCGGCCGGCATGGCCCGCCTCTTCAAACAGTTCTCGTTCCCCGGCGGCGTACCGAGCCACGTGGCACCCGAGACACCGGGCTCCATCCACGAGGGCGGCGAACTCGGCTACGCGCTCTCGCACGCCTACGGCGCCGCCTTCGACCACCCGGACCTGGTGGTCGCCTGCGTGATCGGCGACGGCGAGGCGGAGACCGGGCCGCTGGCGACCTCCTGGCACTCCAACAAGTTCCTCGACCCGGTGCACGACGGCGCCGTGCTGCCGGTCCTGCACCTGAACGGCTACAAGATCGCCAATCCGACGGTGCTCGCCCGTCTCCCCGAGACCGAGCTGGACGACCTCCTGCGCGGCTACGGCCACGACCCCATCCACGTCACCGGCGACGAACCCGCCGCCGTCCACCGCGCGACCGCCCGCGCCCTGGACACCGCCCTCGACCGCATCGCCGCGATCCAGCGCGCCGCCCGCGAGGAGGGCGCCACCGGCCGCCCCCGCTGGCCCATGATCGTCCTGCGCACCCCCAAGGGCTGGACCGGCCCCGCCGAGGTCGACGGAGTGCCCGTGGAGAACACCTGGCGCGCCCACCAGGTGCCCCTGTCCGCCGTGCGCACCAACCCCGGGCACCTGGCGCAACTGGAGCAGTGGCTGCGCTCCTACCGCCCCGAGGAGCTGTTCGACGACGCCGGGGCCCCGCGGCCCGCCGTCCTCGCCGCCGTCCCCGAGGGGCACCGCCGTCTCGGCGCCACCCCCTTCGCCAACGGCGGCCTCCTCCTGCGCGAGCTGCCCCTGCCCGCACCGGAGAAGTACGCCGTGCCCGTCGAGAAGCCCGGCGCGAGCACGCACGAGCCCACCCGGGTCCTCGGCGACCTGCTCCGGGACGTCATGGAGGCCACCGCCGACCGGCGCGACTTCCGTCTCGTCGGCCCCGACGAGACCGCCTCCAACCGCCTCCAGGCCGTCTACGCCGCCAGCGGCAAGGCCTGGCAGGAGCCGACGCTGCCCGTCGACGAGGACCTGGACCGGCACGGCCGCGTGATGGAGATCCTGTCCGAACACACCTGCCAGGGCTGGCTGGAGGGCTACCTCCTCACCGGCCGGCACGGACTGTTCTCCTGCTACGAGGCCTTCGTCCACATCGTCGACTCGATGGTCAACCAGCACGTCAAATGGCTGCGCGTCAGCCGCCGCCTGCCCTGGCGGGCCCCCATCGCCTCCCTCAACTACCTGCTCACCTCCCACGTGTGGCGCCAGGACCACAACGGCTTCTCCCACCAGGACCCCGGCTTCGTCGACCACATCCTCAACAAGAGCCCCGAAGCCGTACGGGTCTACCTGCCGCCGGACGCCAACACCCTGCTGTCCGTCGCCGACCACGCCCTGCGCAGCCGCGACTACGTCAACGTGATCGTCGCCGGCAAGCAGCCCTGCTTCGACTGGCTGACCATGGAACAGGCCCGGGCGCACTGCGCGCGCGGCGCCGGCATCTGGGACTGGGCCGGCACCGAGGACGGCAGCCGCGAACCCGACGTGGTGCTCGCCTGCGCGGGCGACGTCCCCACCCAGGAGATCCTGGCCGCCGCCCAGCTCGTCCGCCGCCACCTTCCGGAACTCGCCGTGCGCGTGGTGAACGTCGTGGACATCGCCCGCCTGCTGCCCAGCGGCGAACACCCGCACGGCATGAGCGACTTCGAGTACGACGGCCTGTTCACCGCCGACAAGCCCGTGATCTTCGCCTACCACGGCTACCCCTGGCTGATCCACCGGCTGGCCTACCGGCGCACCGGCCACGCCCACCTCCACGTGCGCGGCTACAAGGAGATCGGGACCACCACCACACCGTTCGACATGGTCGTCGGCAACGACCTGGACCGCTACCGCCTCGTCATGGACGTCATCGACCGGGTGCCCGGCCTCGCCGTGCGCGCGGCGGCGGTACGGCAGCGGATGGAGGACGCCCGGCTGCGGCACCACGACTGGATCCGCGAGCACGGCGTGGACCTGCCCGAGGTCGCCGACTGGACCTGGGACGGCCCGCGGTGACAGCGACCCCCTCGACGTGGGACTACGACCACTACGACCCGGCGGAGGAACGGCTGCGCGAATCCCTGTGCACCCTCGGCAACGGCTACTTCGCCACCCGCGGCGCGCTGCCCGAGTGCGCCGCGGACGACACGCACTACCCCGGCACCTACGTGGCCGGCTGCTACAACCGGCTGACCTCCGCCGTCGCCGGGAGGGAGGTGGAGAACGAGGACATGGTCAACCTCCCCAACTGGCTGCCGCTGCGCTTCCGGACCGCCGGGGACGACTGGCTCACGCCGGACACCGCCGAGGTGCTCGACCACCGCCAGACCGTGCACCTGGACTCGGGGGTGCTGGAGCGCCGCACCAGCTTCGGGCTCGGCGCGGACCGCGTGCTGACCGTGCGCCAACTGCGCCTGGTGCACATGGCCGATCCCCATCTCGCCGCCCTGCGCACCGAGTTCACCATTGAGGGCGGGCCCGCCGACCTGGAGGTGGAGGCGGCCCTGGACGGGGGCGTCACCAACGGCGGGGTGCCGCGCTACCGGGACCTCGACGGCCGCCACCTCACGCACGTGCACACCGCGAGCGCCGACGCCGCCGACACCGTGTGGCTGCGCTGCCGCACCCGTACCTCGGACACCCGGATCGGCATGGCCGCCCGCCTCACCGCCGACGCGCCGGTCACCGCGGCGCGCGAGCACCTGTGCGTCACCCAGCGGGTCGCCCTGCGTGCCGAACCGGGGCGCACCGCCACCGTCGACAAGGTCGTCGCCCTGCACACCTCGCGCGACCCGGCGATCAGCGACCCGCTCCAGGCCGCCGTCGACCGGGTGGCCGAGGCCCCCGGCTTCGACGGCCTGCTGGTGACCCACCGCACCGCCTGGGCCCAGTTGTGGCGCCGGGCCGAACTGGAGGTCCCCGGCGAGGCGGGCAGCATCCTGCGCCTGCACCTCTTCCACGTGCTGCAGACCCTCTCCCCGCACACCGCCGACCTCGACGTGGGCGTCCCGGCGCGCGGACTGCACGGGGAGGCCTACCGCGGCCACGTCTTCTGGGACGAGCTGTTCGTCCTGCCGTACCTGAACCTGCACTTCCCCGAGGTGTCCAGGGCCCTGCTGCACTACCGGCACCGCCGCCTGGACAAGGCCCGCTCCGCGGCCCGCGCGATCGGCCGGCGCGGCGCGATGTACCCCTGGCAGAGCGGCAGCGACGGCCGCGAGGAGACCCAGCAACTGCACCTCAACCCGCGCTCGGGCCGCTGGCTCCCCGATCACTCGCGCCTCCAGCACCACGTGGGCTCCGCCATCGCGTACAACGTGTGGCAGTACTGCGAGGCCAGCGGCGACGCCGAGTTCCTGCACACCAAGGGCGCCGAGATGCTGCTGCAGATCGCGCGCTTCTGGGCCGACTGCGCCACCTGGGACGAGCGGCTGGGCCGGTACCGCATCCGCGGCGTCGTCGGCCCCGACGAGTACCACGACGCCTACCCCGGCGCCGACCGGCCGGGCCTGGACGACAACGCGTACACCAACGTGACCGCCGCCTGGGTCCTCTCCCGCACCCTCGACGTCCTCGACGCCCTGCCCGGACCCCGCCGCCGCGAACTCGTCGAGCGCGCCGACCTGGACGACACGGAACTGGAGCAGTGGGACAGCGTCTCGCGCACCCTCCACGTCCCCTTCCACGAGGGCGTCGTCAGCCAGTTCGAGGGATACGGCGAACTCGCCGAACTGGACTGGGCGGGCTACCGCGAGCGGTACGGCGACATCCGGCGCCTCGACCGCGTCCTGGAGGCCGAGAACGACAGCGTCAACAACTACCGGGCGTCCAAGCAGGCCGACGTCCTCATGCTGGGCTACCTGTTCTCCCCGGCCGAACTCCGCGCCCTCTTCGGCCGCCTGGGGTACCGCCTCGACGAGGAGACCTGGCAGCGCACCGTCGACCACTACCTGGCCCGCACCAGCCACGGCTCCACCCTCAGCGGACTCGTCCACGGCTGGATCCTGGCCCGCGCCCGCCGCGCCGAGGCCTGGGCCTACGTCCAGGAGGCGCTCAAGGGCGACGTCGCCGACCTCCAGGGCGGCACCACCGGCGAAGGGATCCACCTCGGAGCCATGGCGGGCACCCTCGACCTGGTCCAGCGCGGCCTCACCGGCCTGGAGACCCGCGCGGGCGCGCTGTGGCTGGACCCGGTGCCGCTGCCGGAACTGTCGTCGTACGGCTTCTCCGTCCGCTACCAGGGCCACTGGGGCGTGCGGTTCCGGCTGGAGCACGGCCGGCTGGAGATCGCCGTGCCCACGGCCGGACCGCTGCCGATCGACGTGCGGCTGCCGGACCGCGAGGTGCGCCTCCAGCCGGGCGACACGTGCCGGCTGGTGCTGCCGGACGGACCGGCGGTCCCCTCGGACCGCCGGATGCGTCAGCCGGGCAGCGGGTAGGACACCGTGCGCGGCGACCCGTCGGGCCTGCCGTCGGTGTAGGTGAGGGTGATCCGGGTGAAGTGCGGCTCGCCCGTGCCCTGCCCGGCGGCCGTCGGCTGGTCGAGCCGCACGGTCACGGGGTACGAGTGGAAGGCGCCGGCGGCGCAGTAGGGGTCGCAGTCGTTGACGGCGTTCGTGCCCCGTCCCACGGCGGCCTGCGGGTCCCAGCGGAACCAGCGCAGGGACACCAGGCGGCTGTTCGCGTCGCCGCAGGCGAGCACGTACGCATCGGGTCCGATCTGCGGCTGCCCGGAGCAGTCGACCAGTACCGGGTCCTGCGTCTGCTGGGTCCGCGCCGCGGACGGTGCCGACGGTGCGGCGGAGGCCGTGCCCAGGGGTACTGCCAGCGCGGCGGCGGCACAGAGTGTGACCGCTGCCCTCATCGGGTTCCTGCCCATGTCTGCTCCCGCCGTCTCGGGGTCGCTTGTCTCCGCTTGCCCCTTTTTCTCCGTTCCGACGGTACGACCGGCTCCGGGAACGCACCACTCGTACGGCCCAGCGGACGAGGTGCCCGGGGGCGTCTGCCCGCGCTTACGCCCGCGCTTCCGCCCGGCGGACGGGTTCGTGCGACAAGACGCCGATTGCATCCCCCGTGTGGTCCTCGCGGCGGCCCGCAACCGCCGTCGGCGCCGCGGTGTCTCATGCCGTCGAGAACGGCGCCCCGACCGGGCGACCCATCCAGTGGAGGACCGCGGTATGCACACGACGACTGCTCCGAACGCCGCCGCCCCGACGCGCTCGCGCGCCTGCGACACCCAGGGCGACTTCCTGCTCCAGCCGCCCGACCCCGCCGAGCGCGTCCCCTGCCGCGTCGACCCCGTCGACCTGCGCCGCCTGGACCTGCTCGCCCTGCTGACCGCCGCCGGCATCGCGCCCTCGGCGGGCGACCGGGCCGCCATCGACCGGCTCAGCGTGCTTCCCGGCAGCGTCCACACGGCACTGCGCCGGTGGCTGGAGCAGGCCTACGGATTCTGCCGCTGAGGCCGGCGGGCGGCGGGATCAGAAGTCCACGGGGTCCCGCACCAGCGGACACGTCATGCAGTGCCCGCCGCCGCGCCCCCGGCCCAGTTCCGCGCCGACGATGGTGTGGACCTCCACCCGGGCCTCGCGCAGCAGCGCGTTGGTGAGGGTGTTGCGGTCGTAGGTGAACACCACGCCCGGTTCCACCGCCACGGCGTTGTTGCCGCCGTCCCACTGCTGCCGCTCGGATGCGTAGGCGTCGCCGCCCGTCTCCACCACGCGCAGCTTCGGCACCCCGAGGGCCTTGGCGACGACGTCGACGAAGGGCGTCGTGCCCTCGTCGACGACGTCGAAGCCCGGGGCCCGGTCGCCGGGGCGCAGCGAGAAGGTGCGAACCCCGTCCATGATGCGCGGGTAGAGGGTCACCACGTCGCGGTCGGCGAAGGTGAAGACGGTGTCCAGGTGCATGGCCGAGCGCAGCTTCGGCAGCGCGGCGACGACGACGTGCTCGGCGGCCCCGTTGCGGAACAGCGCGGCGGCGACCTGGGTGACGGCCTGCCGGGAGGTGCGCTCGCTCATGCCCATCAGGACGACCCCGTTGCCCACGGGCATGAGGTCGCCGCCCTCCAGGGTGGCCTGGCCCCAGTCCCGCTCGGGATCGCCCCACCACACCGTCGAGCCCTTGAAGTCGGGGTGGAAGGTGTAGACCGCCTTCATCAGCAGCGTCTCGTCGTGCCGTGCGGACCAGTACAGCGGGTTGAGGGTGAGACCGCCGTACAGCCAGCAGGTGGTGTCGCGCGTGTACAGGGTGTTGGGCAGCGGCGGCATCAGGTACTCGCGGGCGCCGGTGGCCTCCCGGGCCAGGGCGAGGTGCGGGGAGCGGAAGTCCTCGGGCAGGTCGCCGGTGGCGAGGCCGCCGACGAGGTACTCGGCGAGTTCCCTCGGCGAGAGCGTCTCCAGATAGGCGCGGGTCGCGTCGACGAGCCCGGTGCCGACCTGGTTGGCGGTGATCTTCCGGTCCAGGAGCCACGCCTTCGCCTCCGGCACCGCCATGATCTGCGCCAGCAGGTCGTGCAGCTCCACCACCTCCACCCCGCGGCGGCGCAGTTCACCGACGAAGGCGGCATGGTCGCGCTGGGCGTTCTCCACCCACATGACGTCGTCGAAGAGCAGCTCGTCGGAGTTGGTGGGCGTCAGCCGGCGGTGCGCCAGCCCCGGCGAGCACACCAGGACCTTGCGCAGCCTGCCGACCTCGGAATGAACGCCGAGCGCGGGCCTCACGGCGCTCTCGTTGGTGGTCACAGGGCCTCCTCGAGCAGGACGGTCGGTCATGCCGACCCGACGGCCGTCGCGGTCAGGGGGAAGAGCCCCGCCCCCGTGGCGGGCGGGGCTGTGCCGCCGACGCCGGAAAGGGCGGCCTGCGACATGCCGTCCCTCGGGGCGGCCGGACGATGGTGACCACTGTGCACCAGGCGGTGGCTCCGGGCATCTCGGTCAGCCGTGCAGGGCCAGGTACGGAGCGAGCGCGAACAAGGTCGCGACGAGGGCGCACTTCAGGTGGCGCGAGGGCAGCGCGTGCGCGATCCGCCAGCCCAGCAGCACCCCCGCCAGTTCGGGGACACCGACCAGCACCGCCAGCGGCCAGTCGACGGCCCCCTGGGCCACGTAACCCACCGTCCCGACACCGGCGACGACGACGGACTGCGCCTGGGCCGAGGCGAGGGACTCCAGCACCGGCACACCCAGGGCGACGAGGAGGGGCACGGTGAGCATCGGCCCGCCGATGCCGACGATCCCGGCCGCGACGGCCACCGCGAGACCCGTCCCCGTCACCACCGCCGTCGACGGGTGCGCCGGGAACGCGGCCGGGCTGCGACGCTCCCGGAACCAGACCAGGGCCGCCACACCCGCCACGAACACGCCGAGCACCAGCCCGAACATCCGCTCGGACACGTACGAGTTGACCAGGACGCCCAGCGGGGTGCCGACGACCGCGCTCCCGGCCAGGACCAGCGCCGTGCGCCGGGTGGCGGGCTCGCGCAACTGCCCGGAACGGGTGTAGGCGGCCGTCGCGAGCAGCCCGGTGGCGACATGGGTGACGATGGCCGTGCCGGCCACCTGCGCCGGCGTCAGGCCCGTCAGGGCGAACAGTCCGATCGTGGGCAGGACCCCGCCCGGTCCGACCGCCGTGATGCCCACCCCGCCGGCCAGCCCCAGCAGCGCCAGGGCCACCAGCACGGGCACACTCGTACCGGCCATCGCCGGCCTCCTCTCACGTGGTGGGCGGGCCGTCACGGCGCAGCGTGGCCCGCAGGGTCATCCGGTCCGCGCGGATCCGGATGGACTCCACGTCCACCGGCCGGCCGTCCGCCGAGCGGGTCAGCCGCTCCAGGGCGAACACCGCCGCTCCCGGCTCGATCCCCAGCAGCCGGGCCGTGCCGGGGTCCGCGTTGACGGCGTGCACGGCCACCTCGGCGCGCCCGAGCGGAACGCCCGCGGCCTCCTCGATCAGCCCGAACACGTCCCGCTCCCGCAGGTCCCCGGCGAGCACGGCACGGCCGACGCCGACCGTCAGGTAACTGGTGTCCAGGGACAACGGCAGCCCGTCCAGCCACCGCAGCCGCTCCACGTACACACCGCCGGCCCCGGCCGGCACCTCCAGGCGGGCGGCGACCGCGGCGGGCAGGACGGGCACTTCGGCCGCGACCCGCACCTCGTTGGTGACGGTGCCGCGCCCGGCCAGCTCCTCGGCCAGACCGGCCAGCCGGTCGAGACCGTGCCCGTACTTCGGCAGCAGCACCGTCGTGCCGATCCCGCGCCGCCGGGTGATCAGACCTTCCTCGCGCAGCAGGGCGAGGGCGTCCCGCACGGCGTTGCGCGAGGCGCCGAACCGGCGGCCCAGCTCCCGCTCGTCGGGCAGCGTGCCGTCGGCGAAGGCGCCGTCCGTGATCTGCTGCCGCAGCCCGTCGGCCAGGTGCCGGGCCCGCTCGGCCCGCGGCCGTCCCAGGTGCTGGTCCATGGCGCTCACGGTAACCCGGACCATGTTTCGCCGATGTTACGCCACCCTCATTGACCTGCGGAAACGACTGACCTGCGGGTTCCCGGGAGGCGCGGCGCCCATCGCCACCCGGTCCGCGGGACGCTCACCGGGCGGTGCGCAGATCCACGCCGCGCCGGGCCAGTTCGACGACTCCGACGACGACGAGTGCCACGCCGAGCAACTGCGGCAGGACCCACCAGTGGCCGCGCAGGTCCTCCCGGTACAGGACCACACCGAGCAGCAGACTCACCGTCGCGTCGCCCAGGGTGAGCGCGGGCTGGGAGGCGACGAGCGGACCGCCCTGCATGGCGTGCTCCAGCAGGAGCACGGCGCACACCCCGGCCAGGGCGAAGCCGTAGGTCTGCCAGGCGGTGAGGAAGCCGACGACGCCGTTCAGCTCCAGGGCGCGCATGGACTCCTTCATCAGAGCGGCGGTCAGCGCGTAGCAGACCGCGGTGGCCGCGCCGAGGCACCCGGCGCGGGCCTTGCCCACGGGCCGTTTGAGCCCCACCGCCGCCAGCAGTACGGCCGCCCCGGCGCAGGCCACCAGCGCCGGCACCCAACGGGCCAGGGGTACGTCGTCGCGGCCACCGCCCGGCGAGGCCGAGGCGAGTGCCACGCCGAGCCCCACGACCACCCCGCCCACGGCGAGCCACAGGGTCTCCGGCATCCGCTTGCCGGTCAGCAGCGAGGCCAGCAGCAGGGCCAGGGGAAGTTCCAGCACGAAGAGGGGCTGGACGAGTGACATCGGCCCCGTCGCCAGGGCCACCGCCTGTCCCGCGCCGGCCGCCACCACGGCCAGCATGCCGCCGAGCCACACCGGCCGCCGCAGCAGATCGAGGACGAGCCCGGGACGGAAGCCCCGGGTCTGCGGCACGCTCAGCGCGGCGCGTCGCTGGAGCACGGTGGCCAGCGCGTTGCTGAACGCGGCGAGGAGTGCGAAGAGCACCGGCAGGACAACACCCATCCACCGATACTCGCGCGGTTCACCTCCGGACGCGTGTCGCGTGCCGCCGCGCGGCGGGGCGGCGGAGCCCGATCAGCTACCGCTCTGCGCGGACGTGGCCTCGGCCGCGGTCTCCTTCGGCTGCGCGGGCGCGGGCGCGGACGCCGGTGCCTCGGTGGCGGTGTAGTAGACCGAGGTGCCCTGCTTGGTGCGCTGGGCCTGGTTCCTGGCGACGAGCCCCTCGAGCGTGGTGCGCACGACCGTGGTCTTGACGGTGCGCCCGGTGTGCGCCTCGCCCAGCGCCGTGGCGACCTCGGCGGCGGAGCGCGGTTCCCGCTGCCCGGCGAGGTGCTCGCGCACCAGCTCCACCAGGGTGGGCCGGGCGGGCGCCTTCTTCGCCGCGGACTTCGCCGCGGACTTCACGGCGGGCTTGCCGGCCGGCTTGGTGCCCGGCTTGGGGGTCGTCTTCGTGGACGTCTTCGTGGACGCCTTCTCCGGCCCCTTGGCGGGCGTCTTCGCGGACGCCTTGGCGGATGAACCCGCGGGTGCCTCGGTGGCCGCCTTGGCCCGGGTCTCGGCGGCCGGCTTCGCGGCCGGCTTGGCACCCGTCTTCGACGCGCCGGCGCGCTTGGGGGAGGAGGCGGCCTTCTTGCTCCGCGTCCGCCGGCCCGTGCCCGACCCGGCCGTCGCACCGCCCCGCGGCGCGGGCACGGTGGCCTCCTCGGCCGCGGACCCGGGTGCGGCGGGCGACTGGGGCGGCGAGGTGATGCCGAGGGCCTGCTGCATGTTCACCAGCAGGGCGTGATCGTGCTGCAGCGCGGCCAACCGCTGCTGGAGAGCGCTGATCTCCGCGCTGACACGTTCCTGCTCCTTGACGTTGCGCTCCAGGTCGTCGTTGACCTGGACGCTGTACTGCGAGGCGAGTTCCGTGGCGGACTGCATCGTGCTCTCGGACATGGTGTGGACTCTCCTTGGTTCACGGCCGTGAAGGCTGACCCGCAGCCCCGGTTGTTGCCCTGTGCGCTGCCGAGTCGGTATACCACGTATGGCCGCCGTCGTGGTATGTGCCGCCGCAACCCCGCCCATGTGTTCGGACCGTGGAGAGCGGCGGTCACCCGCCCTGGGGCACCTCCACGACCTTGCCGTTCTCGTCGAGGGTGTGCGTCTGCCAGTAGGTGTCCCACTTGTCACCCACGTGTTCGGGGACCTTGCCCTCGGGATAGCGGGTGTAACCCTTGGGCGGCTCCTCGCCGTTGGGCACACATGCCGAGCCGGTGCCGCCGATGGTCATGACCGGGTACTCGCCACCGCCGCAGGTGGCGTCCTCCGTGGAGCAGCCCGTCAGGACCGCCGCGCCGACGGCACATGCCAGGAGGAGACCGCGGACGGGCCGCGCGGAGCGGCCGCCGGGCGCGGCCGACGGATGGTGGACTCGGTTGCTGATACGCACGGCTGACTCCCTGTCGGTGACTCGTGCGGCCAGCGTCCCCCGGGGGAGGGACGCACCTCATGAGTACGAGTACTCAATCGGACGAGTCCTCCTACCCGACCGGGCCGCCCGTACGGTCCACCCGGCGCGCGCTCGCCCGTGCCTCCCGCTCGGCCCCGGTCACCGCTCGCGCGGCCGCACGGTCCCGCTCCGCGGCCTCCCGCCGGTCCCGTTCGGCGCGGTCGAGGTCCTCGCGTGCCGTGCGCAGTTGCTCCTCGGCGGTTTCCAACGCCGCCCGGGCCCGGGCGAGTCGGTCGTCGGCCCCGTGGAGCGACCTCTCGGCGTCCGCCTGCTCCGCCCGTGCCTCGCGCAGGCGCTGCCCGGCCCGCTCGGCCTCCTGCTCGGCCCGCTCGCGTTCCTCCCGCCGTCTGCGGCGTCGCTCGGCGAGTTCGTCCTCCGCGCGGGTCCCCGACGCGGCGCGGGGCGACTTCGGGCGCGGTGCAGGCCCCGGCCCGGAGCGGGCGGGCGGCGCCGCGGCAGCCGTCTCCGAGGGGAAGGCCGACGGCGGGGTCAGGGAGACCTCCAGGCGGCCCCCGGCCCACTGGTCGGCCGCGTCGGAGTCCGCGAGCACCGCGCGCAGCGTCGACTCGACCTCCCGCTGTGCCGCCTGGGAGAGCCGGTGACCCGCCTCGCCGGCGAGCTGCGCGGCCTGCCGGGAGAGAGCGGCGACGATGCGCCTGCGCTGGGCGGAGAGTTCCTTGAGTCCGTCGGCGTCCAGGGTGCGGTGTGCCTCGCGCAGCGCCTGCCCCAGCTCCAGGAACCGCCGGGCCTCCTCTGGCCGGGAGCGTGCCAGCAGGTTCGCCGCCCAGGCCGCGAGCGTGGGCCGGCGGGCGGCGTGGATGCGTCGGGCGTCCTCCTTGCGGCCGGCCGTTCTGGAGGCCGCGGCGCGTTCCTCGCGGCGGGCGACGAAGGCGGGCGGGGGCGTGGTGTAGAGCTCGTCCAGAACCTGCTCGATCTCCCCGGTCTCCTTGGCCTCCCCGGTCTCGCCGGCCTCATCGTCCATGCGTCCTGTCTACGGTCGCCCCGGCCGTGCCGCGACCCGGACGGGGACCGCTGGGTTTTTCCTCTCAGGCATTTGCCTAACGCGTTTAGGTTTATGCATAATCGACGAAGGAACGAGAGGTCGGGCAAGACGCACCACAGCCGGAGGCGACATGAGCACCACGGACGACTGGATCACCACGCCGATCACGGCCGGCCTCCTGCGGGGCGCGCTCGACCTGGAGCGCACCGAGCGCGGTCTGCTGCCCCACCGGCTGCCCGCCCGGGCCCGCGCGCAGAACAACGACAGCCAGTTGGCCATGGCCGAGTCCCAGCCCTCCGGCGTACGCCTGGCACTGCGTACCCGCGCCACCGCCCTCGAACTGGACACCCTGCCCACCAAGCGGGTCTACGCCGGAGCCCCGCCGCGCCCGGACGGCGTGTACGAACTGCTCGTCGACGGCCGTCCGGCGGGCCGGGGCAGCGTCGCGGGCGGCAACACCCTCACCATCGACATGACCACCGGCACGGCCGGCCTGGAGCCCGGTCCGCCCGGCACCCTCCGCTTCACGGACCTGCCCCGGGGCAGCAAGGACATCGAGATCTGGCTGCCGCACAACGAGACCACCGAACTCGTCGCCCTGCGCACCAACGCCCCCGTCGAGCCCGGTCGGGACCCCGGCCGCCGGGTCTGGCTGCACCATGGCAGCTCGATCAGCCACGGCTCCGACGCCGCAGGCCCCACCACCACCTGGCCCGCCCTCGCGGCCTCCCTCGGCGGCGTCGAACTGGTCAACCTGGGCTTCGGCGGCGGCGCCCTGCTCGACCCGTTCACGGCGCGGGCCATGCGCGACACCCCCGCCGACCTGATCAGCGTCAAGATCGGAATCAACGTCGTCAACGCCGACCTCATGCGGCTGCGTGCCTTCGGCCCCGCCGTGCACGGCTTCCTCGACACCGTCCGCGAGGGTCACCCCACCGTCCCGCTGCTGGTCGTCTCACCCATCCTGTGCCCCGCGCAGGAGGACACCCCCGGCCCCCTCGCCCCCGACTTCAGCGGGGGCGGGGTGCGGTTCGTCGCCACGGGCGACCCGGCGGAACGCGCGAGCGGGAAGCTGACCCTGAACGTCATCCGGGACGAGCTGTCCCGGATCGTGCGGGAGCGGGCCGCCGAGGACGAGAACCTCCACCACCTCGACGGCCGCGAACTCTACGGAGCGGCCGACGCGGTGGACCTGCCCCTGCCCGACGGCATCCACCCGGACGCCGCGACCCACCGCCTCATCGGGGAACGCTTCGCCCAGTTCGCCTTCGCGGGCCGGGGCCCCTTCGCCTGACCCGCTCGGGCCCGGCCCTCAGCCGAGGGTCCTCACGCCCCGGCGACGACCGAGGCGAAGCGCCTGGCCACCTCGTGCCAGACGGCCTCGGACGCGGGCTCGTCGAGCTCCGCCCGGCGGCACAGTTCCGCCGGGTCCAGTCCCCGGGCGCGGAGCCGGCCGGCGTCCCACGCCCTGACCCGGTCCGCCCCCGCCTCGGGATGGAACTGCACGCCCCACGCCCGTTCGCCGACCCGGAACGCCTGGTACGGGCACCGCTCGCTCGCCATGAGCCACACGGCGCCCGGCGGCAGCGCCGTGATGGCGTCCACATGGCGCTCGATGGCCGTCACCCGCTCCGGCAGCCCCCGCAGCAGCCTGTCGTCCCCGGCCTCCGGCCGCAGCGTCAGCGGGGTGCTGCCCGTCTCGGGCTCGCCGTGCGCACCCCGTACCGTGCCTCCCGCCACCTGGGCGAGGAGCTGTCCGCCCAGGCAGATGCCGAAGACCGGCGCACCCCGCTCCACCGCCTCCGCGACCAGCGCCCGGGTGGGAGCGAGCCAGGGGGCGCGCGCGTCGTCGTCGGGCAGGAGGCCGCCGCCGAGTACGACGACGCCGTCGTGCCCCGGACGCCGGGGGAGTGGCTCACCGGCGTACGCGTGCACCACGTCCAGTGCCACCCCTTCCGCGGTCAGCCAGTCGCCGAACCGGCCCGGCCCGCCGCCGCGGTGGTTCTGCACCACCAGGAGCCGTGACATCTCCCACCCCCTCGCCGCGCGCCCCTCAGCGGCGCGCCAGGTACAGGGCCACCGCCCTGTGCAGCACCCTGTTCAGCGGATAGTCCCACTCACCCAGGTACTCGACGGCCTGCCCGCCCGCGCCCACCTTGAACCGGAGCAGCCCCAGCAGGTGGTTGTCCTCGTCCAGTGTGTCGGTGATGCCGCGGAAGTCGTAGACGGCCGCGCCCAGTTCGCGGGCGTCGCACATCATCCGCCACTGCAGGGCGTTGTTCGGCTGCACCTCGCGCCGGCGGCTGGTGGAGGCGCCGTAGGAGTACCAGACGTGTTCGCCCACCGTCAGCATCGTGGCCGCGGCCAGCACCTCGCCGTCGTGGTGGGCGAGGTACAGGCGCATGCGGTCCGGGTCCTCGGCCGTCAGCGCGGTCCACATGCGCCGGAAGTAGGCGAGGGGCCGCGGCACGAACCGGTCCCGCTCCGCGGTCTCCACGTACAGGTCGTAGAAGGTGTCCAGGTCCTCCAGGTCGCCCCGGACGACCTTGACGCCGGCCTTCTCGGCCTTCTTGACGTTCCGGCGCCACTGCTGGTTGAAGCCGCTGCGCAGGTCCTCCTCCGAGCGTCCGGCGAGCGGCACCTGGCACACGTACCGGGGCTGGCCCGCGGCGAAGCCGTCCTCGCCGCCCGCCGCGGTGCGCCGCCAGCCCATCCGCAGCAGCCGCTCGGCGACGTCCTCCGCCCCGGGCTCGCGCACCGTCTCCTCCACGTCGCCCAGCCGCCGGGCCCCCGGGTCGGCGATCGCCGCCTTCACGGTCTCGGCGCTCCAGCGCCGCGTCACCACCGGAGGCCCCATCCGCACCGTGAACGCGCCGCGCTCCCGCAGGTGCGCGAGCAACGGGTCCAGCCACCGTTCCAGAGTGTCCGCCGACCAGTCGACGACCGGACCCTCGGGGAGATAGGCCAGGTACCGCTTGAGCCGCGGCAGCGGCCGCAGCAGCACGAGCCCGGCGCCCACGAGTTCACCGCCCTCGTCGAACCAGCCGAGGCTCTCCGCCCGCCAGTCCGGCTTCACGTCGCCCCAGGAGGGGACCTGGAGGTGACTCACGGAAGGCCGCGACGTGACGAAGCGCAGGTGCTCCTCGCGGGTGATCGGCTTCAGGCGAAAGCTCATGGGGTGTTCCCCTGTCCCTCTGCTCGGCTGTGGGGCGGTTGGTGCGCGTCGGCGTCCTGCGACGGTGCGACGGGGGAGACGGCCGGGGCGCCGGGCGCGGTTGCCGTCCCGCACCTCACAGGGAACAACGGGCGCCGCCGATCCGCGCGCTGTCGCCCGGCCGCCCACCCGTGTGCTCCGTCCGGCGCGCGGGGACCCGCGCCGGATGGCAGCGTGGCAGGGGCCGCCGGTGCGGGCAGGACCGGGCGGTGCGGGCGGCACACAGGGAGCGCAGGCCATGGCACGGGCGATCTGGACGGGTGTGATCACCTTCGGGCTGGTCTCGGTGCCCGTCGGTCTGTTCACGGCGACCCGGGACCACACCGTCCACTTCCACCAGTTGCAGCGCGGCACCTCGGACCGGATCCGCAACCGCCGGGTCAACGAACGCACCGGCAAGGAGGTCGGCCCCGACGACATCGTCAAGGGCTACGAGGTGAGCGAGGGCGAGTACGTCGTCGTGGAACCCGAGGAACTCGACGAGGTCGCGCCGGGACGCTCCCGCACCCTCGAGATCACCGACTTCGTGGACCTGGACCGGATCGAGCCGGTCTACTTCGGCCGCACCTACTACCTGGCCCCGCGCGGCAAGGAGTACCTCAAGGTCTACGCACTGCTGCGCACCGCCCTCGCCGAGGCCGGCAAGGTGGGGGTCGCCACCTTCGTCCTGCGCAACCGGCAGTACCTGACCGCCCTGCGCGCCGAGGACGAGGTGCTGCTGCTCCAGACGCTGCACTGGGCCGACGAGGTCCGCGATCCCGTCGAGGAACTGCCGGAACTGCCGTCGGAGCGGGTGGGCCGGGGCAAGGAGCTGGACATGGCGCTGCGTCTCGTCGACGCCCTCAGCGGCGACTGGGAGCCCGCCCGGTACCGGGACACCTACCAGGAGAAGGTCCGCGAGCTGGTCCGGGCCAAGGCCGAGGGCGAGGAGGTCGCCGTCGCCGATGAGGCGCCCGGGGCCACCAACGTCGTCGACCTGATGGAGGCGCTGCGCGGGAGCCTGGAACAGGCGCAGGACACCGGCGGCAAGCGGGCCGCCGGTGAGCGGAAGAAGGGCACCGCCCCCGCCCGCTCCTCCCGTCGGGGCGGGCCCGAGCCGTCCGAGCGGGAGGAGCTGGGAGAGTTGAGCAAGGCCGAGCTCTACCGGCGGGCCACCGAACAGGACGTCCCCGGCCGGTCGAGGATGAGCCGCCGTCAGCTCGTCGACGCGCTCAGTGGCAGCGGCGGCAGGAGCGGCCCCCGGAAGAAGAAGACGACCGCCGCCTGAGCCGCCCCGCCGGGGAGCCGGGCTCCACCTCAGGCCGTGGTGAGCATGCCCTCGCGCAGCCGGGCCAGCAGCCGCGAGATCAGCCGGGACACGTGCATCTGGGAGACGCCGAGGCGCTCGCCGATGTCCTTCTGGGTCAGCTCCTCCACGAAGCGCCAGTGGATGATCTGCCGGTCGCGCTCGTCCAGTTCGGCGATCATCGGTGCCAGGGCGTGGAAGTCGTCCACCAGAGCGAGGGCGGCGTCGTCGGTGCCGATGAAGTCGGCGAGCGCGGACTCGCCGTCCTCGCTGCCGTTGATGGTCGCGTCCAGGGAGGAGGAGTTGTAGCCGTTGGCCGCCAGCCGGGCCTCGACGACCTCGTCCTCCGGGAGGCTCATCAGCTCCGACAGCTCCTGCGTGGTGGGGTTGCGGCCGAGCCGGCTGCGCAGCTCCTCGGTGGCGCGGGCGAGTTGGACGCGGGCTTCCTGCAGGCGGCGGGGCACGTGCACGGCCCAGGAGGTGTCCCGGAAGAACCGCTTGATCTCGCCGACGATGTAGGGCACGGCGAAGGAGGTGAACTCGACCTCGCGGGTCAGCTCGAACCGGTCGATGGCCTTGATGAGACCGATCATGCCGACCTGGACGATGTCCTCCATCTCCTCCGGCCCGCGGCTGCGGAAGCGGCCGGCCGCGAAGCGGACCAGGGACATGTTCATCTCGATCAGGGTGTTACGGGCGTACTGGTACTCGGGCGTGCCCTCTTCCAGCACCGTGAGCTGCTCGAAGAACAGCTTCGACAACTCCCGCGCGTCCCTGGGCGCCACCTTGGACGGGTCCGCGATCTCCGGCATGCCCGTCGTCGTGGCGTGCTCGGCGGTCCGTGCGGTCGTCGTCGTCATGATGTGCCCTCCCGGTTGATCGGTCGTCGTGTCACCTTGTCGGCCGACGTCCGATCGCCTACCCCCGGTCAGTCGGCGCACACATGCCCAAACGCAGAAAAGATCCGACGACGGCTCAGGTCCCCGGCAACTACGCCTCAGACACCCGGCAACAACGGCTCAGGCGCCCAGCCAGAAGCGGATCGCCGTGCCCTCCTCGCCCGTGTGCACCCGCACCAGGTCGGCGACGTAGTGGACCAGCAGCAGTCCGCGGCCCCCGATCTGACCGGGCTCCGCGGGCCGACGCCCGACGAGCGGATCCGTGAGCCGCCCGGCGTCGCGGACCTCGCACACCACCTGTCCCGCCTCGGACCACACCGCGAGCGTTCCGCTGCCGCCGCCGTGGACCACGCTGTTGGTGGTCAGTTCGGACACCGCCAGTTCGGCGTCCTGCAGCCGCCGCCCGGCCAGCCCGAGCGAGGCGGCCCGGTCGACCGCGAAACGGCGCGCCTGAGGCAGCTCCCCGGCCGCGAAGGCGAGGACATCGGCGCCGGGCGGCCGGACGAGCGGCTCGTTGTAGCGGGCGACCACGGCGCGCCAGTCGTACGCCTCGCTGGCCCGCGTACGTCCGTGGGCGATGACCGTCGGGTGGGTGACCAGTGCGTCGGCCAGCACGCCGGCGGCCAGCCGGGTCTCGTCGTACGGGCACAGGATCGTCGCGGGGCGGCCGGCGAACGCAGCGTTGATCAGTGCCTCGTGCTGGGCGCACGCCGGGTACTCCGCGGCGCTGCGGCCGGCCCAGACCGGCTCGCCGACGATCCGCACCCGTGCCCCGGCGTGCGTGTCGGCGAAGGCGCGCAGCACGCCCGGAATGATGCGCCCCGGGTTGCGCCCGGCCTCGGTCATGTCGAGGAGGGTGACGTCCCGGGCGTCCGGGCCGAGCCCCGCCCGCACCAGCTCCAGGCGGGGGCCCGGGACGGCCACCGCCACCGGCTCGCCCGCTGCCAGCCCCTCCCGTACGAACGCCACCGTCCGGTCGGTGTACTCGTCCTCCGAACGGTAGAACAGGGCCGGATGGGCGAAGGTCTCCTCGGTGGTCACGGTGCTCATCGCGGCGTCACCTCGATCCGGTGCAGGGACGGCCAGAAAAGGTCCAGCACCCGCGGCAGTTGCGGGGGCGGCCGTTCCACCACGACCCGGCCGACGGGCAGGTTCATGGCCGTGAGGGCCAGCGCGGACACCCCGGCCACGTCGACGAACCGGAGGCCGGACAGCTCCACGTAGGACACGTCGGTGTGCCGCCGGGACAGCTCGCTCAGGGCGTTCTCCCAGGGCAGCCGGGTGCTCACGCCGACCTCACCACTGGCGCGGATGCCCGGGCGGCCGGACAGCGGGCCCACGTCCAGCACCGCACCGGTCCGTAGCCGGGCCGGTCCGCCCGGAATGCCTGCGCCGTCCACACTCGAACCCCCTTGGAATCCTGCCGGGCGCGCCACCGGGGCGCTCCGTCCGGCCAGGCAGCCTATCCCGGACCGCCCCGGGTACGCCGGTGAGGGGACAAACGTGCGACAGCCGGGCCAAGCGGGGAACACGACAGTGAGCGCGTCCCCGGAAGGGCGGAAGGGAAGACTGGGCATGTTTGAAGCCGAAAACATTCGTGACTGGCGCGGCCTCGACGTCGTCGACTACGACGGCCGCAAGATCGGGACCCTGGAGTCCATCTACTTCGACACCCTCACCGACCGGCCCGCGTTCGCCACGGTCACGATCGGCCTGCCGACCCGTCGGCGGCTCGTCTTCGTGCCGGTGGACAAGGCCACCGTGGGGCCGTCGTACCTGAAGGTGACCTACGACAAATCCCTGGTCAAGGACGCCCCCGGCATCGACCCGGACGGTGAGCTGGCCGCCGAGGACGAGGGCGCGGTCTTCGGCCACTACCACCTGCCCTACGAGCCGGGCAGCCGCGGCGAACGCCGTCTCGGCCGGCGCTGAGCGGCCCCGGGGGCCGTGTCCCCGCCGTGCGGCCGGGACACGGCCCCCGGGACGCCCGGGCGAACCGGTGACGAGTCCGGGTGAACCGGTGACGAGTCAGGGCGTCCCGGTCACGAGACGTCCGCTCCGCGCTCCGCCGCCTCCGTCTCGGACGTCGCACCGCCCGTGGCCAGGGCGCCCCCGGCGCTCTCCAGGTGCGCCCGCACGAACCACTGGAACTGCTCGAGGTCCCTGAGCTGGCCGATCAGCAGGTCCTCCGTGGCCGTGTCGATCTTTCCGGCCTCCTCGACCGCCGCGCGCATGCCCTCGACCACGCCGGTGTACACCACGTCGAGCGCACCGAGGTGGGCGATGGCGTCGGCCCGTCCGATGGAGTAGTCGTCCCACTTCCGCTCGGCCACGAGCGCCCCGGGCGTGCCCTGGGCCACCCCGCCCAGCGCGGCGATGCGCTCGGCGACGTCGTCGGCCATGTCGCGCACCTGGTCGACCTGGGGGTCGATCATCTCGTGCACGGCGATGAAGTGCGGACCCACCACGTTCCAGTGCACGTGCTTCAGGGTCAGGTGCAGGTCGTTGAGAGCGTGCAGGCGCAGTCGCAGCACACCGATGAGCCGTCCGGCGGCCTCGCGCTCGATACCGGGGACCGTGTACTTCGGGGTCAGGTCGTGCGTCATGGCGGACCTCAGCTCCTCATGCGTTTCGTACGTCGTTGCTCGTCTCGAATGCCCCGTATCCGCCCCGGCAGACCTGCTCGGCCGGAGACGGCGGTCAGGACGGAGGGGCGGGCAGCGGCATGGCGCCGAGGGCGCGGGCCGCGTGCACGAGGTTGGACGCCATGGCCCGGCCGGTGGACACCGACCAGTCGTGGCCGCGCTCGTCGTCGAGGAAGTCCGGACCGGGACCGGGGCCGAGGTGCCAGTAGGTCCAGGCCTGGCCGGGAATGGTGTAGCCGATGTCCGCGAGCCCGCCGCTGATCTCGCTGATGACGTGGTGGGCGCCGTCCTCGTTCCCGGTGACCAGGACGCCCGCGACCCGGTTGTAGGCGACCGGTCGGCCCTCGTCGTCGGTCTCGGCGAGCATGGCGTCCATGCGTTCCAGGACCCGCTGGGCGACGGACGAGGGCCGCCCGAGCCAGGTCGGCGACGCGACCACCAGGATCTGCGCGGCCAGCAGCTTCTCGTGCACGTCCGGCCAGTCGTCCCCGTCGCCCATGTCGGTCTCGACCCCCGGTTTCAGGTTCAGGTCGACGGCCCGTACGACGTCCACCTCCGCCCCGTGGCCTTTGAGCGCCGCGATCACCGTGGCGGCGAGGGCCTCGGTGTTCGACGGCTGGGGGGAGGGCTTGAGGGTGCAGTTGACGACGAGTGCGCGCATGCCTCCCCCTGTTCCCCGGTGGGCCCGGCGCTATCGTCGGCCGTATGGCTGACGAGTGCTTCCGGCATCCGCGGCTCGCCGCGCTCTACGACGTGTTCGACACCGACCGCAGTGACCTCGGCCCCTACCTGGACATGGCCGACGAGTTCGGCGCCCGGAGCGTGCTGGACATCGGCTGCGGCACCGGGGTGTTCGCCCTGCTGCTGGCGGGCCGGGGCGTGGAGACCGTCGGTGTGGACCCGGCCGGGGCGTGCCTCGACGTGGCCCGGGGGAAGGCGGGGGCCGGACGGGTGCGCTGGATCCGGGGCGACGCCGGCTCGCTCCCCGCCCTGCGCGTCGACCTCGCGACCATGACGGCCAACGTCGCCCAGGAGATCACCGGCCGGTCCGCGTGGCGCGGAACGCTGCGCGGCGCGTACGAGGCCCTGCGGCCCGGCGGGCACCTGGTGTTCGAGACCCGGGACCCGGCCCGGCGGGCCTGGGAGGAGTGGACCCGCGCACACACGCACCGGGTGGCGGAGTACCCCGGTACCGGCACCGTCGAGAGCTGGTGCGAGCTGGTGGACGTGAGCGGACCGCTGGTCACCTTCCGGTGGACCTACGTCTTCGGCGCGGACGGCGCGGTGCTGACCTCCGACTCGACGCTGCGTTTCCGCGAGCGGGACGAGGTGGCGGCCGACCTGGCCGGACAGGGGTACGTGGTGCGGGAGGTGCGGGAGGCCCCCGACCGCCCGGGCAGGGAGTTCGTGTTCGTCGCGCGGCGCCCGGAGACGGCCGGACGCTGACCGCGCCCGCGACGCGGGGCGGCGTCCGGAAACCGGCAGTCAACGCGGTCCCCTCACTGCCCGGCCCTGCCCCTGACGCGGCACGCCCCGGGACGCCATCCTCGCCGCATGGCCCGTTTCGAGCACACCGTAACCCTCGCCCCCGTGCCGCGCCGCTGGCTGGAGTCGTGCGTCGCCGCGCTGCACGACCTGGCGGAGGACACGGACACAGAGGGAGGGCGGTTGCTGCTGCCCGACGGCCGCCCGCTGCCCGGTCTGGTACTGGAGCGGGGACGGCATCTGAGGCCGGGCGCGCGGTACCGGTCCGTGCCCGTCGAGGACGGGGAACCGGAGGCGGACCAGTGCGTGACCGTGCTCGCCTGGGACCGGCGCCGAAGGACCGAGCTGGAGATCGTCACCGTCGAGGACGACCGGGGTCACCCCGCCCGGATCGACTGCGTCCTCGGACTCACGAGCGCCGAACGGCCGCGCGAGGCGTGGCTGTCGGCGACGCTGAGCACGGGCGGCCGCAAGCGGGCGGCACACCTGGGCGGCACCGGACGCGTCGACCTCGACCTCGCGGGCTGGTGGCAGGCGACCGGAGCCGGCCGCTCCCCGTCCCGCCCGCCCCTGCGCGGGACCCTGACCCACGCCCTCGTCCGCGTCACCGTCACCGTCGTACCGCGCCCCGCCCCGGACGGGCGCTGGCGGGTGACCGTGAAGGCACGCGTCAGGGGCCGTTCCTTCGCCCGCCCGCTCCTGCCGCTCGCCGCGGCGGTGTGGGGGCGGCAGGCGCGGCGGAAGGGCGCCGAGGCCCTGGACCGTGCCGCGGCGGCGTGGAACGTCCACGTCCCCGCACTGGTCGGCAAGGACGCCGACCGGCTGCGCGCCGACGTGGCCGCCGCGCTGCTCGACCGGTGAGGCGGTACCGCGGGGAACCGGGCCCGCGCGGCGCTGCCCGCGGCCCGGTCCCGCGGCGGGCGGCGCGCGGAAGGCGCACGGGGAAGAGAGATGAGCCCTGTACGCGCCCCCTGCGCGGTGCGGACAATCCCAGTGACCGTGATCGCCCGGCGGTGGACGCGGTGCCGTCCGGCCGCCGACTCCCGGGAAGCAGGTCGATCGCCATGCTGCTGCGCCAGCCCGCATCCGTGTCCGAAGCACAGGAGTGCATGGCGCAGGGGGCGGTGCCCATCGGCGGCGCCACCCTGGTGTGGGCCACCTGGCAGCGCGACGGCTTCCCCGAACTGGCCATGTCCCTGCGCTCGCTGCCGCAGGCGACCGTCGTCGCCGCCGAGGCGCTGGGCGCGGCCGTGGTGCTGCAGCGGGTGGACGACCGGGTGCCGGAGGTACTGCGCCGGGCGGCGGCCTCCGTGGGCACCGGAGCGGTACGCCGGACGGCCACCGTCGGCGGCAACCTGGTCGGCAGCAGCCTGCGCTGCCTGCTCCCCGCGGCCCTCGTGCTGGACGCCCGCGCCACGGTGCTGGGCCCCGACGACCCCTACGAGACCGACCTGGCCGAGGTGATGGCGAAGCGTCACCTGCTGCTCGGGCTGCGCTGGCGCACCCCGCTGGCCAGCGGCTACCGCAAGCTCCCCGCCGAAGCCGGCGGCCCGCCGCCCCTGGTGGTCGCCACCGCCGTGCACGCCGGCGGCCCGGGCCCGAACCGCCTGCGCGTCGCCGTACGCGACGGCTACGACGTGCTCTGCGGGACGGCCCCGTGCGGCACGGATGCCGACGAGGCACTGGACTCCCTGGGGGGAACGGACGTCGGCGCCCTGCCCGCCGCGGCCCGGGACGTGGTCCGCGAGCAGGTCGCCGACATCGTGGACACCCTCGCCGGCCGCTGAGCCCGCGGCCGGCGCACCTCCGGTGTGCGTCAGCCGTTGGCCAGGGCCTTGACGCGGTCCAGGGAACCGTTGAACTTGTCGTGGTCCCCGACGGTCGGTCCGGACGAGGTGTACTGCCACATGGTGTGGAAGCCCCAGCCGGCCGGGAGCGTCCCGACGGTCGAGGCGTACCGGGCCACCCACAGCGGGTTGCTCGCGCCGAAACCGCTGTAGTTGCCGGTGCACTGCGTCCACCAGTTGGTGGACGTGTAGATGACGGCGTGGCGGCCGGTGCGCGCCTTGTACCGGTCCAGGAAGGCCCGGATCCAGCTCACCATCTGACTGTGCGTCCGCCCGTAGCAGGTGGCCCCGTACGGGTTGTACTCGATGTCCAGGACGCCCGGCAGCGTCTTGCCGTCCTTGGACCAGCCGCCGCCGTGGTCGACGAAGTAGTCGGCCTGGGCGGCGCCGCCGGCGGTGTCCGGGGTCGCGAAGTGGTACGCGCCGCGGACCATGCCGGTGTCGTACGAACCGCCGTACTGCTGGGCGAAGTACGGGTTCCGGTAGGAGGTGCCCTCGGTGGCCTTCACATAGGCCCACTTCACGCCGCTCTTCCACAGGGTCGACCAGGCGACGTTGCCCTGGTGGCTGGAGACGTCCACGCCCTCGGTCTGGGCGGCACGGGTGCCGAGGGGGCGGCCCTGGACCCCTTCGTGGGCGAGGACGCCCGTGCCCATGTGGGCGGTGCCGCGGGCGGGGGTCCGCGTGTCGTCGGCCGGGGCCGAGGCCGTGGCCGGGACCGCGGCAAGGGTCAGGAGGAGTGACTGGGCGGCGAGGATGACGCCCGAGGCGATCAGGCGTGAGTGGCGGTTCGCCACGGTTATGGGTCTGCGCATGGCACCCATCCGAACCGGAGTCGGGCCGCACCGCATCCCGCACTCGTCCAGACGGAGCTGTCGGGCTGTCAGCCCGGAACCATCCGCCCCGACAGGAACGCCAGTACCACATCGCTGCGTTCGATTGGCGAGATGCCGGGAAAGTTCGCTCCTCGGTGGGGTCTGCGGTCGGTCCGGCCTGCGTGGCCGACGCGCTGACTAGCATGAACCGCACGCCCGCCGGAGTGATCACCACTCACCCGGTGGTACGGCTCCGGCCCGCGGCCGCCCCAGGTCGACCGGCCTTCTCCCCGCTCTCAAGGATCCCGAGGGACCGCGGAATGTCAGTGTCTGCACCCCCCACCCCGCCCCGGACGCAGAAACCCGGCCGCACCACCCCGACCGCCCCGCTGCTCGTGCTGCCGGCCGCGGCCGCGGCCGCGGGTGCCGCCTGGGCGGCCGCGCCCGAGACCGCCCGGAGCTGGACCGCGACCCTCGCCGTCACGTCCTGGCTGTGCGTCGCCGTGTCCGTGTGCCTGGGCTCCGGCCTGGTCGGCCGGGCCCGCCGGACGGCGGCGGCCCGGCGGGCCGAGATCAGCGCCCTCAAGGCCCAGCTCGCGCAGGAGAACGCGGGGCTCGTGCACCTGGTCAACGTCGCCCTGCCGGGCATCGCGCAGCAGGTCCGCGACGGCACCGGCGCGGACGAGGCCGTCGCCAACACCGCTCCCTCCTCCGGCCCCCACCTGCGACAGGTCGCACAGAGCTTCGCGGCGCTGGTGGAGGACGCCGTACGGCACGCCGCGGACGCCGAGTCCCGGCGGCAGCAGGCCGTGCGGGAGGCGCGCGCGGCCACCGCCGAGCTGGAACAGCTCACGGAGAGCACCCTGCCCGCGGCGGTGGAGAAGCTGCGTGACGGCACTTCGGCGGAGATCGTCCTGTCCGAACTGGACTGGCCCCGGGGGGCCGCGGCACGTGCCTGCGCCGAGCTGTTCGTACGGGAACTGGCCCACAGCGAGCGGCGCACCGCCGCCGCGCAGGCCGCCTCCGCCAAGTCCCTCAGCCGCGTCCAGGCCAAGGCCGTCGGCATGCTCGCCGACCTGCGGGAGATGCAGGACCGGCACGGCGAGGAGGTCCTCGGCGACCTGCTGCGCCTGGACCACAGCACCTCGCAGCTCGGCCTCATTACCGACCGGCTCGCCCTCCTGATGGGCGGGCGCTCCAGCCGGGCCTGGAACCGGCCCATCGTGATGGAGAGCATCCTGCGCGGCGCCGTCGGCCGGATCGCCGCCTACCAGCGGGTCCGCATGCACTGCTCCACCAACGCCGCGATCTCCGGCTACGCGGCCGAGGGCGTCATGCACCTGCTGGCCGAACTCATGGACAACGCCGCCAACTTCTCGCCACCCATCGACGAGGTCCACGTCTACGTGGAGGAACGTACCGCCGGAATCGTCGTCACCATCGAGGACAGCGGGCTGAAGATGGCCGACGCGGCCATGCGCCACGCCGAAGAGGCCGTGTCGGGGCGGATGAACGACCTGGCCTCCCTGCAGGGCACACGCCTCGGCCTCGCCGTCGTGGGACGGCTGGCCGCCAAGTACGGCGTCGGGGTCAGCTACCGGCCCTCCTCGCGCGGCGGCACGGGTGTCGTCGTCCTGGTACCGCCCCAACTCCTCGCCCAGCAACGGGACCCGGGGCCCGCCCTGGCCGGCCGCACCTTCGGCGGTGCCGGCACCTCCGCCGTCCCCGGCCCCGCCCCCGCCGCGGAGGCCCCGGCCTTCGCACGGCGCGTCCCGGACGTCCGGCCCGCGGAACCGGCCCGGCTGCCCGCGCAGCCGGCGCGACCCGCCCCCGCGGCGGCCACGTCGGGCGGCCTGCCCGTGCGCTCCCCGGGGCGCACCATGGCCGAGGCCGACGCCGAGCGCGAACGCCGGGACCACCACCGGCGGCCCGCCGAACCGGCGGCGTCCGCCCACCGCGACGCCGGGGCCAGCTTCGGCGCCTTCCACCGCGGACGGCGGTCCGCAGCGGCCGGCGGGGGACCGGAGTCCGAACCGCCCGCCCCGGGCTAGGGGAGCCGGACCGGCGCCCGTACCGGCGCCCCGCACCGCCCGGCGCGGCCCGGTCCCCCCCACCCGCTCTCTCGCCCCCATCGCTCGTGCCGCTCGTGAGATTGGAGGAACGGGCCGGTGACCGCAGCACCACGAACCACCGTCCCCGCACCCACCATGCAGACCACCGACAACAGCCTCACCTGGCTCCTGCAGAACCTCCTGGACCGCACCCCCGGTACCCGCCACGCCCTCGTCCTGTCCCGCGACGGTCTCAAGCTCTGCTGGACCGAGCACCTCACCCTGGACCGCGCCGACCAGCTCGCCGCGATCTGTTCGGGCATCCAGGCCCTCGCCCAGGGAGCCTCCGTCGAGTTCGGCAACGGCACCGGCGGCGTCCGGCACTCCATGACCGAGTTCCACGGCGGCCTGCTGTTCATCGTGGAGGCGGGCCAGGGCGCCCACCTGGCCGTCGTCGCGGTGGAGGACGCCGACCCCGGCGTGGTCGGCCACCAGATGACCGAGATGGTCGAGCAGATCGGCGACCACCTGAGGGCCGAGCCCCGCCACGCCGTCCCCGGGAGCAGCTCGTCGTGACCCGCAGGCCCGTGGACACCGGCGCACCCGACCGGCTCTACACCGTCACGGGCGGGCGCAGCCGGGCCGACGACTCCTTCGACCTCGTCACCCTGGTGGTCGCCGAGTGCGGGCCGACGGCCGGCATGCAGTCGGAACACGTCCGCATCCTCGACCTGTGCCGGCACCCCACGGCCGTGGTCGAACTCGCCGCCGAGCTGGCCCTGCCGATCACGGTGGTCCGCATCCTGCTCGGCGACCTGCTCGCCACCGGGAGCATCACCGCCCGCCATCCGCGCCTGGGGCAGACCGCCGCGTCGCACCCCGATACCGCCCTTCTCCAGGAGGTGCTCCATGGGCTCCGCAACCTCTGACCCGCCGGCCTCCGCGGCCCCGGCCTCCGCCTCCCCGGCCACGGCGCCGGAGGCCACCGCGCCGTCCGGCCGCAAACCCCTGACCGACGCCGCGGAGACCGGGCTGAAGATCGTCGTCGTGGGCGGCTTCGGAGTCGGCAAGACCACCCTCGTCCGCTCGGTGAGCGAGATCCGGCCGCTCAACACCGAAGAGGTCATGACCCAGGCCGGGGTCGGCGTCGACGAGACCGGCTCGGTCACCGCGAAGACCACCACCACGGTGGCCTTCGACTTCGGCCGCATCAGCCTCAACGACCGCATGGTGCTGTACCTGTTCGGCGCCCCGGGCCAGGAGCGCTTCTGGTTCCTGTGGGACCGGCTGTTCTCCGGCACCCTCGGCGCCGTCGTCCTGGTGGACACCCGCCGGATGGACGACTCCTGGTACGCGATAGACCGGCTGGAGCATCACCGCACCCCGTTCGTGGTGGCCGTGAACCGCTTCGACGACGACACCGCCCGGCACTCCCTGGACGAGATCCGGCAGGCCCTCGCACTGCCCGACCACGTGCCGCTGATCGACTGCGACGCGCGGGTGCGGACGTCGGGAAAGACCGTGCTGGTCACCCTCGTGGACCACCTCTACCAACTGGCCCTGGCCCAGGAGAGCGCATCGTGACCGACCTCGACCCCTCGCCCCACCCCCTCGCCGCACCGGGCTGCCCCGCGCACCCGGACGCCGTGCCGCTGGCCGGACTGGAGTACCAGCAGACCCCGTCGGAGCTGTACCGCGGACTGCGCGGCACGCACGGTCCGGTCGCACCCGTGCTCCTCGACGGCGGCATCCCCGCCTGGCTGGTCCTCGGCTACCCCGAGGTCAGCTACGTGACCAGCCACGACGAGCTGTTCGCCCGGGACTCGCGCCGCTGGAACCAGTGGGGGAGCATCCCCCCCGACTGGCCCCTGCTGCCCTACGTGGGCCACCAGCCCTCCGTCCTGTTCGCCGAGGGCGAGGAACACCGGCGGCGGGCCGGGGTCATCACCCGGGCACTGTCCGGCATCGACCAGTTCGAGCTGGCCCGGGACTGCTGGCACCTGGCCGGCCGGCTCATCGCCTCCTTCGCGGGCAGCGGCCGGGCCGAGCTGATGAGCGGCTACGCGCACCCCCTGCCGATGATCGCCGCCGTGCGGATGTGCGGGATGCCGCACAGCGGCGCCGAGACCCAGCAGCTCGTCGAGGACCTGCGCGTCTCCCTCGACGCGGCCGAGGGCGACGACCCGGTCGCCGCGTACACCCGCGTGGGCGAGCGCATCCACCGGCTGGTCCGCCACAAGCGGGAGCGCCCCGGACCCGACGTCACCTCCCGGATGCTGACCCACCCGGCCGGACTGACCGACGAGGAGATCGTCCAGGACCTCATCTCCGTCATCGCCGCCGCCCAGCAGCCCACCGCCAACTGGATCGGCAACACCCTGCGGCTGCTGCTCACCGACGAACGCTTCGCCCTCAACGTCTCCGGCGGCCGCCTCAGCGTGGGGGAGGCCCTCAACGAAGTGCTGTGGCTGGACACCCCCACGCAGAACTTCATCGGCCGCTGGGCCGTCAACGACACCCAGCTGGGCGGCCGGCAGATCCGGGCCGGAGACTGCCTCGTCCTCGGCCTCGCCGCGGCCAACACCGACCCCCAGCTCTGGCCCGAGGCACACGTCGGCGCCGAGAACTCCGCGCACCTGTCCTTCAGCAACGGCGAACACCGCTGCCCCTACCCGGCGCCCCTGCTCGCCGACGTCATCGCGCGCACCGCGGTCGAAACCCTGCTCGAACGCCTTCCGGACCTCGTACTCGCCGTCGAGCCGGGGGAGTTGACCTGGCGCCCGTCCATCTGGATGCGGGGCCTGACGACGCTGCCGGCCGTCTTCACCCCCGTCGTGGCCTGACCGTAGCGCCCGTCAGGCCGCGGGGGTGAACCGGACCGGCAGCGACTGCGGGCCCCGGGTGAACACGCCCTGCTCCACCACCTCGAACCCGTCCTCCGTCCGCAGGCCGGGCAGGGCGTCCAGGAGCTGCCCGACCCCGGTCTCGACCTCGGCCTTCGCGAGGAGGGCCCCGACGCAGAAGTGCCGGCCGAGCGCGAAGGCGAGGTGGTCGGCGGCGGCCGAGAAGGCCGTCGTGGTGGTCAGGTCGTCGCGCATGATGTCGAAGCGGTCGGGGTCGCGGTAGCGGCTCTCGTCCCGGTTGGCCGCGCCGATCAGACAGGTGACGGTGGCACCGGCGGGTATCGTGCCGCCGCTGAGCGTGACCTCCGTCGCCGTCTGACGCATGATCATGTGGACCGGCGGCGTGTAGCGGAGCGTCTCGGCGAAGGCACGCGGAATCAGGCTCCGGTCCTCGCGCACGGCCGCCAACTGCTCCGGGTGGGCCAGCAGGTTGGCGAAGATCCCGGCGATCGCCTTGTCGGTGGTCTCGCCGCCCGCCGCGAGCAGCAGACTGCAGAACGCCTTGATGTCCTCGTCGCTCATCCGCACCCCGTCCACCTCGGCGGCGCACAGCGTGGACAGCAGGTCGTCGCCCGGCTTCTCGCGGCGCTCCCGGATGATCGGGATCATGTACTCGGCGAACTCCACCCGGGTGCGCGCACCGGCGGCGGCGACCTCCTGGTCCCCCGAGAGGTTGCCCAGGAACGCGATGACCGACGTGTACCAGCCGTGGAACCGGTCGTGGTCGGCCTTGTCCAGGCCCAGCATGTCCGCGATGACGTTGACGGGGAACCGGGTGGCGTAGTCGGCGACCAGGTCGGCGCGGCCGGTGTGCCGGAACGCGTCGATCAGCTCACGGGAGTTGCGCTCGATCACCGGCAGGAACCGCTCCCGGAGGTCGGTCCCGCGGAAGGCCGGGGCGACCAGCGCGCGCCGGACCGCGTGCTCCCGGCCGCTGAGCTGGAGGATCGTCCGGCCGTGCACGGGCTCGAGCTGCCAGTCGTAGTTCTCCGTCGTGAACTGCCCCTCCCGGTCCTTGAAGACGCGTTCCACGTCCTCGTAGCGCGAGACGATCCAGCTTTGGGTGGCCTCGTGCCGGATGAGGGGCGCGCTGTCCCGCATGGCCCGGTAGACCGGGTAAGGGTTCGCGGCGAACTCGGGGGAGAGGATGTCGGGGACCTGCTGCGCGGTGGACATGGGACTCCTCGGTCGTCAACAGCCTGGTTCCCCCAGGCTATTGACGGTGCGACAGCTCCGACAGACCGCGCGACGAGGTGACGCCCCGTCAGGCCTCGCCGTCCGCGGAGCCGTCCACCGAGGCGCGCAGCCGTGCGCTGGCCATCCGCATGTGCTCGGCCATCGCCCGGTCCGCCGCCTCCGGGTCGCGGGCGCGGATCGCCCGGAGCACCGCGTCGTGCTCGCACAGCGTGCCGCTGACCGTGCCCTCGATGTCGCTGACGCGTTCCATCCAGACCTGGAGCAGCGCGCGGATGCTGTGCAGGATGTCGCTGAGCACCGTGTTGCGGGCGATGCGGGCCGTCTCCAGGTGGAAGGCGATGTCGGCGTCGATGAACGCCGTGACGTCCCCGCCGGCGTCGCGCATGTGCCGCAGGTGCTCCTCCAGCCTCGCCACGTCCTCGTCGCTCGCGCGCTCGGCCGCCAGCCGGGCCGAGACGCCCTCCATGTACGTACGGACCTCGACCAGGTCCCGGGTGCGGCGCTGGCCCAGCATCAGGCCCCAGTTGATCGCCCGGGGCAGGAACTCCGAGGTGCCCTCGCGCACGTAGGAGCCGGAGCCGGGCCGGATCTCGATGATCCCCAGGACGTCCAGGGCCGAGAGCGCGCCGCGCACGCTGGACCGGGCGACACCGAGGGCCTCGGCGAGCTGCCGCTCGGCGGGCAGCCGGGTGCCGGGCCGGATGTCGCCGGCCGAGAGGTGGTCGAGGAGTCGCTTGGCGACCTCGCTGACGGACGACTCGCGCACCACGGGGCGCAGCAGTTGCGCGAGGTCGGGCGCGGCGGCGGAGCTGTGCTGATCAGGCTGACTGGTCACGGTCACCAGTCAACCAGATGCCGCACGCGCACGGCTGACCAGGCAGTTCATCACGTTTTCGGGTGTGGTTTGTCAAGAGTTGGGTCATGGGAAGATCTATGACTCTCGCCACACTGGTAAATTGGTGACCAATTTGGTTCCGGAGGCTTAGCGTGAATCCGAACCGGTCGGCCGCCCTCGTGGCGGACCACCCGGAGTGACCCAACCCGGACGGAGTTGTCCGGGCGAGCCGAGGAGTCGCCCATGGGTGCCCAAGTGTCATCCACGGCAGTCGAGAGAACTGCCATCAAGAAGGTCTCAGTCCGTCTCGTGCCGTTCGTGGCGCTGATGTTCTTCGTGAACTACCTGGACCGCACGGCCGTGTCGTTCGCCGAACCGAACGGCATGGGACAGGACCTCGCCCTGACCGCCGCCCAGTTCGGCTTCGCGTCCGGGATCTTCTTCCTCGGCTACATCGTGCTCGAGGTCCCCAGCAACATGGCCCTGCACCGCTTCGGAGCCCGCCGCTGGCTGGCCCGGATCATGGTGACCTGGGGCATCGTCTCCCTGCTGTTCACCTGGGTCAGCAGCAGCGGCCAGCTCTACACGCTCCGCTTCCTGCTCGGCGTCGCCGAGGCGGGCTTCTTCCCCGGCGCGATCCTCTTCCTCAGCCAGTGGGTGCCCTCGCGCCACCGCACCAAGATCCTCGGCCTGTTCTACCTGGCCCAGCCGCTGACCACGGTCTTCGGCGCCCCGCTCGCGGGCTGGCTGATCGGCCGGCACGGGCTGTTCGGCCTCGAGGGCTGGCGCGTGATGTTCCTGTTCGTGTCGCTGCCCGCGATCATCCTCGGCGTCATCGCCTGGTTCTACCTGATCGACAAGCCCGCCGACGCCAAGTGGCTCACCCCCGCCGAGCGCGACTGGCTGACCACCGAACTCGCCGCCGAGAACGCCCACAAGACCGGCCACGAGAGCAAGCACGCCAAGGGCGACCTCAAGAAGGCGTTCACCAGCGGACGCGTGTGGATCCTCGCCGCGGTCTACTTCGGATTCGTCTACGGCCTGTACGCCCTGGCCTTCTTCCTGCCGACGATCATCAACGGCTTCCAGGACCAGTACGACACCACGTTCAGCGTCATGGACAAGGCCTGGATCACCGCCATCCCGTACCTGCCCGCCGCCGTCGTCCTCTTCTTCTGGTCCCGGCACGCCACCCGCCACGGCACCCGCACCTGGCACGTGGCAGGCCCGGCCGTCGTCGGCGGTGTGTCCATCCCGCTCGCCCTCTACATGGGCTCCCCGACCGCCACGGTCGCCGTCATCACCGTGACCGCCTGCGCCATCTTCGCCGCCCTGCCGGTCTTCTGGTCGGTGCCCTCCCGCTTCCTGACCGGAGCCGCCGCCGCGGCCGGCATCGCCCTGATCAACACCGCGGGCAACATCGCCGGGTTCGCGTCCAGCTACATCACCGGCTGGCTCAAGGACTGGACCGGCGCCTACTACGTACCGCTCTACCTCGTCGGCTTCTTCATGCTGCTCTCCGCCGCACTGATGATCCTGCTCGCCGTGCGCCACAGCACCGACGAACCGGCCGCCGCCGAGCACCAGGCCAAGGAGGCCATAGGATGACCCGCCTGTTCAACGACCCCGCCGCCTTCGCCGACGAGGCGCTGGAGGGCTTCGCCGCCGCGCACCGGCGCTGGGTGCGGCCGGTCACCGGCGGAGTCGTCCGGGCCGAGGCCACCCCGGCCGGCCAGGTCGCCGTGGTCATCGGCGGCGGCTCCGGCCACTACCCCGCCTTCTCCGGCCTGGTCGGCCGGGGGCTCGCCCACGGCGCGGCCGTCGGCAACGTCTTCGCCTCGCCCTCCGCCCGGCAGATCCACTCGGTGGCCCGGGCCGCGCACGGCGGCGCCGGAGTACTGCTGATGTACGGCAACTACGCCGGTGACGTCCTGCACTTCGGACAGGCCGCCGAACGCCTGGCCGCCGACGGCATCGACACCCGGGCCTTCGCCGTCGCCGACGACATCTCCAGCGCGGGCCCCGACGAGTCCGCGAAGCGGCGTGGCATAGCCGGTGACCTGCCCGTCTTCAAGGCGGCAGCCGCCGCGGCCGAGCAGGGACTGTCCCTCGACGAGGTGCTCGGCGTCGCCGAACGGGCCGGCGCCCGCACCCGCTCCTTCGGCATCGCCTTCTCCGGCTGCACCCTGCCCGGCGCCGACCACCCCCTGTTCACCGTTCCCGAGGCGCGCATGGCCGTCGGCCTTGGCATCCACGGCGAGCCCGGTATCGGCGAGGAGGCGCTGCCCACCGCCGACGAGGCCGCGCGGCTGCTGGTCGAGACCCTCCTCAAGGAACTCCCCGAGGACGTCGAGGGACCCCGGGGGCAGCGCGCCGCCGTTATCCTCAACGGCCTCGGCTCGGTCAAGTACGAGGAACTGTTCGTCGTCTACCGCAAGGTCGCGGCGCTCCTCGGCGAGGCCGGAGTGGAGATCGTCGACCCCGAGGTCGGCGAACTGGTCACCAGCTTCGACATGGCCGGCGTCTCGCTGACCCTGACCTGGCTGGACGACCGGCTGGAGGAGCTGTGGCGGGCTCCCGCCGACACGCCCGCCTACCGCAAGGGCGCCCTCGGCAGCCCGGAGCCGGAGACGGAGCAGGCGCCCGCGACCACGCGGGGCCAGGACACCGGCGCACCCGAAGCCCCCGCCGTGCCCCCCGCCTCCGACGCCTCCCGCGAGGCCGCCGGCACCGTCCTCGCCGCGCTGGACGCGGTGGCCCGTGTCGTGGACACCCACGCCGACGAACTCGGCCGCATCGACGCGGTGGCCGGCGACGGGGACCACGGCATCGGCATGCGGCGCGGCTCCACCGCCGCCCACCGGGCCGCCGGCGAAGCCCACGGGCTCGGCGCGGGCGCCGGGACCGTCCTGGCCCGGGCGGCCGACGCCTGGGCCGACAAGGCGGGCGGCACCTCCGGCGCCCTGTGGGGCACGATCCTGCGCTCGCTCGGCACCGCCCTCGGCGACCAGGAGAGCCCGGACGCCCGACGGGTCGCCGACGGGGTCACCGAGGCCTCCGCCGCCGTGCGACGGCTGGGCGGGGCCGAGGTCGGCGACAAGACCATGGTCGACGTCCTGGTCCCCTTCGCCGACGCGCTTGCCGCCGCCACCGCCGACGGGCTGTCCCTCACCGACGCCTGGGACCGCGCCGCCACCGCCGCCACCGGTGCCGCCGCCGGGACCGCGGACCTGCTGCCCCGCCGGGGCCGGGCCCGCCCGCACGCCGAGAAGTCCCTCGGCACCCCCGACGCCGGGGCCCACTCGCTCGCCCTGATCACCCGCGCCGTCCACGGCGCACTGCTCAACCACTGAGGAAAGCCGCCATGACCGACAAGCTCCGCATCGTCGTCGGCTCCGACGACGCCGGCCACCAGTACAAGGAAGCCCTCAAGCAGGATCTGCTCGACAGCGCCCTGGTCGCCGAGGTCACCGACGTCGGCGTCGACACCGACGGCCACACCGCCTACCCCAAGGTGGCCATCGCCGCCGCCGAGATGGTCGCCCGCGGCGAGGCCGACCGCGCCCTGCTGGTGTGCGGCACCGGCCTCGGCGTCGCCATCGCCGCCAACAAGGTCAAGGGCATCAGGGCCGTCACCGCCCACGACTCCTTCTCCGTCGAGCGGGCGATCCTCTCCAACAACGCCCAGGTCCTCACCTTCGGCCAGCGTGTCGTCGGCCTCGAACTCGCCCGCCGCCTGGCCGCCGAGTGGCTCACCTACCGCTTCGACGAGAGCTCGGCCTCGGCCGCGAAGGTCCAGCTCATGAGCGACTACGAGACCGCCGACGACGCCGGTGCGGCGAACGGGAGCGCGGCCGACGGCGGGGCGGCCGCCTGATGCCCGCCCCCGCACCGTCACCCGTGCTGCTGGGGGTGAGCCTGAAGATGTACTTCGGCCACCACCAGACGCTCAACTGGTCCCGCAGGATCGCCGCCCTGGCCGAGCGCCACCCCGCCACGGCCTCCGGCGCCGCCCGCCTCTTCGTCCTCCCCGCCTTCCCCGCCCTGGTCCCCGCCACCGGCATCCTCGCCCCCTACGGCGTCGCCCTGGGCGCCCAGGACATCGCCACCGAGGACAGCGGCCCCTACACCGGCGAGGTCGGCGGCCCCTTCCTGAAGGAGATCGGCTGCCGCTACGCCGAGGTCGGCCACGCCGAGCGCCGCCGCCTGTACGGCGAGGGCGACACCGTGGTCGCCGCCAAGACCGCCGCCGCCCTGCGCAACGGCCTGACGCCCGTCCTGTGCGTCGGCGAACGCGACGAGGCCGACCCGGCCGACGCCGCCGCCCGCACGGTCGCCGAGGCGGAGCGGCTGCTCGCCGGTCTGGAGGGCGCGGTCGTCCTCGCCTACGAGCCGCAGTGGGCCATCGGCGCTCCCGAGCCCGCCTCCGCCGACCACATCGCCACCGTCTGCACGGCCCTGCGCGGCTGGCTCGGCTCCCGGCCCCAGCACGCCGGTTCCACCGTCATCTACGGCGGCAGCGCCGGTCCCGGCCTCCTGTCCCGCCTCGCCGGAACCGCCGAGGGCCTCTTCCTCGGCCGCTTCGCCCACGACCCGGCCAACGTCGAGGCGATCCTCGACGAGATCCGCTCCCCGGCCACGACCCCGGTGGCGGTGGCGTGATGGCGTACGGCATCAGCACCTACGCGTACTTCTGGCGCATGTCGTCCCGCGCGCCCGAGCCGATGTCCCTGCCGGACATGCTCCGCGACACGGCGGAACTGGGCGGCCGGGTCTTCCAGATCTGCGACTACGCGCCCGTCGAGTCCTACGACCGCGCGGAACTCGCCGACCTCCGGGCCACCGCCGCCGACCTCGGCCTGACCCTGGAACTCGGCACCCGGGGCATCCGCCCCGAGCACCTGCTGAAGTACCTCGACACGGCGGGCGAGCTGGGCGTGACCCTGGTCCGCTCCATGCTCAACACGGCCGACCACCGGCCGGACAACGCCGAAGCGGTGACCCTCCTCGAGGAGGCCGTGCCCCGCTACGCCGCCGCGGGCGTCACCCTCGGCCTGGAGACCTACGAACAGGTCGCCACCGACGACCTCGTGGACGTGGTCCGCGCCGTCGACGACCCGCACCTCGGCATCGTCCTCGACCCCGGCAACAGCGTCGCCCGGCTCGAACGCCCCGCCGACGTCGTCGCCGCCACCGCGCCGTACGTGGTCAACATCCACGTCAAGGACTTCGCCTTCACCCGCCGCGACGGCTGGGTCGGCTTCACCTACGCCGGCTGCCCGCTCGGCGAGGGCCTCCTGGACTACGACGCCATGATCGCCGCGGTGGGGCCCGAGGAACGCGGCGTGAACCAGATCGTGGAGCACTGGCTCCCGTGGCAGGACGAGGGCTACGACGCCACCGCCCGGCTCGAACACCAGTGGACGCAACACAGCATCAACACCCTCCTGAGGAGCGAGTAATGGCCACCGAGATCCAGACCCGGGCCGACGTCACGACCGTCGCCGTCATCGGGGCCGCCGGCAAGATGGGCCAGCGTGTCTCCAACAACCTGGTCGAGAGCGACTTCCGGGTGCTCTTCAGCGAGGCCTCGCCCAAGGGGCAGGAGCTGATCCGCGGCCTGGGCCGCGAGCTGACCGAGTCCAAGGACGCCGCCGCCGAGGCCGACGTCGTCATCCTCGCCGTGCCCGACGTGGTCCTCGGCAAGGTCTCCGAGGAACTGGTGCCGCTCATGAAGCCGGGCACCGTCGTCCTCACCCTCGACCCGGCCGCCGCCTACGCCGGCCTGCTCTTCGCCCGCGAGGACGTCCACTACGCCTGCGCCCACCCCTGCCACCCCTCGGTGTTCCTGGAGCGCACCACCAAGGAGGAGTGGCAGGACACCTTCGGCGGCATCGCCGCCCCGCAGGAGGTCGTCGCCGCCTACGAGGGCGGGGACGCCGCCAAGCAGGAACTCGCCGACTCCGTCATCCGCGTCATGTACGCCCCGGTCGTCGACGTCCACTGGGTCACCGTCAAGCAGCTCGCCGTGCTGGAGCCGACCCTCGTCGAGACCATCGCCTGCATGGTCGGCGCCCTGCTGACCGAGGCCCTGCACGAGACCGTCCACACCGTCGGCGTCCCCGAGAAGGCCGCCCGCGCGATGCTGCTCGGCCACACCCAGGTCGCCCTCGCTAACACGCTCAAGGGCTCCAACCCGTTCTCCGACGCCTGCCTGATCGCCATGGACTACGGCCGTGAGTCCATCGTGCGGGAGGACTGGAAGAAGGTCTTCGACGACGAGGAGCTGGACAAGGTCATCACGCGCATGCTGAAGATCAAGGAGATCAAGCGCTGACCCGGCCGGGAAGGCGACGCCGGAGACCCGCACGGGCCTCCGGCGTCGCCGTGCTCAGGCGCGGGTGTCGAACTCCGGCCGGGTCCGCAGGAGTCCGGACAGGTCCGAGCCCACCGCCAGCTCCTGCGGGTCCGTGCCCCGCCGGAACAGCCGGGCGTCGCGCTCGCCGCCCAGCACGGCCCGCCCGCCCTCGACCCGCAGCCAGGAGCCCTCGCGCAGGCCCAGCACCGGCACGTCGTTCTCCTCCAGGAACTCCCGCAGCCGCTCCTCGCGGGTCTCGCCCTTGTGCGTCGAGGCGGGGTCCGGGTCGAGGTAGTGCGGGTTGATCTGGAAGGGGACCAGACCGAGCGCCTCGAAGGACGGCGGCTCGACGATCGGCATGTCGTTGGTGGTCCGCAGCGAGGGCGCCGCCATGTTGGTCCCGGCGCTCGCCCCCATGTACGGCAGCCCGCCGCGCACGGCCTCGGCCAGCGCCTCCCGCAGCCCCGTGCGGTACAGCGCGGACAGCAGCCGGAAGGAGTTGCCGCCGCCCACGAACACGGCGCCCGCCTCCGCGAGCCGGGCGAGCGGGTCGCCGCCCTCGTGCACGCCGTGCACCCCGATCCCCGTGCCGGTGAGGGCGTCCCGCACCCGGGCGGTGTAGGCGTCGTGGTCGGCGAGCGCGTACGGGACGAACGCCAGCCGCGCCCCGGCGGGCAGGAAGCCGGTCACGGTGTCGAGGGCGTGTTCCAGGTAGCCGCGGCCGTGCTGGGTGGAGTTGGACAGGAGCAGGAGATTCACGGGGTCGGTCCTCGCAGAAGGGTGGATCGGTGGATCGGTGGGGCGGCGGATCGGTTGATCGGCGGATCAGTGGTTCGGTTGTTCGGTGGGGCCGTGGAGGCCCGGGTCAGCCGGTGGGCGCGGTACGGGGCGGACGCGGGCGCCGGTGGTGCTGGGGCGGGTGCGTCAGGCGCTGCTCCAGCAGCCGGGCGGCGCGGGTCAGCACCTCCAGCCGGTCCTCCGGCCCCTCCGGGAAGCGCTCCTTGGCGGCGCCGAGGCTGAGGCTGCCGTAGGGCTCCGAGCCGAGGAACACCGGCATGGCGACCGTGCCGATGCCGGCGTCGTACTCGCCGACCGTCCAGGCGTAACCCCGGGCGCGGACCTCGCGGAACTCGCGCTCCAACTGGTCGGGGTCGGTGACCGTGCGCTCGGTGAAGCGGGCCATGGGGCGCCCGCGGAAGAGCCGGTGGCGCTGCTCGTCGGGCAGGAAGGCGTAGAACGACTTGCTGGTGGCGCCCGCGTGCGCCGGGTACAGCTCGCCGACCAGCGGGTAGTAGCGCAGCGGCCCCTCCTCGCCCTCGACGGCGGCGACGCAGCGCATGTGGAAGCTGTCGGGCAGGCAGAAGAGCACCGTGTCACCGGTCGCCGCCCGCAGCTCCTGGAGGACCGGCTCCGCCAGCAGCTCCAGCGAGCCGGACCGCTCCCACAGACGCCCGAGGCGCAGGGCGGCCGGGCCGATGCGGTAGCGCCGGGTCGCCGGGTCGGAGACCAGGAAGCCGCGGCCCGCGAGGGTGGACAGCAGGCGCTGGGCGACCGAGGTGTCCCAGCCGAACTCGGCGGCGATCTCGGTGACGCCCCAGTCCGGCCGGGTGCGCTCGAACGCCAGCAGCACCAGCAGGGCTCGGTCGACGGTCTGCAGCGCCCCTGCGGGCGTCCTGCGGTCCGCGGGCTGCCCGAGGCGCCCGGCCATGGCGGCTCCTCTCCTCGCATCTCACCATTCAGACCCGTATTGCAGATAACGGGAAACAGTTGCGGACAACGCTAGTCGATCCCGAACCTGCTGTCAGCACCGCCCCGGTGCGGATCAGGAGAACTGCCCATGTTGAAGTACGTCCTGGACCTCGTGGATCTGCTCGACGATCCCGACGTCGACGGCAAGCGCGTCGCCGCCCACCTCGACTCCGTGGCGGGCCCCGGGGGCTCCGGCGCCGAGGTCACCACCGTCACCGGCGAGCGCGGCTCGACGGACTTCGTGCTCGTGCGGATACCGGGCCGGTCCGGCCGCAGCGGCGGGGGCTCCGCGCGGACCCTCGGCGTGGTGGGACGGCTCGGCGGCGTCGGGGCGCGCCCCGAGGCGGTCGGCCTGGTCTCCGACGCGGACGGCGCCGTCGCGGCGCTCGCCACCGCCGCCAAGCTGCTCGACATGCGGCGCCGGGGCGACGTGCTGGACGGCGACGTGATCGTGGCCACCCACATCTGCCCGAACGCCCCGACCGCGCCGCACGACCCGGTGCCCTTCATGGACTCGCCCGTCGACATCGCGACCATGAACCGGTACGAGGTCACCGACGAGATGGAGGCCGTGCTCTCGGTCGACACCACCAAGGGCAACCGGATCATCAACCACAAGGGCCTGGCCCTGTCGCCCACCGTCAAGGAGGGCTGGGTGCTCAAGGTGAGCGAGCGGCTCGGCGAGCTGCTGGCCGTGGTGACCGGTGAGCCCTTGGTCACGTACCCCGTGACCACGCAGGACATCACCCCGTACGGTAACGGTGTACACCACATCAATTCGATCCTGCAGCCGGCCACGGCGACGGCGGCTCCCGTCGTCGGCCTCGCGATCACCTCCGCGGCGGCGGTGCCCGGCTGCCAGACGGGCGCCAGCCACGAGACCGACATCGCGGCCGCCGCCCGGTTCGCCGTCGAGACCGCCAAGGCCTACGGCGGCGGACAGCTCGACTTCCACGACGACCAGGAGTTCGACGCCCTCGTGTCCCGCTACGGCTCGCTGACCCGGCTGCAGACCCTCGGCCGCGAACCCGGAGGGTCGTGATCATGACCATGGACAAGAACCCCGCCGGGGAAGCGGCCACGGGAGCCGTGGGCAGCGACGACTACGCCCTCTCCCGCGTCCCGCGCGACAAGCGGCTCGGCTTCTGGACCATGCTGCTGCAGTGGCTCGCTCAGTCGGGCTCCATCTCGCAGTTCACCCTCGGCGCCACCATCGGCGTCGGCATGACCTTCGGCGACGCCTTCCTCGCGTTCACGCTCGGCGCGGTGATCCTCGAGGTCGTGATCTTCGCGATCGGCCTCGCGGGCATGCGCGAGGGACTGGCGACCCCGCTGCTCACCCGCTGGGCGGGCTTCGGCCGCAACGGCTCGGCGCTGGTCAGCCTGGTCATCTCGGTCAGCCTCGTCGGCTGGTTCGGCGTACAGAACACGATCTTCGGCGACAGCGTCTCCGCGCTGGTCGGCGGCCCCTCCTGGCTGTGGTGCGCGGCCGCCGGCGTCGGCATCACGGTGCTGGTCATCTTCGGCTTCAAGTACATGGCCGTCTTCGCGAAGATCGTCACGCCGCTGTTCTTCGCCATGGTCGCCTGGTCGGTCACCGACGCGCTGAGCGACCACTCCTTCTCCGAGCTGATCCACTCCCCGGCACCCGGCGAGACCATCCCGCTCGCCGTCGCCGCGACCGCCATCGCGGGCGGCTTCATGACCGGCGCGATCGTCTCCCCGGAGATGACCCGCTACAACCGCAAGGGCAGCCACGTCTTCCTGCAGAGCGCCTCGTCGATGATCCTCTCCGAGTACATCGTCGGCCTGACCGGCGTCCTGCTCGGTCACATGGTCGGCAGCGGCCAGGTCTCCCAGATCGTGCTTTCCACCTCCGGTGTCTTCGGCGTGCTGGTCGTCCTGATGTCCACCGCGAAGATCAACGACTGGAACCTGTACGGCTCCTCGCTCGGCGTCGTCAACTTCTTCCAGGTCGTCTTCGGCAAGCGCGTGCACCGCGGCGCGGTCACCATCGTGCTCGGCATCGCGGGCACCCTGCTCTCCGCCGTCGGGATCATGACCCACTTCACCGACTTCCTGTCGGTGCTGGGCGTCGCCATCCCGCCGGTCGGCGGCATCATCGTCGCCGAGTACTGGGTGGTGCGCCGCATGCGGGCGCCCCTGGACGCCACCCGCGACGCGGAGACCCTGCCCGCCAGCTCGCCGACCTGGGTGCCGATGTCCCTGGTCATCTGGGCCGCCGCCTTCTGCGTCGGCAAGTTCTACGACGGCGGCATCCCCGCCCTGAACTCCCTGCTGACCGCCTTCGTCCTCTACTGCGTCCTCGGCCTCGCCGGCTGGATCAGGACGTACGGCACCACGGCCCTGGACGACACCACCGAACCCACCCCGGCCGCCTCCGGCACGGCCACCGTAGGAGCACCGTGAGCACCACCGTCCCCGCACCCGTCCCGGCCTCCGAGGAGGCCCAGCGGGAGGTCGTCGACCTCTGCGCGGAGCTGATCCGCTTCGACACCTCCAACCCCACCAGCGACGAGCGCGCCTGCGCCGACTGGGTCGTGGCCCGCCTCGCCGAGGCCGGCCTCGCCTCCGAGCTGGTGGAGAGCGTCCCGGGCCGCGCCAACGTCGTCGCCCGCATCCCCGGCAGCGACCCCTCCCGGGGCGCCCTGCTGGTCCACGGCCACCTGGACGTCGTACCGGCCGACGCCGCCGAGTGGCGGGTGCCGCCGTTCTCCGGGGAGATCCGGGACGGCTACCTGTGGGGCCGCGGGGCCATCGACATGAAGGACACGGTGGCCGTCATGCTGGCCACCGCCCGCCACTTCGCCCGCACCGGCACCCGGCCCGCCCGCGAGATCGTCCTCGCCTTCCTCGCCGACGAGGAGGCCGGCGGCAAGTACGGCGCCCACTGGCTGGTCGAGCACCGGCCGGAGCTGTTCGCCGGTGTCACCGAGGCGATCGGCGAGGGCGGCGGCTTCAGCTACGCCCTGGACGACACCCGGCGCCTCTACCCGATCGAGAACGCCCAGCGCGGCATGGCGTGGATGGAGCTGACGGCGTCGGGCCGCGCCGGGCACGGTTCCTCCCCGAACGACGAGAACGCCGTCACCGACCTCGCCGAGTCCCTCACCCGCATCGGCCGGCACACCTTCCCCGTGCGGCTCATCGAGCCGGTGCGCGCACTGCTGGCGGAGGCGGCGCGCCTCCAAGGCGTCGACCTCGACCTCGACGCCGAGGACCTCGACGCCGAGCTGGCCAAGCTCGGACACGTGGCCGACTTCATGCAGGTCGTGCTCCGCAACTCGGCCAACCCCACCATGTTCACGGCCGGCTACCAGACCAACGTCATCCCCGGCCGGGCCACCGCCCGCGTCGACGGGCGCTTCCTGCCGGGCCACGAGCAGGAGCTGATCGACACGATCGACGCCCTGCTGCTGCCCTCGGTCACCCGGGAGTGGGTCAACCACGACATCGCGATGGAGACCTCCTTCGACGGCCCGCTCGTCGACGCCATGTGTGCCGCCGTGCGCGCCGAGGACCCCGACGGGCACCCGGTGCCGTACTGCAACCCCGGCGGTACCGACGCCAAGGCCTTCACCAAGCTCGACATCCGCTGCTTCGGCTTCAAGGGGCTCAAGCTGCCCCACGACCTCGACTACGGCCGGCTCTTCCACGGCGTGGACGAGCGCGTGCCGCTGGAGGGCCTGCGCTTCGGGGTGCGGGTGATGACCCGGCTCTGGCAGGAGTGCTGACCGGCACGGCCGCGGGGAATGTCCCGGGGGCCGTCGGCGTTGTGCCGCATGACTGACATGCGCGGGACAGAACCGCAGCCCGCGCCGCGGTCGGAAGGAGCACCATGGCCCGCAGCACCGCACGCCCGGTCGTCAGACTGAAGTCGTCCGCCGGGACGGGCGTCACCTACGTCACCCGCAAGAACCGCCTCAACGACCCCGACCGGCTCGTCCTGCGCAAGTACGACCCGGTGGCGGGGGAGCACGTGCCGTTCCGCGAGGAACGCTGAACGGCTCCGAGCGGCAAGAGGAACGCCGAACGGCTCCGAGCAGCACGAGGAGGCAGTCGTGAAGGTCCGCAACTCCCTGCGCGCCCTCAAGGCACGCCCCGGCGCCCAGGTGGTGCGCCGCCGGGGCGTGACCTACGTGATCAACAAGAAGGACCCGCGCTTCAAGGCCCGCCAGGGCTGAACGACGCGCCGTCGACGGCCCGGCCCGCGGACCCGCGGGCCGGGCCGTCGGCATGCCCGCGTCCTGCGGCACCCGCGCCGCCTGACACACTGCGTGCGTGTCATCCGCCCCACCCCTGGAGGACTTCGTGAGCGTCGCGCGGCTGCCGGACCGGCTCGTCGGGCATCAGCGGAGGTTCGAGGAGCGTTTCGCCGAGTACTTCGACGGTCTGGGGTCCGTGCTCGACGTGCCGGCGTTCAGCCGTTTCACCCCGGAATGCCTCGGCCTGCTGCGCGAGTTGTCGATGCGGGGCGGCAAGCGGATGCGGGTGGTGCTGCTGTACGAGGCCGCCCGCCTCGTGACGGAGGAACCCGTCGAGGGGCTGGACGCCGCCGCGCTGAGCGTCGAACTGCTGCAGACCCACGGCCTGGTGCACGACGACCTCATCGACGACAGCGCGACCCGCCGGGGCGGTCCGACCACCTACTACGCCTACCGGGAGCGCTACCCCGCACACCCGCGCGCGGCACTGGGGCTCACCGTGCTGGCGGGCGACCTCGCGCTCGCCCTGAGCCTGCGGGTGTTGCTGGACGCCGGGCTGCCGGCCGGGCTGCGGCAGGCCATGGTCGAGGTCCAGACGCGGGCCGCGGCCGACACCTTCGTCGGACAGATCGTCGACCTGGAACGGGACTTCGCCGCCTCGGCCCCGGACATCGAGGTCCTGCACGACGTCGCCGACCACAAGACCGCCCGCTACTCGGTGCTCGCCCCGATGCGGCTCGGACTCCTGGCGGCGGGCGTCGAACCGGGAGCCCACGAGGACGAGTTGCGCCACTACGCGCGACTGACCGGCATCTGCGGGCAGATGCGGGACGACTGGCTGGACCTCTTCGGCGACGAGGCGGCCATGGGCAAGCCGACGGGCGGCGACCTGCGTGAGGGCAGGCGCAGCTACGCCGTCACGCGCCTGCTCGCCACCGTGACCGGCTCCGAGCGCGCGACGGTCGAGGCCGCCCTCGGGGACCGTTCCTGCCCCCCGGACACGGTCGCCGAGATCCGGGCGATCGGGGAACGGCACGGCGTGGACGCCCTGTTGGAGGACGACATGCGGCGCCACGCGGAGCAGGCCCGCCAGGTGGCGGAGGGCTGGCGGGGCCGCTGGCGGGCGGAGGCGGTCGACTTCTTCGCCCGGGTGCCGCGGTGGAGCGTCGAGCGGACCGGCTGACCGGCGGCGGCATCGCGGACACACCGGCACTGCGCCCCGGAGCGGACGGCCCCGGGGCGCAGGCGGTGCGGTCGGACGCTCGGACGGCCGGAGGGTCAGACAGCCGGACGCTCGGCCGGTCGTGCGGTCGTGCGTGCCGTCACGGTACGAGCCGCAGCAGGCGGTTGGGCGAGCCCGTGCCCGGGCTGGTCACCTTGCCGCTGGTCGCGCCGTTGACCAGCGCGGTGCCGACCTGGCTCGGGGTGGCCGAGGTGTGCCCGGCCAGGTAGACGGCCGCCGCTCCGGCGACGTGCGGGGTCGCCATCGAGGTGCCCGAGATGGTGTTGGTCGCCGTGTCGCCGGTGTTCCAGCCCGCCGTGATGGAGGAGCCGGGGGCGAAGAGGTCCAGCACGGAGCCGTAGTTCGAGTAGCTCGCCCTGGCGTCCGTGCTCGTCGTGGCGCCGACGGTGATGGCCTCCGTGACCCGGGCGGGGGAGTAGGAGGAGGCGTTGGCGTTGCTGTTGCCCGCGGCGATGGCGTAGGTGACGCCGCTGGCTATGGACGAGCGCACGGCGTTGTCCAGGGTGGTGGAGGCGCCGCCGCCCAGGGACAGGTTGGCGACCGAGGGGCCCGAGTGGTTGGCGGTCACCCAGTCGACGCCGGCGATCACCCCGGCCGTGGTGCCCGACCCGTTGTTGTCCAGCACGCGCACGGCCACGACCTTCGCCCTCTTGGCGACGCCGTAGGTCGTGCCCGCGATCGTGGTGGCCACGTGGGTGCCGTGGCCGTTGCCGTCGGAGGCGGTGGTGTCGCCGTCGACGGCGTCGTAGCCGTAGGAGGCCCGGCCGCTGATCTGCTGGTGGGTGATGCGCACGCCGGTGTCGATGACGTACGCCGTGACGCCGCTGCCCGCGGTGTCGGGGTAGGTGTACGTGCCGGACAGCGGCAGGGCGGCCTGGTCGATGCGGTCCAGGCCCCAGGGCGCGCTGGACTGCGTGGTGTCGGTCAGGTGGACGCGCTGGTCCTGCTCGACCGAGGCCACCGCGGGGTCGGCGGCGAGCCGCCTGGCCTCGGCGGCGGAGAGCGTGGCGGTGTAGCCGTTGAGCGCGCTGTGGAACGTCCGGCGCACCGTGCCGCCGTACTCCTCGACGAGGTCCTTGCCCGCGCCCGAGGACGCCTTGAGCCCGGCGTCCTTCCTGAGCGTGACGATGTAGCTGTCCTTGACGGCCGTGGGCGACCCGGCGGCCAGGACGGTGCCCTCGGCCGGGGCGGCCTGGGCGGGCAGGGCGGTGAGCCCGCCGGTGAGGGCGAGGGCCGCCGCACCGGTCAGCGCGGCGAACCGGATTCTCTTGCTACGCAGTCGTGCCATGACGAGGGAGTCCTCCTCCAGGCGGCGCACGCCCGGGTGGGGCGCGCGACTGTGGGGGCGTGCGCGGGATCGCGCACCCGGCCGGGGAACGTCGCGTTCCGCACCCGGCCGTTGATCAGCCTCGGGCGTCTGCCGGTGCCGTACAAGGGAGTTGACGAGCTGTCAACAAACCTGTCATGTACGTGCAATGGGCGGTGCGGGGGCCGCCCGCCCGGCCGTTGTCAGTGGCTGCCCCTACGGTTCAGGCAGTGGAACCCGCGGAACACACCGCGGGACCGATCGGGGAGAGGTCTGCCATGTCGAGGACGTACCTGGAGCTGTCGCAGGACGGCGGGGGCGCGCACAAGTTCTACGAAGTCACCGTCCAGGGACAGGTCGTGTCGGTGCGGTACGGCCGGATCGGCGCCGCCGGGCAGACCCAGACGTCGTCGTTCCCCACCGCCGGGAAGGCCGAGGCCGCCGCGGCCAAGAAGATAGCCGAGAAGATCCGCAAGGGGTACGAGCCCGCCGTGCAGGGACAGCGCGCGCCCCGCGCCGTCACCCGCCGGCAGGTGGCCTCCGCGCCCTCCACGGCCCGCGCGGTCGCCCCGGTCCTGTGGCGGTTCCGCACCGGCTCCGCGGCGTTCGGCATCCACATCGACGAGGACAAGTGCTGGGTGGGCAACCAGGCGGGTGACGTCTACACCCTGGCCCACGGCGGCGAGGTCCTCGCCCGCTACCAACTGCCCGACGGCGTCAAGTGCCTGGTCGCCGACGACTTCTGGATCTACGCGGGCTGCGACGACGGCCGGGTCTACGACCTGTCGTCCAAGCTGCCCTTCGCCGCCTACGACATCGCCGCCGACGTGGACATCTTCTGGCTCGACATCCACGAGGGCGTGCTGCACGTCGCGGACCGCGCCGGACGGCTCACCGTCATCGACCACGAGGACGAGCACCAGTGGTCGCGCGGCGGGCGCGGCGAGCACGCCTGGATGGTGCGCGCCGACGACCGGGCCGTCTACCACGGGCACAACCGCGGCGTGACGGCGCACGCCCCGGACGGCACCGCCGAGCTGTGGCACACCCCCACCCGGGGCGCCGTGCTCTTCGGCTGGCAGGAGGACGACGCGGTGTACGCGGGCACCGCGCGCCACACCGTCCAGCGGCTGTCCAAGGCGACCGGGGCCATCGAGGCGACGTACCAATGCGACAGCCCCGTCTACTCCTGCGCCACCTCGCCCGGCGGCCGGTTCGTCTTCGCCGGGGACTCCGCGTCCTCGGTGTACTGCTTCGACCGGGACGGCACCCGGCTGTGGAAGCTCGGCACGGGCGGCGGCTCCGCGCTGTCCATGCAGTACCGCGACGAGCGCCTCTTCCTCGTCACCACGGACGGCTCCCTGGTGTGCGTGGACGCGAGCGAGGCAGCGGTCGACGCCGCGCAGCAGGGCTCGGTGCCCGTCGCCCGCGACGTCAAGCTCGCGGCCACCCTGCCGACGTACGCGCCGGCCACCGGGGCAGCCGCCGTGGCGACCGTGACCGCGGCACCCGCGGGCTCGGTGGTGGTCGAGTGCGTCCAGGAGAACGGCCGCACCCGGATCCACGTGGTGTCCGAGGGGTACGACCACTCGTGGAACGTCCAGTTCCCGAGGGCGATCAGGGAACCCGGCGCGCGGTACGTCGTCGACGCGCTGCACGCCGCGTCGGGCGGCTTCTACCGGGTGCGCGGCGACATCGTTGGTGATGGCGAAGGCGCCGATGACGCCGTCGAAGGAGAACGACGCGTCCAGGACCTCCAGGTAGAGGAACATGAAGAACGCGGCCTTGCCCGCCAGCTTGACGGGGGACCGGGACCCGGCCGCCCGTTCCGCCTGCTCCTCCGCCTCCTGCTCGCGCTCCTCCTCGTCCTCGATCCGCTGCTCGAAGAACCCGGAGAGACCGCCCACGACCAGGTAGGTGATCAGACCGGCGACGCCCGCCAGCAGGACCGTCTCCGTCTTGTCGGCGTGCGTGCCGCCGTGCTGGTGGGCGTGGGCGCCGAAGGTCGTCGCGGAGACCAGCAGCACCACCAGGGCGATGCAGACCGACAGCATGTCCACCCGGCCGAGCCTGGCCAGCGGACGCTCCACCCACCCCAGCCACTTGACCTCCCGGTCCTCGAAGACGAAGTCCAGGAAGATCATCAGGAGGAACATGCCGCCGAAGGCGGCGATCGACGGGTGGGCGTCGGTCACCAGCTCCTGGTAGCGGTTCTTGTCGGTGAGCGCCAGGTGCACCGCGTTCCACGGACTCAGCCGGGCACTGATCGCCACGATCACCACGGGGAAGACCAGCCGCATCCCGAAGACCGCGATCACGATGCCGACGGTGAGGAAGATCTTCTGCCAGAAGGCGTTCATCTTCTTCAGGATCCCGGCGTTGATCACCGCGTTGTCGAAGGACAGCGAGATCTCCAGGACGGCGAGGATGGCCACCAGGCCGAGGGCGGTCCAGCCGTCGTAGAGCACTCCCGCGGCCAGACCGAGGGCGGTGACCACGAAAGCCCAGCGGAACGTCTTCACAAGCACCGGCAACTCATTCCTGTCGTCGCACCGCACGGGGCGGCATTTCCTGCCGGTGCCCGCCACGCACGTTTCCTACCACGTTCGTCCGGCGGCGCCCGGACCGGCGTTCCGCCCGACGCCCGGGAGCGGCGACCCGCAGAGACGATTCGCTCGTTTCCTTGAGTCGTTCGTGTTCCAGGGAGTAGGTTCACCGCCATGACGGCATCCCGGAACTCCCGGAATCCGGCCACCGCCGACGACCTGCGCCGGGCGGGACTGCGGGTCACCGCCGCCCGCGTCGCGCTGCTCGACACCGTCCGCGAGGGCGGCCACCTCGACGCCGAGGCGCTCACCCGCGGGGTGCGCCGACGCGTGGGGCACGTCTCCCTCCAGGCCGTGTACGACGCCCTGCACGCCCTCACCGCGGCACGGCTCGTGCGCCGTATCCAACCCCCCGGCGGACCGGCGCGGTTCGAGGGACGGGTCGGTGACAACCACCACCACGTCCTGTGCCGTTCCTGCGGCGTGCTCGCCGACGTCGACTGCGCCGTCGGCGACGCGCCCTGCCTGACCGCCTCCGACGACCACGGCTTCGTGATAGACGAGGCCGAGGTCATCTACCGGGGCCTGTGCCCCGACTGCTCCACCCCCGGCAGTTCTCCAGCACCCTGATCCGCCCCGTTCGGAAGGATTTCCATGTCCGAGAACCACGACGCCATCGTGACCGACGCGAAGGCCGAGGAGACGGGCGGCTGCCCGGTCCCTCACGGACGCGCCCCGCACCCCACGCAGGGCGGCGGGAACCGGCAGTGGTGGCCGGAACGGCTCAACCTGAAGATCCTCGCCAAGAACCCCGCCGTCGCCAACCCGATGGGTGAGGAGTTCGACTACGCGGCGGCCTTCAACGCCCTCGACCTGCCCGCCGTGAAACGGGACATCGCCGAGGTGCTGACCACCTCCCAGGACTGGTGGCCCGCCGACTTCGGCCACTACGGCCCGCTGATGATCCGGATGGCCTGGCACAGCGCCGGCACCTACCGCATCAGCGACGGCCGCGGCGGCGCGGGCGCCGGCCAGCAGCGCTTCGCCCCGCTCAACAGCTGGCCCGACAACGGCAACCTCGACAAGGCCCGCCGCCTGCTGTGGCCGGTCAAGAAGAAGTACGGCCGGAACCTCTCCTGGGCCGACCTGCTCGTCCTCTCCGGCAACGTCGCGCTGGAGACGATGGGCTTCGAGACCTTCGGCTTCGCCGGCGGCCGGGCCGACGTCTGGGAGGCCGAGGAGGACGTCTACTGGGGCCCCGAGACCACCTGGCTCGACGACCGGCGCTACACCGGCGACCGCGAGCTGGAGAACCCGCTCGGCGCCGTCCAGATGGGCTTGATCTACGTCAACCCCGAGGGCCCCAACGGCAACCCGGACCCGATCGCCGCCGCCCGCGACATCCGTGAGACCTTCCGCCGCATGGCGATGAACGACGAGGAGACCGTCGCGCTGATCGCCGGCGGCCACACCTTCGGCAAGACCCACGGCGCCGGTCCCGCCGACGCCGTCGGCGCCGACCCCGAGGCCGCCCCCATGGAGCAGATGGGCCTCGGCTGGAAGAGCACCCACGGCACGGGCAAGGGCGGCGACGCCATCACCTCCGGCCTCGAGGTCACCTGGACCAGCACGCCCACCCAGTGGGGCAACGGCTTCTTCAAGAACCTCTTCGAGTTCGAGTACGAGCTGGAGCAGAGCCCGGCCGGCGCCCACCAGTGGGTGGCCAAGGACGCCCCGGAGATCATCCCCGACGCGCACGACCCGTCGAAGAAGCACCGGCCCAGGATGCTCACCACCGACCTGTCGCTGCGCCTCGACCCGGTCTACGGACCGATCTCCCGCCGGTTCTACGAGAACCCGGAGGAATTCGCCGACGCCTTCGCCCGCGCCTGGTTCAAGCTGACCCACCGCGACATGGGCCCGAAGTCCCTGTACCTCGGCCCGGAGGTCCCCGAGGAGACCCTGCTCTGGCAGGACCCGCTGCCCGAGCCCGAGGGCGAGACCGTCGACGCCGGGGACATCGCCACCCTCAAGACCAAGCTCCTGGAGTCCGGGCTGTCCGTGGCCCAACTGGTCTCCACCGCCTGGGCCTCCGCGTCCACCTTCCGCGGCAGCGACAAGCGCGGCGGCGCCAACGGCGCCCGCATCCGCCTGGAGCCGCAGCGCGGCTGGGAGGTCAACGAACCCGACGAGCTGGCCCAGGTCCTGCGCGTCCTGGAAGGCGTCCGGCAGGAGTTCAACTCCGGCTCGGGCGCCCGGAAGGTCTCCCTGGCCGACCTGATCGTCCTCGGTGGCTGCGCCGCCGTCGAGAAGGCCGCCAAGGAAGCGGGCTTCGAGGTGGAGGTCCCCTTCACCGCGGGCCGCGTCGACGCGACGGAGGAGCACACCGACGCCGAGTCCTTCGAGGCACTGGAGCCGACCGCCGACGGGTTCCGCAACTACCTCGGCAAGGGCAACCGGCTGCCCGCCGAGTACCTCCTCCTCGACCGGGCCAACCTGCTCACCCTGAGCGCGCCCGAGATGACCGTCCTGGTCGGCGGCCTGCGTGTGCTGGGAGCCAACCACCAGCGGTCCCAGCTCGGCGCCTTCACCCGGACGCCCGGTTCGCTGACCAACGACTTCTTCGTCAACCTGCTCGACCTCGGCACCACCTGGACGGCGACCTCCGAGGACCGGACCACCTTCGAGGGCCGCGACGCCGCCACGGGCGAGGTCAAGTGGGCCGGCAGCCGGGCCGACCTGGTCTTCGGCTCCAACGCCGAACTGCGGGCGCTCGCCGAGGTCTACGCCAGCGACGACGCCAAGGAGAAGTTCGTGCACGACTTCGTCGCCGCCTGGGTCAAGGTCATGAACCTCGACCGCTTCGACCTGGTCTGATCCGCCGCCCCGGCCGGGCGAGAGCCCCGGGCCCGCCGGTACCGGCACCCTCCGGTACCGGCGGGCCCGGACGGCCGTCCCCGCACGCGAAACGGGTGGCCGCGCGCGGCGCGGCGTGCTGGGATGGCCCGATGCTCAGTGACACGCCCGTGGCCGTGGACCGGGGAGGGTACCGGGACACCGTCACCCCCTGGGAGGAGCCGGCCTGGCGCGCCGAGGTGCTCGCCTGGGTGCGGGCCGGGTTCACCGCCCACGGCCTGCGGCCGACGGGGCGGTGGCGGGCGCGGCTGCGGCCGTGGTCGGTCCTGCTGCGGCTGGAGGTTGAGGAACACGGCGCGGTCTGGTTCAAGGCGAACCCGCCGGCCGGCGCCTTCGAAGGCGGCCTGACCGCGGCACTGGCCCGCTGGGTCCCCGGGCACGTACTGGAACCACTGGCGGTGGACACCGGCCGCGGCTGGTCGCTGCTGCCCGACGGCGGACCGCTGCTCAGGGACGTCCTCGCACGGGAGGCGGTCGCTCCCGGCACGTGGGAGGAACTCGTGCGCCAGTACGCGGCCGTGCAGCACGCCCTGGCGCCGCGCGCGGGAGACATCGCACGCCTCGGCGTCCCCGCCGTGCCCACCGCCGCGCTGCCCGGCGTCCTCGACCGGCTCGACGACACCCCGCAGGCGTCCCCGGAGCGGGCCGCGCTGCGGGCACTGCGCCCCCGCCTGACGGACTGGTGCGCTGAACTCGACGCGCTGGGTGTCCCCGACTCCCTGGACCACGCCGACCTGCACGAGGGGCAGGTCTTCCACCCGGCGCCCGGCAGGTTCACCTTCTTCGACTGGGGCGACGCCGTCGTCGCCCACCCCTTCGCCGGCCTCGCCGTCCCCGCCCGCCGGGCCGCCGGACACCACGGGCCGCGGGTGCTCCCGCGCCTGCGCGACGCCTACCTCGAACCCTGGACGGACACCGGCCGCACGACGGTGGAACTGCGCCGGGCGGTGAGCATCGCCTGGCGGCTCAGTGCCCTGAACCGCGCAGCCGCCTACGGCCGGGTCTTCCCCGCCGTGACCGGCACCGCCGGTGCCGCGACGGCCCGGGCGGGCGCTCGCTGTCTGCTGGAACTGCTGGACGAACCACCGCTGTAGCGACGGACCGCCGCCCCGGCGAGGGGCCGTTGTCAGTGGCGGATGCGAGGCTTCACCCCATGGATGAGGTGGAGTTCATGCGCGGCAGGGTCTACGGCGCCGACCACGACAACCCCGGCCCGCGCGCCGGCCGCGCCTACGCGCACCTGGTGGGCGGCCCTCTGGACGGCCTGTTGCTGGACGTCACGGACCTCACGGCACAGGAGCGGGACCGCGGAGTGCTCCTGGCGACGGAGGTGGGCCGCTACGGCCCGGGCGGCCGCGCTTCGTACACCCCGAGGCCGGGGGACGCGCGCCGCTTCGACTGGCGGGGCGACGTGCCCTGATGCGGGGCCCCCGCAAGGGGCCCGGGCGAGCAAGCGATTTCTGTCCGCAGTCTTGACGTGTACGCGGCGCAATGAGTTCCATGGGGGCGAGCTGTGGGAGCGCTCCCACACTTCTTCTCGCCGTCGCCCGTGTCCGCACTACCCCTCCTGGAGTCGCCGTGCGCACAGCAAGACGCGATACACCCGCACCCCGAGCACTCTCCGCCCGCCTGCTGACAGGGCTCGCCGCCCTGATCGGGCTGGTGGTCGTCGGCGCCCTCTGCCCGGCAGCGGCCGTGGCCCAGTCGCCCGGAGCCCGGGCCGCCGCAGTCCAGTCGCCCGGAGCGCAGGCGGTGGGCCTGCACATCGGCGAGGGCCGGCTGCTGGAGGGCAACGGCAACGACTTCGTCATGCGCGGGGTCAACCACGCGCACACCTGGTACCCCGGCGAAACGCAGTCCCTGGCGGACATCAAAGCGCTGGGCGCCAACAGCGTCAGGGTCGTCCTGTCGGACGGACACCGCTGGAGCGAGAACGGTCCCGAGGACGTCGCCGCCGTCATCGGGCAGTGCAAGGCCAACCGGCTGATCTGCGTCCTGGAGGTGCACGACACCACCGGATACGGCGAGGACACCGCGGCCGGCACCCTCGACCACGCCGCCGACTACTGGATCGGCCTGAAGGACGTGCTGGCCGGCCAGGAGGACTACGTCGTCGTCAACATCGGCAACGAGCCCTGGGGCAACACCGACCCCGCCGGCTGGACCGAACCGACCGTCGCCGCCGTCAAGAAGCTGCGCGCCGCCGGACTGCAGCACACGATCATGGTGGACGCGCCCAACTGGGGCCAGGACTGGCAGGGCGTCATGCGCGCCAACGCCCGGACCGTCCACGACGCCGACCCCACCGGCAACCTGATCTTCTCCATCCACATGTACAGCGTCTTCGACACCGCCCAGGAGATCACCGACTACCTGAACGCGTTCGTCGACGCCGGACTCCCCATCCTCATCGGCGAGTTCGGCGGCCCCGCCGACCAGTACGGCGACCCCGACGAGGACACCATGATGGCCACCGCCGAACAGCTCGGGATCGGCTACCTGGCCTGGTCCTGGAGCGGCAACACCGACCCCGTCCTCGACCTGGCGCTCGACTTCGACCCGAGCCGGCTCAGCGGCTGGGGCGAACGCGTCTTCCACGGCGACAACGGCATCGCCCGGACCTCGAAGGAGGCCACCGTCTACGGCGACGGTTCCCCGGCCGACACCGAGGCCCCCACGGCCCCCGGCCCCCCGGTCGTCACCGCGGTCACGGACACCTCCGTCACCCTCGGCTGGACCGCCGCCACCGACGACACCGCGGTCACCGGATACGACGTCGTCCGGGTCCACGACGGCACCGCGACCCGGGTCGCCTCCTCGACGACCACCACCGCCACCGTGACCGGTCTCACCGCCGCCACCCCGTACACCTTCGCCGTCCACGCCCATGACGCCGCGGGCAACCGCTCCGCCCGCTCCGCCGCCGTGGAGGTCACCACCGAGGAGAGCGGCGGCACCCCCGGCGGTGCCTGCGCCGTCGCCTACCGCGTCGTGGGGGAGTGGCCCGGCGGCTTCCAGGGCGAGATCGCCGTCCGCAACACCGCGGCCACCGCCGTCGGCCCGTGGACGCTCGCCTTCGCCTTCGCCGACGGCCAGACCATCACGAACATGTGGGGCGGCACCCCCGCCCAGGACGCCGGCGCGGTGCGTGTCGCCCCGGCCTCCTACACCTCCACCATCCCGGCCGGCGGCACGGTCACCCTCGGCTTCACGGCGCACAAGGGCGCCGCCAACACCGCCCCGAGCACGTTCAGCCTCAACGGCACCTCCTGCGCCACGACCTGAGGCGCGGGACGGAGGTGGGGAACGTCACCACGACACCTCGCGGACGTCCGCCCGGCTCTGCGGCTCGGTCGTCGCGGTGATCTCCGAGCGGTGACGGCTCGCCGTGAAGGTCACCTTCAGCGTCCGCGGCGCACTCTGCTCCGTGCTCACCGTGAAGCCCCGGTTCGGCACCGCCGAGATCAGGCACACCCCGCCGCCGCCGAACCGCACGGTGGCCTTGCCCCCCTCGGACGGCACCGTGTACACACCCGCCCCGCCCTCCTCGCACCCCGGGCCGCCCCCGGCCGCGGGGGGCCGCGGGGCGGTGGTGCGGGGGCTCGGCGTCGGAGTGGGAGCCGGAGCCGACGCGGGCGGCTCCGCGCTGGTCCGGGACGGCGCCGGGCTCGGCGCGCGGCGGGTGGGCGCCGGGCCGGGCGTGGCCGTCACGGTCTTGGACACGGTCGGCCGGGGCGGGTCCGGCAACTCCTTCGGCGCCGTCTGCGCGACCGGCGCGGTCGGCCGGGTCGAGCCCACCACGAAGTGGATCGTGAGGATGACGGCCGTGACACTGGCCGCCGTGCAGGACAGCCAGATGACCAGGTAGCGAAGGAGGCGGGACACGACACCATAGTGACGGACCGGCTAACGTGCCTGCCCATGGCCTCCGTACTTGTCGTCGAGGACGACCCTGTGATCCGGGCCGCGCTGATCGAGGTCCTCACCGGACACGGCTACGCGGTGAAGACCGCACACCAGGGTTTCGAGGCGCTGCGCGACATCACCCAGAGCCCGCCCGACATCGTCGTGCTCGACCTCGGGCTGCCCGACCTCGACGGTCTCGACGTGCTGCGGATGATCCGGGGCATATCCCGCGTCCCGGTGCTGGTCGCCACCGCCCGGGACGAGGAGACCGAGATCATCAGGCTGCTCAACGCCGGGGCCGACGACTACCTGGTCAAGCCGTTCTCCGGCGGCCAGCTCGCGGCCCGGCTCGCCGCCGTACTGCGCCGTTCCGCGCCCGCCGACCCGCGGACCGCGCGGCCGCCCGTCCTCCAGGTCGCCGACCTGCGCATCGACCCCACCGCGCGCACCGCCCATCTCGCCGGCCGCGAACTGCCCCTCACCCGGCGCGAGTTCGACCTCCTCGCCTACCTGGCCGCCCATGCCGACCAGGTCGTCTCGCGGCAGCGCATCCTCACCGAGGTGTGGCAGCAGCCGTACGTGGAGGACCAGACGGTGGACGTCCACCTCTCCGCGCTCCGCCGCAAGATGGGGGAGAAGGCGCGCAGGCCCCGCTACCTCCACACCGTGCGGGGCATCGGCATCAAGCTGGTCAGCGCCCCGTGAGACGCGCCCTCGCCGGGATCGCCCTGGCCGTCACCTCCATGGTGGCGCTCTCGTTCCTCGTCCCGCTCGCCCTCCTCGTCCGCGAACAGGCCCGCGACCGGGTCACCACCGCCGCCGAGCAGCGTGCCGCGGCCCTCTCACCGGTGCTCGCCCTCACCACCCGGCGCGCCGACGTCCAGCAGGCCGTCGCGGAACTCGGCTCCCTGGACCAGTTGGCCGTGCGGCTGCCCGACGGCGGCTTCGTCGGCACCCCGCACGCCCCCGAGGAAGCGCTCGACCGGGCCGTACGGGGGCGCGAGACGCTCGCCGTCGACACCCCGGACGGCTGGGCGTACCTCCAGCCCGTCGTCCTGCGGGGCGAGCGGGTCGCCGTCGTCGAGGCGTACGTGCCCGCCGCCGACCTCACCCGGGGCGTCGCGGCCTCCTGGGGCGTGATGGCCCTGCTCGCCGTCGGCCTGGTGGGCGGCTCTGTGCTGGTCGCCGACCGGCTCGGCGCCCGCGTGGTGCGCTCCTCCCGGGGCCTCAAGCGCGCCTCGCTCGCCCTCGGCTCCGGCGACCTCGGCGTACGGGTGGCCCCGGACGGCCCGCCCGAACTGCAGGAGGCCGGAGTGGCGTTCAACACCATGGCCGACCGGGTCGTCGACCTGCTCGCCGTCGAACGCGAACTGGTCGCCGACCTCTCGCACCGGCTGCGCACCCCGCTGACCGCCCTCTACCTGGAGGCCGACCGGATGGGCGCCACGCCCAGCGCGCGCCGGGTCACGGAGGCGGCGGGGCAGCTCGAACGCGAGCTGGACTCGATCATCGCGGCGGCGCGCACCCCGTTGGCGTCGGCGCAGCTCGCCGGGGCCGGGGCGGGCGCGGCGAAGCCCTGCGACGTCGCCGAGGTGGTCGCCATGCGCCTGGACTTCTGGTCGGTGCTCGCCATCCAGCAGGAGCGGCCCTTCGAGCGGTCCCTCACCCCGCGCCCGACGCCCGTGGCCTTCCCCAAGGACGACCTCGCGGCCGTCGTCGACGCCCTGATCGGCAACGTCTTCCGGCACACCCCGCAGGGCACCCGCTTCCTGGTCCGCGTGGAACGGCGGGAGAGGCACGTGCACCTCACCGTCGACGACGCCGGACCGGGCGTGGCGGATCCGGAGGCGGCCCTCACCCGGGGCGTCAGCGTCGGCGGTTCCACCGGGCTCGGCCTGGACATCGTGGCCCGGGCGGCCCGTACGGCGGACGGCGAGCTGACGATCACCCGCGCGCCGCTCGGGGGCGCGCGGGTGGCGGTGTCGTTCGCGCTGGCCGACTCGGGCGGCGCCGCGCGGCGGTGAGGGGGGACGGCAACTCAGCGGCCGGTGCCGAAGTCCTGGGTCCACCAGGGGCCGCCGTCGCCGAAGTGCACGCCGACGCCCAGTTCCCTGAAGGAGCAGTTGAGTATGTTCGCGCGGTGGCCGGGGCTGTTCATCCAGGAGTCCATCACCGAGGCGGCGTCCGCCTGGCCCCGGGCTATGTTCTCGCCCAGCGCCGACCACTGGTAGCCGGCGGCCTCCACCCGGCTCGCCATGGTGGAGCCGTCGGGGCCCGTGTGGGACATCACGCCGCTGCTCGCCATGACGTCGCTGTAGTCGTCCGCGGCCCGCGTGAGCCTGTCGTTCGCGGTGACCGGAGAGCAGCCCGCCGCGGCCCGCTCCTCGTTCACCAGCGCGAGGACCTGGGCCTCCGCCCCGCCGCCCGCACCGGAACCCGTCCCCGAGCCCGATCCGGAACCCGAGCCCGACTCGGAACCCGGGCCCGTCCCGGTGCCCGAGCCGCCACCGCCGGACCGGCCGCCGCCCGAGCCGTCGGCGGCGCTCTTTCCGGTGGCCTCCACCGGAGCCTTGGACACGGGTGCCGGGGCCTTGACGGCGCCGGCCGTCGGGCTCGCCGTCTTCCCGGGCTTCTTCTCCGGCCCCGTACTCCCGCTCGGGGAAGCGCTCGCCGTGGGGCTCGGGCTCGCCGGCGTGGACGCGAGCGGCGCCGCACCGCCCGCCGCGTCCTCGGCGTTCGGCGCCCGGTCGGCCGCGTCCACGGCGCCCCGGTCCGACGCGGCGCCGTCGTCGCCGTCGACGACGGCCAGCGTGATCCCGACGCCCGCCGTCAGGACCACGGCGCCGAGGGCCAGCGCGCCGCCGCGGGTCCTCGGCCCGCCACGGGGCCGGGCGTGGGAGCGGGACGGGCGGGCGGCTCGGCGGGAACCCATGGGCAGGACACCTCGGCTTGTCGGTCGGCTGACGGAGCCCCCGTACCCGGTGGACGCGGGCGCGCCCACCGGGACCGTGGGGGGTGTGCGAGAGCCTAGGACCCGACCGGCGGGGAAACGGCCGTTCGAAGGTCATCTTCAGAAAGCCTTAAGGGAGCCGCCAAAGTCCGTTGAGGAACCGCGGCGCCACCACCCGCCCCTTACGCGCCCGCCGCCCGCCCCCCTCGGTCCGCGACGGGGCGCTTCACAGTGAAAGGCGGACACGGGCGTCCACCGACCCCCCTGGCGCGCACCCGACGCTCCGCCGTCACCCCCGGCCCGGCGATTGCCGCGCCGGACGGCCGGACAGTCTGTCGGCGTGCAACCGGCAGGTCGCCGGGCACCGCAGGCGCGCCCGGGCCACCGGGTCCTCCCGCCCGCACCGGGCGCGCCGTGCACGGACCGAGGAGGAACCGGACATGCCGTCCACCGCTGACGAACGACAGTTGCTCGACGAGGTGCGGGACCTGCTGGCCGCCACGGTCGAGGACCTGACCGTGGAGGAGATCGACCCCGACTCCTCCCTCCAGGACGACCTGGGCGTCGACTCGCTGGCCCGACTGGAACTGGTCGCCGCGATCGAGGACCGCTGGCAGATCGAGGTGCCGCAGGAACAGGCGGAACGGCTCACGACGGTGCGGCAGATCGCGGCCCACCTCGCCGAGGCCGTCGACGTCCCCGCGGGCGGGACCGCGTGAGCCCACGGCACGCGGCCGACCCCTCCCCCGAGGAACGGGCCGCCGTCGTCACCGGACTGGGTCTGACCACCGCGCTGGGCGGCGACGTGCCCACCACGTGGCGGGCCCTGCTGGACGGCGTGTGCGGTGTCGAGCGCGTCGACTTCGCCGAGCCGGGCGGGCCCGCGCAGGTGTACCTCGCCGCCCCGGCCGCGGTCGACCCCACGACCGCACTGCCGTCCGCCAAGGCCGCGCACTGCGACCGCGCGGCGCAGTTCGCCCTCGTCGCCGCCCGCGAAGCCGTCCGCGACGCCGGGTTCCCCGACGTGGCGGCGCTCTCGGCGGACGGTTCGCGGGTGGCCGTCGTCGTCGGGGTGGGACTGGGCGGCCTCACCAGCATCCTGGAGCAGTACCGGCGGCTGGAGACCCGGGGCGCGGAACGGGTGGGCCCGCGCGCCATCCCGGTCATGCTGCCCAACCACCCGGCCGCCGAGGTGGGGCTGATGGTGGGCGCCAGGGCCGGGGTGCACGCGCCGGTCAGCGCCTGCGCCTCCGGGGCCGAGGCCCTCGCGCAGGCCCTCGGCATGATCCGGGACGGCCGAGCCGACATCGTGGTCGCCGGGGGCGCCGAGGCCGCGCTGCACCCGCTGGCCCTGGCCGGGTTCGCCCGGCTGCGGGCCCTCTCCCGGCGTCACGACGACCCCAAGGGGGCGTCCAGGCCCTTCGACGCCGACCGGGACGGTTTCGTGATGGGGGAGGGCGCCGGCATGCTCGTCGTCGAGAGCGCCCGGCACGCCGCGGCCCGCGGCGCCCGCGTCCACGGCCGGCTGACCGGAGCGGGCATCACCAACGACAGCCACCACGTGGCCCAGCCCGCGCCCGGCGGCACGGGCTGCGCCGCCGCCGTCGACGCCGCTCTCCACGACGCCGGACTCCGCCCGGGGCAGATCCGGCACGTCAACGCCCATGCCACCTCCACGCCACTGGGTGACCTCGGCGAGGCCCAGGCCCTGCACAGCGTCTTCGCCGAAGGCCTCGACGACATCGCGGTCAGCGCCACCAAGGCCGCCTTCGGGCACACCCTCGGGGCCGCCGGGGCCATCGAGGCCGTCCTCACCGTCCTCGCCCTGCGGGAGAGGACCGCGCCGCCCGCGTGCAGCCTCGAACGGGTCGACCCCGAGATCGGCCTGAACGTCGTCGGCCGCAGCCCCGCGTCGCTGGCCCCCGGGCCTCTCGCGGCCGTCACCACCAGCATGGGGTTCGGCGGGCACAACGTCGCGCTCGCCTTCGCAGACGCCTCATGAGCAACGACCCGGCGGCCCCGGCCGGCGGCACACGGCCCACCGTGCTGATGTGCCCCGGCCAGGGGGCCTACCTCCCCGGCGCCCTGCGACACCTCGGCGAGGTGCCCTGCGTCGCACGGGTGCTGCGGGCGGTGGACGCCCACACCACCGCGCTCGGCGGCCCCCGCACCCCCGTCGGCCGCCTCCTCACCGACCCCGCGGCACCCGGCCCCGACCTGCTGGTGCGTACCGACCCCCTCGGCTTCGACCTGGCCACCTACGCCGCCGTGGTCGCCTCCGCCACCCTCCTGCTGGACCTCGCCGCACCATCCGTCCACGCGGTGCTCGGCCACAGCGTGGGCGACCTCGCCGCGCTCACCGTGGCCGGGGCCATCACCCTCGAACAGGGGGTCCGGCTGCTGCACGTACGCGACCGCATGCTGCGCGAGGCCGCGCTGCCCGCGGCGGGCCTGCTGGCCACCGACCTGACCGCCGGGCAGGCGGCGGACCTGCTGCGCACCGAGAACCTGCCGCAGGTACGGATCGCCGCCCGCAACGCCCCCGGCCAGACCGTCCTGGCCGGGCCCGACGAGCAGATGGCCGCCCTGCGGCGCACCGTCCGGGCCCTCGGCCGCCGCGCCACCCCGCTCACCAGCCGCACCGCCTACCACCACCCCCTGCTCACCGAGGTCCACCGGGCCTTCCGGCGCCTCCTGCGCGCCCAGCGCGTCGCCCCGCCCACGCTCACCGTCTACACCGCCACCACGGCCGGACCCGCCCGCACCCCCGCCCACCTGCGCACCGCGGCCGCCGCCCACCTCACCGAGCCCCTCGTCCTCCACCGCACCCTGCACGCGCTGCGCCGGGCCGGTTTCACCACCTACCTCGACAGCGGCCCCCGGGCGCTGCTGAGCACCCTCGCCCGGGCCGGACTGCCCGGCTGCACCACCGCCGCACCCTCCCGCACCCCGGCCGGCCTCGACCGCATCCGCCACCGCCTCGCCACCGCCCTCGGCTGAGCGGTGGGCGCCCCTCACCCGCACGCGAACCCTTGACCCGAGGGCCCCGGCACGGGTTCATGACGGCACCGGGAGTGGCCCGGCTCACATGGCGTACCGGGGGCGGCGCCGACACCATGGTCTCGTCACCCGGCAGGCTGAAGGGATCAAGAATGTTCCGCAAGGTGCTGGTCGCCAACCGCGGTGAGATCGCGATCCGTGCGTTTCGGGCGGGCTACGAGCTCGGCGCGCGCACCGTCGCCGTCTTCCCGCACGAGGACCGCAACTCGCTGCACCGGCTCAAGGCCGACGAGGCCTACGAGATCGGGGAGCAGGGGCATCCCGTGCGCGCGTACCTCTCCGTCGAGGAGATCGTGCGCGCCGCCCGCCGGGCGGGAGCCGACGCCGTCTACCCGGGCTACGGATTCCTCTCCGAGAACCCCGCACTCGCCCGGGCCTGCGAAGAGGCCGGCATCACCTTCGTCGGACCCAGCGCCCACATCCTCGAACTGACCGGCAACAAGGCCCGTGCCGTGGCCGCCGCCCGCGAGGCAGGCGTGCCGGTCCTCGGCTCCTCCGCGCCCTCCACCGACGTCGACGAACTCGTGCGCGCCGCCGACGACGTCGGCTTCCCCGTCTTCGTCAAGGCGGTCGCGGGCGGCGGCGGGCGCGGCATGCGCCGCGTCGAGGAGCCCGCCCAACTGCGCGAGGCCGTCGAGGCCGCCTCCCGCGAGGCCGCCTCCGCCTTCGGCGACCCGACCGTCTTCCTGGAGAAGGCGGTCGTCGAACCCCGCCACATCGAGGTGCAGATCCTCGCCGACGGCGAGGGCGGCGTCATCCACCTCTTCGAGCGGGACTGCTCGGTGCAGCGCCGCCACCAGAAGGTGATCGAGCTGGCGCCCGCCCCCAACCTCGACCCGGCCCTGCGGGAGCGGATATGCGCCGACGCCGTGAACTTCGCCCGGCAGATCGGCTACCGCAACGCGGGCACCGTGGAGTTCCTCGTCGACCGCGACGGCAACCACGTCTTCATCGAGATGAACCCGCGCATCCAGGTCGAGCACACGGTCACCGAAGAGGTCACCGACGTCGACCTGGTCCAGTCCCAACTGCGCATCGCCGCCGGCGAGACGCTGGCCGACCTCGGTCTCTCCCAGGAGAACATCACCCTGCGCGGCGCCGCCCTGCAGTGCCGCATCACCACCGAGGACCCGGCCAACGGCTTCCGCCCGGACACGGGCCGCATCAGCGCCTACCGCTCGCCGGGCGGCTCCGGCATCCGCCTCGACGGCGGCACCACCCACGCCGGTACGGAGATCAGTGCCCACTTCGACTCGATGCTGGTCAAACTCTCCTGCCGGGGACGGGACTTCACCACCGCCGTGAACCGCGCCCGGCGCGCGGTCGCCGAGTTCCGCATCCGCGGCGTCGCCACCAACATCCCCTTCCTCCAGGCGGTCCTGGACGACCCCGACTTCCAGGCAGGCCGGGTCACCACCTCGTTCATCGAGCAGCGCCCGCACCTGCTCACCGCCCGGCACTCCGCCGACCGCGGCACCAAGCTGCTCACCTACCTCGCCGACGTCACCGTGAACAAGCCGCACGGCGAACGCCCCGAGCTGATCGACCCGCTGACCAAGCTGCCCCCGGTGCCGAGCGGTGAACCCCCGGCCGGGTCCCGCCAGTTGCTCACCGAGCTGGGCCCGGAGGGGTTCGCCCGCCGCCTGCGCGAGTCGCCCACCATCGGCGTCACCGACACCACCTTCCGCGATGCCCACCAGTCGCTGCTCGCCACCCGGGTGCGCACCAAGGACATGCTCGCCGTGGCGCCCGCCGTGGCCCACACCCTGCCCCAGTTGCTGTCCCTGGAATGCTGGGGCGGCGCCACCTACGACGTCGCCCTGCGCTTCCTCGCCGAGGACCCCTGGGAGCGGCTGGCCGCGCTGCGCGAGGCGGTGCCCAACATCTGCCTCCAGATGCTGCTGCGCGGCCGCAACACCGTGGGCTACACCCCGTACCCGACCGAGGTGACCGACGCCTTCGTGCAGGAGGCCGCCGCCACCGGCATCGACGTCTTCCGCATCTTCGACGCCCTCAACGACGTCGAGCAGATGCGGCCCGCCATCGAGGCCGTACGGCAGACCGGCACCTCCGTCGCCGAGGTCGCCCTCTGCTACACCGCCGACCTCTCCGACCCGGCCGAGCGGCTCTACACCCTCGACTACTACCTGCGGCTGGCCGAGCAGATCGTGAACGCCGGCGCCCACGTCCTGGCCGTCAAGGACATGGCCGGCCTGCTGCGCGCCCCGGCCGCCGCGACCCTGGTCTCCGCGCTGCGCCGGGAGTTCGACCTGCCGGTGCACCTGCACACCCACGACACCACCGGCGGCCAGCTCGCCACCTACCTCGCCGCGATCCACGCCGGCGCCGACGCCGTCGACGGAGCGGTGGCCTCCATGGCCGGGACCACCTCGCAGCCCTCCCTGTCGGCGATCGTCGCCGCCACCGACCACACCGAGCGGCCCACCGGACTCGACCTCCAGGCCGTCGGCGACCTGGAGCCGTACTGGGAGAGCGTCCGCAAGGTCTACGCCCCCTTCGAGGCGGGCCTCGCCTCCCCGACCGGCCGCGTCTACCACCACGAGATCCCCGGCGGCCAGCTCTCCAACCTGCGCACCCAGGCCGTCGCGCTCGGTCTCGGCGACCGCTTCGAGGACATCGAGGCGATGTACGCCGCCGCCGACCGGATGCTGGGCCGCCTGGTCAAGGTCACCCCCTCCTCCAAGGTCGTCGGCGACCTCGCCCTGCACCTGGTGGGCGCCGGAGTCTCCCCGGCCGACTTCGAGCAGGACCCCGGCCGGTTCGACATCCCCGACTCCGTCGTCGGCTTCCTCCGCGGCGAGCTGGGCACCCCGCCCGGCGGCTGGCCCGAGCCGTTCCGCACCAGGGCGCTGCGGGGCCGCGCCGGGGCCAAGCCGCTCGCCGAGCTGACCGAGGAGGACCGCCGCGGCCTGGAGAAGGACCGCCGGACCACGCTCAACCGGCTGCTCTTCCCCGGCCCGGCCCGGGAGTTCGAGACCCACCGGGCCTCGTTCGGCGACACCGGCGTCCTCGACAGCAAGGACTTCTTCTACGGGCTGCGCCCGGGCAAGGAGTACACGGTCGACCTCGACCCGGGCGTCCGGCTGCTCATCGAACTGCAGGCCGTCGGCGAGGCCGACGAGCGCGGTATGCGCACCGTGATGTCCACCCTCAACGGCCAGCTCCGTCCCATCCAGGTCCGCGACCGCTCGGCCGCCACCGACGTCCCGGTGACGGAGAAGGCCGACCGGGCCGACCCCGGTCACGTCGCGGCCCCGTTCGCCGGAGTGGTGACCCTCGCCGTCGCCGAGGGCGACGAGGTGGCGGCGGGCGCCACCGTGGCCACCATCGAGGCGATGAAGATGGAGGCGTCCATCACCGCGCCGAGGTCCGGCACGGTGACCCGGCTCGCCATCAACCGCATCCAGCAGGTCGAGGGCGGCGACCTCCTCGTCCAACTCGCCTGAGGAACCGGGCCGGGCGCCCCTGCCGGGGCGCCCGGCGGGGGCGTTGTCAGTGCCGTACTGAAGAATGCGGTTCCATCGAGATCAACTCCGGCCGGACCGGGTAGGCGTTCTCGAGTCACTGACCTGGAAAGGCCACCGCCGATGCCGCTCACCGTCGCCGCCCGCCCGCAGACCCCCGGCCTCCGTGAGGCCGGGCGCCCCGCCCGGCCCGGTGCCGCCGAGACCGAGGTCCTGCGCGTCGTCACCGACGCACGCACACCGGTCTTCGTCACCGTGCGGGCGGACGGGCGCCGCAGATACAGCTACTGGCGCCCCCTGGACTCCGCCACCGGCCGGGGCGGCTGCTACGTCGCGCTGCCCACCGCCGAGTGCGACGCGCTGCACGCCGCGGGCCGGATAACGCTCGGCGAACCGCTCGCCGACCCGGACCGGATCACCTACCGGGTCAGTGCCGCCCGCACTCCGGCGGCGCCGCTGCGCGCGCTGCCGGACCGGGCGCGCGCGGCCTGAGGACCGGCCCTCCCGCACCGCATGCGCGAGGGACGCCGGGAGTCCGGCCCGGCCGCCGTTCAGTGGCCGAGCGGCGCCCGCAGCGCGGGGTCCGAGGCCGTCCGCCACACCTCGGCCAGCTCCCGCCGCCGGGCCTCGGCCCCCGCCCGTTCGAGACCGTGCAGCAGCCCCCACGTGAACGCCTGCTCGCCCGCCGCGTGGGCGGCCACCCCCAGCCCCCGCAAGGTCTCCTGGGCGACCACGGCGTCCTGGTGCTCGCCGAGCAACTGCTGCACCGCCTTGGCACGCTCGCCGAGCCGGGCGACCGGCTCACCGAGCGCGGGACGCGCCACCTCGGCCGCGTAGCGGAGCCTCTTGGCCGCCTTGCGCGCCTCGTGCAGCCCCGTCTCCCGCGACCGGCCGGACGGCCGCGCCGACGCCCGGTCCATCCGTGCGGCGAGCCGGGCGTACTCCTTGAGCACCGCCCGGGCCATCGTCCGGGCGGGCTTCCCGGCCCCCCTCGCCCGCAGGGGCGGTTGCCCGGCCAGGGCGTCCAGCGCGTCCAGGAGGCGCAGATAGCGGGGCGCGGCCAGGGCCTCCCGGACCCGGGACCGCGCCTCGTCGCCCCCGGACACCTCCCACACGCGCAGCCGGGCGGCGACGGGACCCAGCACGAGTTCGTCCGGCAGCTCCGCCAGCGCGGCGCCGATCCGCTCGTCCAGCACCTCGTGATCGCGCGCCGCCCCCAACTCGCCGGCCAGCCACCTCAGTTCCGCGCACAGCGGGTCGGTGACCCGCCGGTCGAGCACCGAGCGGTAGGAGCGCAGGCAACCGCGCAGCCGGCGGCACGTGACGCGCATCCGGTGCACGGCGTCGGGCAGGTCACGGCGGACCGCCGGGTCCAGCGACACCAGCCCGCCGGCCTGCTCGCCCACGTACGCGAGCACGTACGCGCCGGCCGACCCGGCCACCACCCCCGGAGCACGTGCCGGCTCAGGGGCCGTTCCCGTCTCCCGCAGCGCCCGGGCGAGCTTGGACGGACCTCCGGCGCGCACGGCCCCCTTCTTCCGGAGCTTCTTCTCGATCGAGTCCAGCAGCCCGGCGTCGACCCCGTCCGCCAGTTCGACCTCCAGCTCGGTCCACTCGGCACGGCCGCCGCCGGACACCGCCGCGTCCGCACGCACCTCGTCGAGGCTCAGTTCGGCGAGCACCCGGCCCTCCGCGTCCCGCAACCGCCGCACGGTCCGGGTGGACCGGACGCGTACGACCGGACGCAGCCCGGCGCCCCGGGTGCGGGACAGGGTCAATTCGCGCAGCGGGTCGGGCACGTCGTCCGACAGCGGGGCCCACAGCTCCTCCCGCGTGTCCCCGGCGAGCGGCAGCTTCAGGTGCCAGCCCGCGTCCGGACCGCCCGTGCGGCGGCGCAGCGTGACCGAGGACCGGGCGAGCCGCAGGTCCGCGGTGTCGTGGTACACGGCGTCGAGTTCCCCGGGGCCGCTCGCGGTGACCGAGGCGACGGGCCCCGTGCCGGTCAGGTCGGGCAGCCAGGCACCGCCGCCCGGCGGCGGCTCGTACTTCCGTTCCGTCTCGCGCTTCGACTGGGTCATGCTCAGTCCTTCGGCACGATCCGGCGGTTCAAACCCCGTCCGGCAGGACCCAGGGGCGCGGATCGGTGTAGTACCCGTCCAGGACGACCTCGAAGTGCAGGTGGGGGCCGGTGGACAGGCCGGTCGAGCCCACTCGCCCGATCGGTGCCCCGGCCTCCACCGCCTGCCCCACGGTCACACCCAGGGCGGAGAGGTGACTGTAGGTCGTCTCCACCCGCTTGCCCTGGATGGTCCCGTGGTCGATCACGATGCGATTGCCGTACGCGCTGGTGAGCGCGGCGAAGACGACACGTCCCCGCCGTGCCGCCACGACCTGCGCGCCCTGCGGCGCGGCGAAGTCCACGCCGGTGTGCAGCTTGGTCACGCCGGTCAGCGGGTGCTCCCGCGAACCGAAGGGCGAGGTGATGGTGAGCGGGCTCACCGGCGCGGTCAGCAGCGCGCCGGCCGCGCCGCCCGCGCCGCCGCCGGAGTCCTCCCGGTCGAGTGCCTCGTACCGGGGCAGCAGGGCCTGGACCTCGGCGACGTACGTCTTCGCCGCCGCGGGCACCCGCCCCGCCTCCGTCACGGCGTCCGGTCCCACGGCGTAGGCGGCCAGCGTCAGCTCCACGAGGTCGCCGTTGATCCGGCCCTCGGTGCGCAGTTCGGTCACCTTCCCGGCCAGTGAGCAGTCCCGTCGGCCCAGCGCCATGATGGCGTCCGCCGGATCGCGCGGCGAGGACGTCCCGTTGCCGTCGTCGTCCTTGCCCCAGGTGCGCCACTCGTCGTCGGTGAAGGCGGCGATGCCCTTCTGGCCCGAGAGTTCGTCCGAGTCGTCGCTCCAGCCCGAGAGCTGGTCGATCTGCGCGGCGAGCACGGACGGCTCCAGGACGGTGCAGGCCGAGGCCGCCTTGCGCAGCCAGGGCAGGTACGAGGGGTCGATGCCGGCGGCGGTGGACGGGTCGGCACCGGAGTCGTCGTCGGGCCACGGGTTCGGCAGTCCGCCCAGGGCGAGGAAGGCAGCCACGCCGGTGACGGTCACGAGCGCCGGCAGCAGCAGCAGGGTGACCGGCCCGGGACCTCGGCGTCTGCGCTTGCGGGGCCGCTCAGGCTGCTCAGGTCGCTCCGGCAGGTGCGGTTCCTCCGGCGCGCCCGGCCGGCCGGGCGAGTACGGCGCCGGTCCTGGTCCGTTCGCGTCGTCGGCCGGCTGCGCCACGGTCAGCCGCTCGTCGTTCACCTGGCCGCTCGCCGGGACGTGATGCTCACGAGGCGACGCTATCCCCGCCCCGCGGCGCACGTCAGGAGCCACCGAGGCAGAAGGCGCTGCCCGAACGGGCAGGGCCGCGGCACCAGGTGCCCGGCCCTCAGGGCGGCGTGGGGCGGACGGCGAGGACCGCGATGTCGTCCGTGCTGTCCGCCCCCAGACCGATCAGCAGCTCGTCGCAGAACGTGTCGAGGGGCTCGTGGGCCAGACCGGCGGCGTGCCGGCGCAGCCGCTCCAGGGCGTCGTCGATGTGCTCGTGGCGGCGCTCGATCAGGCCGTCGGTGTACAGCACGAGCGTCGAGTGGGCCGGCAGCATGTGCCGCGCCGTCTCCCGGGCCACGTCGGGGTCCATGCCGAGCAGCAGCCCGGCTCCGCCGCCCAGGTACCGGGCCCGGCCGTCCCGCGTGGCGAGCAGGGGCGGCGGATGGCCGGCGGAGGAGTGCTTCAGCTCCCAGGGCCCCCGCGCGGACCCCTTGAGCAGCCCGTAGACACAGGTGGCGGTCGCCTCCCGGTGGAGACTGTGATTCGCCAGGTCCAGCCGGCGCAGCACCTCCGCGGGCGGCTCCTCGCGGTCCACGGCGATGCCGCGGAACATGCTGCGCAACTGGCTCATCGCGATGGCCGCGTCGAGGTCGTGCCCCGTGACGTCGCCGATGACCAGCCCGGTGTCCCCGTGCGGCAGCACGAAGCTGTCGTACCAGTCCCCGCCGACCTGCGCGGTGGCCGAGGAGGCCGCGTAGCGGGCGGCCAGTTGCAGCCCCTCGACCTCCGGCAGCACCGGCAGCAGGGAGCGCTGGAGCCGTTCGGCGATGGAGCGGGTGTCCTGGTAGAGACGGGCGTTGTCCACGCCCAGCGCGAGGCTGTGGACCAGGTCGTCGACGAGCGCCAGGTCCTCTTCCGTGAACGGCCGCCCGCCCGGCGCGCGGGCCAGGGTGAGGGCGCCGAAGATCCTGCGGCGGGCCCGTAGCGGGGCGATGACGGCGCTGCCCGCCCCCAGCCGGCGGAACAGCTCGACGTACGCCCTGTCCAGCGGGCTCTCGTGCGGGCCGGACCGCGGGGCTTCGGTGAGCAGCAGCGGCCCGGCGCCGCGCAGCACCCGGGCCAGCGGCCCCCGCGATTCCTCGGTGAACTCCGGGAGCGTGCCCTCGTACGTCCCGGGGCGCAGGGCCCAGGGATCCCGGTGGACGACGCAGACCCGGTCCAGCCGGGTGTCGGCGGTGAACAGGTCCACCACGCACCAGTCCGCCAGCCCCCGCGTCAGCAGCCGTCCGACGCGCTGCAGCCCCTCGTCCAGGTCCAGGGTGTCGTTGAGCCGTGCCGCCAGGTCGGCCAGCAGGGCGAGCCGGTCCATCGTGGACAGGGTGCCCCGGGCACCGGTCGTTCCGGTACCGGCCTCCGGCGCGGCCGGCGGCGGGCGGCCGCCGGGCTCCCCGAGCGCCGGTTCCCGGATGCTGCCGGGGGTCCTGGACACGTCCAGGGCCGCGGTCGCCCGGGGGATGAGCTGGGCGACGAAGACGGTGCGGCCGTCGGCCGTCTCCTGCGTCTGGATGAACAGACGGACGGGGACCAGCCCGCCGTCGCGGTGGAGCGCCGGCAGTGGCACGGAACGCCCCATGATGCGAGTGCGGCCGGTGAGCAGCAACGAGGTGAACGCCGCCGTGTGCCGCTCGCGCAGGTGCTCGGGGACGAGGGTGACGAGCCGGCGTCCGACCAGGTCGTCGGGGTCCCAGCCCAGCAGGTCCGCCGCCGCTCCGTTGGCCGCGACGATCCGGTTGCCCTCGTCGGCGGCGATGGTCGGCATCCGGCTGGCCCGCACCTGGCCGACGTCCCACGGCACGAGCTCGGCCGAACTGATCTCCGGCTCGCGCGGGACCACGGTCCAGGCGGTGGGCGGGTCCCCGGCGAGCTGTCCGGTGATCTCGTCGAAGAGCCAGTCCTGGAAGGCACGGCCGCGGGGCAGGGCCGGCAGGGCGAGCAGCCGCTCCTCCCGGGCCCGCTCCTCGGCCAGGTCGAGCACGCCGCGCAGGGCGTTCACCGCGGGCGCGGCGTCGGGCGGCAGCGGCAGCAGGAGGCTGCGCAGGCCGGAATCGGCGCCCGGCTCCTCCAGCGCGGCCGTCACCCCGGCGCTGATCACGTTGTTGAGGTCGTTGGCCGCCGCGAGGTCCTGCGGCGCCACCCCGAGAGGGTCTGCCGCGGCCGCGGCGAGGGTCAGCTCGCGCAGCACGGCGTGCCGGTGCTGCCGGCACGCCGTCTCCAGCGCGGTCGGCACGTCGACGAGCGTCACCGTCCGTTCGGCGGGGCGCGGCGGTACGGCGGTCTCCCACCCGGACGACGGCGGCGCCGGACTGTCGTGCCACAGCTCGAACCACACCGTCTTGCCCGCGTCGCCGCCGACCGCCCCGTACCGGGAGGCCAACCGCTCCACCAGCGCCAGCCCCTGCCCGGTACCGGCGTACGGGGGGCAGTGCCGCGGCACCAGCGGACGGCCCGGACGCCGGTCCCCGACCCGTACCCGCAGGCGGCCGTCGAGGCGCGCCACTCCCACCTCGACCTCGGTGCGCGCGTGCAGCACCGCGTTGGTGACCAGCTCGCTCACCAGCAGCTCGGCCGTGCCCACCACGTCCGCGGCGGCACCGTCCAGTGCGGCGCGCACGAACCGGCGGGCCGCCGCCGCACTGGTCGGCCGGTCGGGAAAACACCGTGACGCCGTCTCCGGCGGATCGGAGCTAGCCATGACCTCAGTGTGTCCCCCGTACGGCGCGCCCCGCAGCGCGCGCCGTGCCGGAGCGCCCCGCTCCCGCCGACGCTCCTGTCCGCCGGTCGGGTGAGCGCGCCCGCCGCGGGACCGGGCGCGGTCCCCGAGCCGCGTTCGGGAGAGGGAGGTTCGGGGCGGCCGGGGCGACGCCGGGTCTGGCAGGCGGCCGGTTACTCCGATAGCTTGCTGGTGCGGCCCCGCGTTTTCCCCCGTACGCGGGGCCGCACCAGCAGGGCCGCCGTGCGCCGGCCCCCTCAGAGGGCGAGCGTGCCGCGCAGTCCCGGCTGCAGCCGGTCCCCGTGGGCGCGGACCATGTCGTCGCACAGCTTCCAGATCTCCTCGACCCTGAGGGTCGCCGCCGTCGCCGGGTCGGCCATCGCCGCGTGCCGGATGTGCCGGGGATCGTCCTGGAGGGCCGCCCGCACCACCAGGTCGGCGGTGCTCAGGTAGGCCCGGTTGAGGGCCGCCAGCTGCGGGGGCAGCGCGCCGACGCGGGTGGGCTGGATGCCGGCGGCGTCGACCAGGCACGGCACCTCGACGGTTCCGCGGGCGGGCAGGTTCTCGATCAGACCGTGGTTCGGCACGTTGCCGTAGACCGTGCGGGGCGTGCCCGTCACGATGCTGTGGATGATCTGCGGCGCGTACTCCATGGTGCCCTCGACGGTGAGCGGCGCCCCGCAGGCCAGCGCGTCTCGGGTCCGCTCGTACTCGGCCACGTTCTCGTCCACGATGCCCAGATAGGCGCCGACGGGCAGCCGCAGCCGGTCGATCTCGCTGTCGTGGTGCAGGTACCAGGGGACGTACTCCGACGAGTGCTCGCTGGTCTCCGTCGGGTAGTGGCCCAGGCGCCGGTACATGTCCATGCGCACCCGGCGGCGCAGTTGCGGGTCCCCGGCGATCAGGGCGTCCAGGCGCGGGTGGAGGTCCTCGCCCCCGTGCTCCAGGCGCAGCACCCACGCCTGGTGGTTGACGCCCGCGGCCCGGTAGGTGACCTCCTCGTAGGGGACGTCCAGCAGCTCGCACAGGCCCTGGACCGTCCAGTAGACCGAGTGGCACAGCCCCACCACCCGCGTCAGGCCGGTCGCCTCGGCGAGGTACTGGACGTTCATCGCCATCGGGTTGGTGTAGTTCAGCAGCCAGGCGTCCGGGCAGACCTCGGCGATGTCCTGCCCGAGCGCCCTGAGCAGCGGGAAGGTGCGCAGCGCGCGGAAGATGCCGCCGACACCGAGGGTGTCGCCGATGGTCTGGCGCAGCCCGTACCGGGCCGGCACCTCGAAGTCGGTCCGGGTCGCCTCGCCCATGCCGACCTGCACGATGTTGATGACGAAGTCGGCGCCGGCCAGCGCCTCCCGGCGGTCGGCGTGCGCGGTGACGCGCGGCCGGGCGCCGCGCTCGGCGGCGATGTACTCGGCGGCGGCCCGGGCGGTGGCCAGCCGCTCCTCGTCGATGTCGTGCAGCGAGATGTGCGCGGACTTCAGCTCGTCGAAGGCGAAGAGGTCGGCGAGCAGGCCCTGCGTGAAGACGACGCTGCCGGCTCCGACGAAGGCGATCTTGGGGGCGGTCGGGTGGGCGGTGCTCATGCGGGGCTCTCTCCGTTGCGGGTGAGCTGGGCGAACGCTTCGTCCCAGGTGGGCTGTGCGGTGGTGCCGCCGTGCGCGCGGGTGGACAGCGCGCCGCAGACGGCGGCGAGTTCGAGGGCCTCGGGCAGGGGGAGCCCGGCGAGCAGCCCGGCGACGAAACCGGCGTCGAAGCTGTCACCGGCGCCCACCGTGTCCACCGGCCGGGCCGGGATGCCGGGCGTGCTGAGCAGGGTCTTCCCGTCGTGGCACAGGGCGCCCTCGGCCCCGTTCTTGACGGCGACCGTCGGCCCCCGGCCGGCGAGCAGCGCGGCGGCCTCCCCGAGGTCCGCGGGGTCCGGCCCGGCCAGCCGCCGGGCCTCGGCCGCGTTGGGCAGCAGGTAGTCGGTGTGCGGCAGTACGGCGCCCAGGCCGGCCGGGTCCCAGCGGCCGGCCGGGTCGTCGTTGGTGTCCAGCGACGTCGTCGCACCGTGGGAGCGTGCCGTGCGCAGCAGCTCGGGCAGCCCGGCGGCGAGAGCGGGCAGCAGGAAGTACGACGCGGCGTGCACGTGCCGGGCGGCGGCGAGCAGCGCTGCCGGTACGTCCGCGGCCGTCGTGGCCGGCAGGGTGCCCGGGGCCGTGACGATCGCACGGTCCTCGCCCCGGGTGAGGACGACGGTGAGCGGGGTGGGCAGCCCGGGATCGACGAGCAGGGCACCGGTGTCGACCCCGTGCGCGTCGAGGGTGTCGCGGACGTAGCGGCCGGCGTCGTCGTCGCCCACGCGGCCGGCGAACGCCACCCGCAGGCCGAGGCGGGCCGCGCCGCACGCCATGATCGCGGCGGAGCCGCCGAGGGTGAGGGCGCCGCCGGGGACGAGCTGTTCGTGCTGGCCGAAGGCGAGGGGGGCGTCGAGGGGACCCACCACGACGTCGGGATTGGCGTCTCCGACGACGAGCAGGTCGAGGCTGTGCGGCATGGGTCTTCCCTGGAAGTGACGGCGGACGGAGGGCGGGCGGTCAGCCCTTGAGCCCGCTGGAGGTGATCGACTGGATGAAGGTCTTCTGCGCGCCGAGGAAGGCGAGCAGGACGGGCAGCACGGTGATGACGTTGCCCGCCATCACGGCCGCCCACTGGGTGTGGTGCTGCCCCTGGAACGTGGTCAGGCCCAGTTGCAGCGTGTACTGCGTGTCGTGGTTGATGGCGATCAGCGGCCAGGTCAGGTCGTTCCACGTGGTCAGGAAGGTGAGCACGGCCACCGTGGCCAGCGCCGGACGCGACAGCGGCAGCACGATCCGCCACAGCACCCGCAGCCGGGAACAGCCGTCGATCCAGGCGGCCTCCTCCAGCTCCCTGGGCAGCGAGAGGAAGAACTGCCGCAGCAGGAACACCGCGAACGGCGTGACCAGCGACGGCACGATCAGCGCGCCCAGGGTGTCGATGAGCCCGAGCTTCTTCATGACGAGGAACGTGGGGATCATCGTGAGCTGGAACGGCACCGCCATGGTGGCCAGCATCAGGCCCATCAGCACCCGGGACCCGGCGAACCGCATCCGGGCGAAGGCGTACCCGGCCAGCGAGCCGAAGACGAGGTTCGCGGCGACCGTGACGGCGGAGAGGACCAGCGAGTTGACGAACCAGCGGGGGAACATCGCGTTGCCCAGCACGTACCGGTAGCCGCCGAGGTCGATGCCGGACGGCCACAGGGCCGGCGGGAACCGGTTGATCTCCGCGTTGCTCATCACCGAGCTGAGCACCAGCCACACCAGCGGCACGGCGAAGACCAGGGCGAGCGGCGCCAGCAGCAGGTGCCAGGGGCTGAACGGGAGCCGCGGGCGGCGCCGTTCGGCGGCGGCGGGCCGTGCCGCCACGGCGCCCGCGGTGTCCGGGCGGGTGGAGGTCGCCGTCATGACCGGGCTCCTTCGGGACGGTGGCGTCCCCGACGCCGGGCGAGACGGACGGCCCCCGCGACCAGACCGAGCGCGACGGCCAGGACGTACGCGGCCGAGGCCCCGTACCCGGCGGTGGCGTTCTTGAAGGCCTGCTCCCAGATGAAGTAGACGATCACCGTGGTCGAGCCGAGCGGGCCGCCCTTGGTGGTGACGTACACGAGGTCGAAGACCTGGAGCGACTGGATGGCCTGCCACAGCACCAGGAAGACGGTGACCGGGGTGAGGGTGGGCAGCGTGACGTGGCGCAGCAGGTGCCGGCGCCCGGCGCCGTCCAGACGGGCCGCCTCGATCAGGGACTGCGGCACGTCCTGGAGGGCGGCGAGGTAGACCACGACGCAGAAGCCGGTGCCGCTCCACAGTGTGATCGCCACCAGCACGAGCAGCGCCTGGGAGGGATCGGACAGGAACCCCTGCGAGGAGAGGCCGAGGCGGTGCAGCACCGAGTTGGCCGCGCCGAATTCCGGGTCCAGGATGAAGGAGAACAGCACGCCCTGCGCGGTCGCCGACAGCACGAACGGCACGAAGATCAGGGTGCGGTAGAGGCCGACGAGGCGGATGCGCCGGTTGAGCACCAGGGCGAGGGCCAGGCCGAACAGCAGGCTCAGCGGCACGTACAGGACCGTGTAGAGCAGCGTGTTGCGGACCGCCTGGCTGAAGTTGGGGTCCTGGGCGAGGGCGCGGTAGTTGTCGAGGCCCACCCAGCGGCTGGGCGTGACCAGGTCGCTGGCCTGGAAGGACAGCAGCAGCGACCAGATCACCGGGACGATGCTCAGGCCGAGGACGATCAGGACGGCCGGCGAGACGAACACCCAGGCGGCGGAGGTCTCGCGGCGGCGCTTGCGGCGCAGGGGCCGCGGGTCGGGCGGCGGCCCCTCGACGGTGAGGGGGCGGGGGAGGCGCGGCATGACGGGGTGGCTCCTCAACGCGGTATGAGCAGGGCGGCGTTGGCGTCGTCGGCGCAGGCACGCAGTGCCTTCTCGGGGCTGCTGCGCCCCAGGAGCACGGCGACGATCGCCTGCCCGAGCGCCTGCGAGACCTCCGGGTACGCCGGATGGACGGGGCGTACGCGCGCCGTCTCCAGGGCTTTGGTGAACACGGCCAGGCCCTCGGTGCGGGCGACCTTGTCCTGCCAGGCGGGCAGGGCCTCGGTGCGGCGGCTCAGCGGGAGGCTGCCGGCCTCGATGTCCCAGCGCACGTCCTGCTCGGGCCGGGCCAGCCAGGTCAGGAAGGTGCGGGCGGCCTCGGAGCGGGCCTCGCCGTTGTCGAACACCGTCCAGGTGTCGGGCCCGGAGATGGTGACCGGGCGTCCGCTGAAGGAGGGCAGGGGAGCGACGTGGTAGTCGATCCCGGCGGTCTCGATGTCGGGCAACTGCCACGGGCCGGTGACCGCCATGCCCATGCGACCGGACTGGAACACCTGGTACATCTGCTCGCTGCCGGGCTTGGGGTCGACGTAGACGCTCTTGTCCCGGGCCAGGTCGGCCACCACCTGGAGCGCCCGGGCGCCGGTGCGGGCGAAGCCGATGTTCTTGCCGCCCTCGTCGACGACGTCGCCGCCCAGGTCCCAGATCAGCGGCCACAGGCGCCACACGGTGTCCTCGTCGCCGGTGCCCGGCCAGCCGGTGCCGAACCGTCCCCGGCCCGACCGGGTGAGCGTGCGCGCGCAGGAGACGAAGTCCGCCCAGGTCCAGCCGGCCCGGGGCAGGGGCAGACCGGCCTCGCGGAACAGCTTCTTGTTGCAGACCACGGCGAGCGAGTCGAGCACCGCGGGCGCTGCCCTGACCCTGCCGTTGAGGGTGACGGCGTCCCTGGAGGCCGCCCAGTAGTTCTTCCACGGCACGGGACCGGTGGCGACCGTGTCGGTGAGGTCGACGACCTGCGGGCTGCGGGCCACCCGGGCCAGGTCGGAGCCGAAGATGTAGGCGATGTCCGGGTACGAGCCGGCGGCGAGGGCGGCCGTCACCTTCTGCAGCATCACGTCCGAGAGCACGCCGCCGCCCAGCTTCACCCTGATCTTCGGGTGCGACCGTTCGAAGTCGGCGACGAGTCCTTCCAGGACCTTCTTCGCCGTGTCCGCCTGGCCGTGCCACATCTCGACGGTGACCGTGCCGTCGGCCGCGACGCCGTCGTCCGCTCCGGTCCCGCAGCCGCTCACCGCGGTGCCGGCCACCGCGGTGAGGGCGGCGCCCCCGCCGGCCCGCAGCACACCCCTGCGCGAGGGACGCGCGGCACGTCGGACCGCATCCATCAGTACCTCCAAGGACGGGACTGGCCGCCGCGCGGTCTCAGCAGGTCTCACGGACGTAGCCGTTGCTGCCCTTCGGCGACACGTCCAGGTCGCGCCGGACGATGCTCAGCTCGTCGCCGAAGCCCGCGCACGCCTTCGACAGTCCCTTGGCGGTGTACTCGACCACGACGACCCTGTCGCCGAACTCGGCCGTGTAGTCACCGCACTCGTCCCACTCGCCGCACTCCTCGGCGACCGCGAAGTCCAGCCCGTTCGCCTCACGGTTCGGGGCCAGTTCGGCGGTGTTCTTCTGCCCGATCGCCAGCCCGTCGGAGTGCGCGCGCTCCGCCAGCAGCCTGATGAGACCCTGCGCGTCGCTGGCGTCCAGCAGGTCACCGGCACGGGTGTAGCTGTCGTAGTTGTCCGGCTCGACGGCCTGGAAGCCCTTGTCCGCGCAGCCGTCGATCCAGGTGCCGACCTTCTCGGCGACGCGCTCGCGCTTGTCGGCGGTGCGGATGTCGAGGAAGGCCTCGCCCCAGTCGGTGTCGTAGACGACGTCGCCGTCCGCGTCGCGCAGCAGCAGGTCGTCGTCCCAGTCGTCCTCGGCGCCGGGCTGGGCCTGGAAGGCGTTGACGTAACAGATGTTGTACAGGCCCGGGGCGGGGGAGGCCGTGTGGTCGCGGCTGACCACCTCCACGCCGGCCGGCGGGGTGTAGGCGCCGCCGATCTGGTAGTCGAAGCCCGCGTGCGCGGGCGGCGGGGAGTACGCGGCCGCCTCGGCCCGGGCGCCGCCGGGGACGAGTGCGGCGGCGGTGACGAGGACGGCGGTGGCCCCGATGCCGGCCAGTACCGGCTTCCTGCGGGTGTGTACGTGGGTACGGCTCATGGTTCGAGCTCCGGAGGGTGGTGGGCACGTCCCCGCCTCGGACGCGCGTGGCCGTCCTGGCGACTCAGTCCGGGCTCCTGGCGCGGGGCCAGCTACCGGCTGGGCGTACCTCTGCCGCCGATCACACGGCATCGGCGTTGATCGGGAGTAAATCGACCGGATCCAGGCCCTGTCAAGGGTTCGAAGCGAGAGAGGCGGTGCGCGAAGCTGATCGGAAAGTGGTTTTTCCGTGCAGGAACAAGCAGGAGGCGTCGGCCCTCGACCGTCCGGGAACGATGAAGGCGTGCCAGGTGGCAGGCGTGATCACGCGGCTCCCTCGGGGCTGGTAGCGTCGCGTGGTCGCGGCGGGCGGCGCGAGAGAGGTGTCGGTGCGTGGGAGAGCGGCAGGGTCGCGAGTGGGCGGCGATGACGCCGGGCGACTTCGACCGGGACGCCCCCCTGGTCCTCAACGTGGGCACCGGCCCCGCCGCCGTCCCGGCCGAGCCGGACGAGTACGGCACCGCACCCCTGTTCGGCGAGAGCGCGCCCGCCCCTCCCGCCCCGCGCCGCAAGGGCCGCACGAGGCCCCAGCCCGCCCAGGAGCGGCTGTTCTGACGGTCCCGCAGGGACGCCGGCTCGGCCCCGGGGTGCGCGGAAGTGCTCGGAACGGGTGCGCATCGAGCACGTATTGACATGTCACGGCACAGCCCGCAGAGTCATGCCCCGACAGTGTTCGACCGTTCGACAGCTCGACGTTGCCCGACAACGCCCGACCGCGCCCCGACCGTGATGCGTACGCCACGAGGAGTGTTGCCGTCATGTCCGAAACGCCCGCTGTCTCCCGCCGACTGCTCCTGGGCTCCGCCGCCGCCACCGGCGCCCTCGCGACCGGGATCGGTGCCGCCGCCCCCGCCGCCTCGGCGGCGGGGCAGGCACCCCGCCGCAAGCCCGGCCAGAAGACGATGATCGGTGTGCCCTTCGCCGCCCACCGCACCGTCCGTGTCGGCGTCATCGGCCTCGGCAACCGGGGCGCGAGCATGATCACCGGCTGGGCCGCCGTGCCCGGCTGCACCGTGACCGCAGTCTGCGACATCCGCGCCGACCGGGCCGAGCGCGCCGCCGACCGCCTGGAGAGCAAGGGCGTCCCGCGCCCCGCCGAGTACGGCGGCTCCGTCGACTCCTACGCCCGGATGCTCCGCCGCGACGACATCGACCTCGTGTACGTCGCCACGCCCTGGGAGTTCCACTACGAGCACGGCCGGGCCGCGCTGCTCAGCGGCCGGCACGCCGTCGTGGAACTCCCCGTCGCCACGGAACTGCGCCAGCTGTGGGACCTCGTCGACACCTCGGAACGCACCCGCAGACACCTGATGCTGTCCGAGAACTGCAGCTACGGCCGCAACGAACTGGCCATGCTGAGGGCGGCGCACGACGGCCTGTTCGGAGACATCACCAACGGCCACGGCGGCTACCTGCACGACCTGCGCGAACTCCTCTTCTCCGACACGTACTACACCGACTCCTGGCGGCGCCTGTGGCACACCCGCAGCACCGCCTCCTTCTACGCCATGCACGGGCTGGCCCCCATCGCGGCGGCGATGGACGTCAACCGCGGCGACCGCATGACCACCCTGCGCGCCACCGCGACGGCCCCCAGGGGCCTGGCCGACTACCGGGCCCGCTTCGTCCCGCGCGACCACCCGTCCTGGAAGGAGACCTACATCAACGGCGACCTCGTCACCTGTCTGATCGAAACGGCGCGGGGCAGGACGATCCGCGCGGAGCACGACGTGAGTTCGCCCCGGCCCTACAGCCGGATCAACACCCTCGCCGGCAGCCGCGGCATCGTCGAGGACTACGCCGGATCCGGCCCGACCGGAGCCCGCGTCTACGTCGAACCGGACCACAGCGGCCACACCTGGCGCGACTTCGAGGCCTACCGCAAGGAGTACGACCACTGGCTGTGGCGGAAGGTCGGCGACGACGCCGCGAACAACGGCGGCCACGGCGGCATGGACTACGTCCTGCAGTGGCGCACCGTCCAGTCGATGCGCGCGGGCCTGGTGCCGGACATCGACGTCTACGACTCGGCCGCCTGGTGCTCCTCCGTCCCCCTGAGCGTCATGTCGCTGGCCAAGGGCGGCCGGCCCGTGGAGATACCGGACTTCACCCGGGACGCCTGGCGGCAGCGCAGGGCGGGCCTCGACTCGGAGCCCACCGAGATGCCGCCCGTCGGCTGAGCCGGGCACACCGGTCGTCGCGCCCACGGGGACGCCCTGCCGCGGCACGCCCTACCGGGCCAGGACGTCCCGCGGGCCCATGACGACGACCGGCTCCCTGTCCGGGTCCAGTGCGGTCAGCAGCGCCCGCATGTGCTCCTCGCTCAGGGACACGCAGGCGTTGGTCGGCCCGTCGTGGTCCACGTGGATCCACACGCCGCCGCCCTTGTCCTCGCCCAGGGGGCGGGCCTTGTCCAGCGGGGAGGTGCCGGGCACCCGGTTGTAGTCGATGGCGACCACGTAGTCGAAGGACCCTTCCAGGGGCTCGCCGAGGTACCCGGTGCCGGACACGGAGAACTCCGGGTCCTCGTCGTAGGGCAGCAGGGTGCCCGGGTCGGGCAGCCGGCCCCCCGCGTCGCTGAGACCGAAGACGCCGATGGGCGTGTGCAGGTCGCCCGCCTCGTGGTCCTCGGTCCAGCCGCGCAGGCCGTTGTGCGCGGGCCACGGACCGGCCACCGCGCGCCAGCCCTCGGCCGGCTCCTGCTCGTAGAGCACCACACGGGCCCGGGACGAGTCCTCGGCCTCGCCGGTGACCACCAGGGCCTGCCGGGTGCCGTCCGGGAGCCGCTCGCGCACGAGCGGCCCGACCACGGGCAACGGCCGGGGGAAGGAACGCGGGGGAGCGGGGCGCGGGGCCGCGGAACTCGCGGGTGCGTGCGCGTCCTGGGAGGTGGCGGCCGTGTGCTCCCGGGCGCAGCCGGTGGCCAGCACGCCGGCGCACATGACGGCGCCGGTCACCAGAGCCAGCGCTTTCCTGACGGTCATATCGATCTCCGACTCCGTGGGTGGTCTCTTCATAGCTAGACCACTTGGGGAACCGGGGTGTGCGGCCGCCTCGCCGTCTCCCCCGGATGGCGCAGCGCGGACCCGTACGGCGGTCGCCCGAGGGCTCCGAGCGGCAACATGGTTGCCGCTCGGACCCCTTACTCACTGGTGGGGCTCGGACATGCCGTGTAGCGTCAGCAGCAGATGTCGTGGTTCGCCCAGACCGCCCGCGCCGGAGTGCGGGCGGTTTGCTGTGCAATGCCGGAGGACCAGGACGACCACCTCCGGGTTCGCGCGGTGCGGATCCGATCACGGCTGAAAGGCAAAAGGCATGGCCAGCGGAACCGTCAAGTGGTTCAACTCTGAAAAGGGCTTCGGCTTCATCGCGCAGGACGGCGGCGGCCCCGACGTCTTCGCGCACTACTCCAACATCAACGCGACGGGCTACCGCGAGCTGCAGGAAGGCCAGGCCGTCACCTTCGACATCACCCAGGGCAACAAGGGCCCGCAGGCGGAGAACATCACCCCCGCCTGACCGGGAGGTCGCCGAGCAGGGCGGGGCCCCGGGAGCCGCAGGTTTCCCGGGGCCCCGCCCTGTGGCATGCGGCGCCCCGCGGCACGCGCGCGGGGCGGGGCGTCACGGCTTGCGGGCGAGTCCGCCGTGCTCGCCGATGGGCTCCGCGTCCCCGGCGCCCGCCTCCGGACGCCACAGGGTCACCGGGACCACGCCGGGCTCCACCAGCTCCAGACCGTCGAAGAACGCGGTGATCCGGTCCACGGTGCGCAGGACGTACGGTGCGGCGCCGCTCTCGTTGTAGGCGTCCTGGGCCCGTTCGAACTCCGGGTCGATGCCCCGCGAGCCGTCGTTGACCGACAGGAAGCTGCCGGACGGCAGGGCGTCGACCAGCCGGGAGACGACGGAGCGCGCCCGGTCGTAGTCGGGGATGTGACCCAGGATGTTGCTCAGGATCAGGGCGACGGGCCGGTCGAAGTCCAGTGTGCGGGCGGCCGCCGCCAGGACCGTGTCGGGGTCGAGCACGTCGGCGTCGACGTAGGCGGTCGCACCCTCGGGGGTGGAGTACAGCAGCGCGCGGGCGTGGGCGAGGACCATCGGGTCGTTGTCGACGTAGACGATCCGCGCCTCGGGCGCCAGGCGCTGGGCGACCTCGTGGGTGTTGTCGGCGGTCGGCAGCCCGGTGCCGATGTCGAGGAACTGCCGGATGCCCGCCTCGGCGACCAGATGGGTGATGTTGCGGCGCAGGAAGGCGCGGCTGCTGCGGGCGATGGTGACGATGCCGGGGAAGACGGCGGTGTACGCGTCACCGGCCTGCTCGTCGACCGGGTAGTTGTCCTTCCCGCCCAGCCAGTAGTTCCAGATCCGGGCCGAGTGCGGCACGGACGTGTCGATCTTCTGCTGCGCGGTGCTGCCGGGGGTCGTCGAGGAGTCGCTCATGGGTGCGGTCCGTCTTTCAGCCGAGGCGTGGGTGCTTGGACCCAACCTACGTCGCAAGGGGCCCTCCCCGTACACCGGTTGACCGGCAGGACCGGGCGGCCGTCCTCAGTCGCGGACGCTCCCCGCGGCGCCCCGGCTGCGGGCCACCGCCGTGCCGAGGGTGTCGGCACACTCACCCACCAGGTGCCGCAGCGTCCGCTGCCCGGGCCCGTGGACCCATTGCTCGAAGGCCACCTTGAGCAGGGCGACGGCCGCCTCGGCGGTCAGCCGCGCGGTCAGGTCGTCCGTGCCGCGGTCGCGCAGCGCCTCGGCCAGCGCACCGGAGAGCGTCGCGAGCTTGGTCAGCTCCCGCTCCTGCAGCTCCGCGTTGGCGTCGATGACGCTCTGCCGCAGGCGCACCAGATCACCGCGCTCCTCGAAGACACCCACCGCGGCGTCGAGGGCGGCCATGGCCGCGTCCATCGGCGTCGCGTCCGCGGGCGCCGCGGCGACGGCGCCCGCGCACAGCTCCGCCAGCCTGCCGGAGCCCGCGAAGAGGACCTCCCGCTTGTCGGCGAAGTGCCGGAAGAACGTCCGCTCCGTCAGCCCCGCACGCCTGGTGATCTCGGCCACCGGGGTCTGCTCGTAACCGCGCTCGGCGTACAGCTCCAGCGCCGCCTGCTCCAGGCGGCCGCGCGCGTTCGGCTCCCATCGACCCATGCCGCGGAGTCTACGCGAGGACAGCCGCTGTCATGCACGTCGTTCCGTCGCAGGTGGCCGCGACCCGGCGGTCCCGGCGGTCCCGGCCGGGGAGGCCGGCTCGGCCGGGACCGCGTGGGCGAGGAACTGCGCGCGCCTCGCGCATGTGTCACCCATCGGCCCGCAATCCGATGGAGTCGTGCCGCGGACGGCCGACGGAGTCCGGAGCGGTGTCAGCGCAGTCCCCCGCTGCCGTACGGCCCGTACAGGTCGAGCAGCCGGATCCGGGCGGCCTGCAGGCGGTGGGCGACCACCTTGCCGACCCAGACGGCGACCGCGCGCCCGAACTCGGCGTCGCGGGCGCACATCTCCCGCGTGGCGTCCGCGTCGAACTCCCAGGCCCGCACCGGAGTCGTGGCCTCGCCGCCCAGTTGCCACAGGTGCGGAGGGAAGTGCCAGGACCAGCCGACGAGTTCGCCGTGGCCGAGGGTCTCGATGACGGGGGGCCTGCGTCCCGGGACGCGCAGGTCGAGGCTGACCGTGCCGGTCCGGACGATCCAGAACCGGTCGGCGCGCCGTCCTTCCTCGAAGAGGCGGGTGCCCTCCGTGAGGGAGACCTCCCGCGCGATCCGCATGAGTCGTGCGCGGTGGTCGCCGTGGAGGGCCGCCGACAGGGTGGTGGCAGAGGTCATCGCTCCGGCTCCTTTCGTGCGGTCACCGCGGACGGACGGCGGGGGCACCGCTCGGCGGGGCGGCCGGCCCGGCGGTCCGGGACCGCTGCTGCTCCGGCCGCGCGGCTCGCCGTTCCCTTCGGGTGCACGCCGGGGGCTGTCCCTTCCAGGGTCCCGCCGACCGGCGCGGGACACCAGGGGCGGCTCGGTTCGGCCACGGGCCGGTGGCCTCGGCGGCCTCACGCCCGGCGCGGTCCACCGTCGCCGAGGACCGCGACGGCCAGCGGGCGCTCGCCCACCGGGAGCCGGGTCACCCCTCCGGTGCCGAGGTCGACGACACTCAGGCCGTTCCAGTAGCCGTCGCGGGTGAAGCCGCCCGTGACGTAGGCGGTGCGGCCGTCGGCCGACAGGGCGACGGTCTCGTGCGGGCCGTCCAGGGGGATGACCCGTTCGTCGCCGTCGGGCGTGCGGACGGTCAGGGACGGGCCGTCGTCCCGGGACGGATCGATCGGCCCGGTGCCCACGACGTAGAGCGTGCCGTCGGCGCCCGCCGTGACGCCGTGCTGGTGGGTGTTGGCGGTCATGTCCTCGACCCGGACGCGCCCGGTGCCGGGGTCGACCACCGCCAGGCGCTCGCCCTCGAACGGCAGCAGCAGGGCGCCGTCGGAGGGGCGTACGGCGGTGTAGTGCGGCTTGAGCCAGGAGCCGAGGCCGCCCTCGGTGCCGTAGGGGGCGACCTCGATGCTGCGCGTCGTCCAGTCCCCGGTGCCGACGACGGTCACGTCGAACGAGTCGTGGTTGGTGGCGTAGACCTGCCGGCCGTCGTGCGAGACGTCGACGTCGAAGGGGCGGCGGCCGACCGGGACGACCCGCGTCACCTCCCGCCGCCGGGTGTCGACGACCTCCAGGGTGCCGTCGCCGCCGGGGACGTTGACCCCGACGTAGACACGGCTGCCGTCGGGGGACAGGGCGATGCCCATGCCGCCGCCGCGGTACTCGCCGGTCGTCACGGGGCCCGTGTCCGTCCGGTAGGGGACGAGGGCGGTGCGCTCGCGGGTGCGGGTGTCCACGGCGGCCACGCCCTCCGCGGTCGCCACCCACGCCGTGCCGTCCTCGCCGAGGACGACCCCGTACGGCGCCGTCCCGACCCGTACCGAGCCGAGGGCGGCCGCCCCGTCCCGCGCGGCCGGGTCGACGAAGGTGACGGTGTCGGCGCCGAAGTCGGTGACCAGCAGGGTGCCGTCCGGTGTGCGTGCCGGGGCGCCGCCGGAGCCGGGCGGGCGCGCGGACGCGGCGGAGGGCGCGGTGGACGCGGGGGCCGCGGCATCGTCGTCGCCGGCGTCCGACGCGCATCCGGCCAGGGCCGCGGCGACGGCGGCCAGCGCGGCGAGGCGGCTCCCGAGGGAACGCCGGTTCACCGCCGCCCGCCCTCCTGGCCGGGGCCGTCGCCGTCGCGCGACTCGGCCCGCCGCAGCAGGTCCGCGATGGCGCGGAACCCCCTGCGCTCGGCGTGCGTCCGGGCCGTGACACCGTCGCCGTCCGGCAGCGACGGGTCGGCGCCCGCGTCGAGCAGGGCCGCCACGACGTCCAGGTGCGTGCGGTCGCCGTCCCCGAGGACCACCGCCTCCAGCAACGCCGTCCAGCCGAGCCGGTTGACGTGGTCGACGTCCATGCCGGTCTCCGCGAGCACGGCCCGTACGTAGGCCACGTGGCCGCGCTCGCTCGCCGGGATCACCGAGACGCCGCCGAAGCGGTTGGTCAGCGTGACGTCCGGTCCGCCGGGCAGCAGCGTCCGCATCATCGCGACGCTGCCCGTGACCCCGGTGACCAGCCACGCGCTGTCGTCGCGCGCGTCCTGGGCGTTGACGTCGGCGCCGGCCGCGACCAGCACCTCGGCGACCGCGACCCGGTCGGCCAGGGCCGCGAGGAGCAGCGGTGTGCGGCCCTGTTCGTCGCGCCGTTCCCGGTCGGCACCGGCCCGCAGCGCGGCGCGGTCGGCGTCGGCGTCACCGCGGCGGACGGCGTCCGAGAGGGCGAGGTCGGCGGGGGTGGGTGGCTTGGCGGTCATGGTGGGACAGCTCCGCGGTGTCGGGGACGTGTGCCTCCAGCCTGGAGCACGGTCGCACCGGTGCGGATCGACGCTCCGGCTCCGTGACTTCTGCCGATCGGACGACGCCCCGGTCGTCCGATCGGACGACCCACCGACCTACCGAGCCGCCGGTCGCGCCCGCCTCGCGTCCGTCGGCCGGTGCCGGTCACCCGACCGGAAACGGGAGTCGCGTCGCCAAGTCGCCCAGGGCCGTCGTCTCGGCCGGGTTCGGGGTTCGGCGGCCCGTGCCGATCAGCAGGGCGTCCCGGTCGGTGAGGGACGTGGGGAACCTCGCCCCGACGACGCCCTCCAGCAGTTCCCGCGAGTGCCCGAGGCCTTCCGCCGGAGGGGGCGCCGCCCCGGGGACGTGGGCGATCAGGTCGAGGTGGTGCAGGGTCCACTCCAGGACGTACGCCGAGAGGTAGTCGCCCGCCGTGAGTGTCTGACCCTGGGTGGCGACCCGGCCCGCGGGGTCGGCGAGCGCGGCGGCACGGCCCGCGGCGGAGCCGACGTCGTCGAGGTGGAACCTGAGCAGCTCCGGCTGCTCGTAGGCGGCGGCGAGCCGGACGGTCAGCGCGTCGAGCGGGTCGTCCCCCGTCGGGGGCTCCACGATCCGCCAGTAGGTGACCGCGTCCCGGGTCGCCTCCCCGGCGGCCGGAGTGGCGAGGGTGATCAGGACGTCCTGGGCGTCGACGACCAGGTGGCACACGAGGTCCCGGACGAGCCAGCCGGTGCAGCCGGACGGCCGGGCGAAGTCCTCGTCGGAGAGGCCGGCGACCGCGGCGAGCAGAGCGGACCAGGAACGGGAGAAGACATCCATGCCCGACACCCAAACACCCCGGCCCGTTCGGCCGCGACCGGATTCGGGATCAGCTCTCGGGGACCTTGACCCAGTCCAGCGTGCGCTCCACCGCCATCTTCCAGCCCGCGTACCCCTGGGCGCGCTGCTCCTCGGACCACTGGGGCTCCCAGCGCCTGGACTCGCTCCAGTGGGTGCGCAGTTCGTCGGTGTCCCGCCAGAAGCCCGTGGCGAGCCCCGCCGCGTAGGCGGCGCCCAGCGCGGTGGTCTCCGCGACGACGGGGCGGCTGACCGGGACGCCGAGGACGTCGGCCTGGATCTGCATGCACAGGTCGTTGGCGGTCACCCCGCCGTCGACCCTGAGCACGTCCAGGTGGACCGAGGAGTCCTGCTCCATGGCCTCGACCACGTCACGGCTCTGGTAGCAGATGGACTCCAGCGTCGCCCGGGCCAGGTGCGCGTTGTCGTTGTACCGGGCGAGTCCGACGATCGCGCCCCGGGCGTCGGAGCGCCAGTACGGCGCGAACAGGCCGGAGAAGGCGGGGACGAAGTACATGCCGCCGCTGTCCTCGACCGTGCGGGCGAGTTCCTCGCTCTCGGCCGCCGTCTTGATGATCTTCATCTGGTCGCGCAGCCACTGCACGGCGGACCCGGTCACGGCGATCGAGCCCTCCAGCGCGTAGACCGGCGGATTGTCCCCGAACTGGTAGGCCACGGTGGTCAGGAGGCCGTGCCGGGAGCGGACCAGTTCGGTGCCGGTGTTGAGGACCAGGAAGTTGCCGGTTCCGTAGGTGTTCTTGGCCTCACCGGGGGAGAAGCACACCTGGCCGACGGTGGCCGCGTGCTGGTCGCCCAGGACCCCGGTGATGGGGACGGCGGCGCGCAGCGGGCGGGAGGTCCGGGTCGTGCCGTACGCCTCGGGGTGGGAGGAGGGGTTGATGGTGGGCAGCATGCTGCGCGGGATGCCGAAGAAGCCGAGCAGTTCGTCGTCCCAGTCGAGCGTCTCCAGGTCCATCAGCATGGTGCGGCTGGCGTTGGTCACGTCGGTGGCGTGGATGCCGCCGTCGGGCCCGCCGGTCAGGTTCCACAGGACCCAGGAGTCCGTGTTGCCGAACACCGCGTTGCCCTGCTCGGCGGCTTCCCGGACGCCGTCGACGTTCTCCAGGATCCACTGGATCTTCCCGCCGGAGAAGTACGTCGCGGGCGGCAGCCCGGCCTTGCGGCGGATGACGTCGCCCCGGCCCGAGCGCTCCAGGGCGGCGGCGATGGCGTCGGTGCGGGTGTCCTGCCAGACGATGGCGTTGTAGTAGGGACGGCCGGTGCGCGGGTCCCAGACCACGGTGGTCTCGCGCTGGTTGGTGATGCCGATGGCCGCCAGGTCCGTGCCCGAGAGGCCGCCGTTGCGCAGGGCGTTCTGCATCACCGAGTTGGTGCGCTCCCAGATCTCCACCGGGTCGTGCTCCACCCACCCGGAGCGCGGGAGGATCTGCTCGTGCTCCAGTTGGTGCTTCGCGACCTCGTTGCCCCCGTGGTCGAAGATCATGAACCGCGTGCTGGTGGTTCCCTGGTCCACCGCGCCGATGAAGTCCGCCATGTCCGCTCCGCCTCTCCGGCCGGTGTGGGTCCTGGTTCGGGCACCCCTCGGCCAGACTAAGACGGCTCCTGGCAAACCGCACATAATGGACATGGATGGCGCCGTGGCCGGCGGTGGCGGCGTGGGCCGCCACCGCCGGCCACGTCAGGAAGCGATCGGCGGCAGGCCGGGAAGCGAGCGGAGGACGGTCAGGGAGCGATCGGCAGGCGGCGCTTGTGGTCGGTCTGCCGGTAGCGCGTGACGATCGTCCGGAAGGTCTCCTCCTTCACCGGCCTGCCCTCCAGGAAGTCGTCGATCTCGTCGTACGTGACCCCGAGGGCGTCCTCGTCGGCCTTGCCGGGGTCGAGCGTCTCCAGGTCGGCAGTCGGAACCTTCCGCACCAGCTCGGCGGGGGCACCCAGCGCGTCGGCGACGGCGCGCACCCGGCGCTTGGTGAGGCCGGTCAGCGGCACGAGGTCGGCGGCGCCGTCGCCGAACTTGGTGAAGAAGCCGGAGACCGCCTCGGCCGCGTGGTCGGTGCCGACGACCAGGCCGTCGTGCGCACCGGCCACGGCGTACTGGGCGATCATGCGCTGCCGGGCCTTGATGTTGCCCAGCACGAAGTCCTGGTGGCGCTCGTCGCGGAAGGCCACGTCGGCGGCGAGCAGGGCGGCCAGCGACGCGTCGCTGGCCGGCTTGACGTCCACGGTCAGCACCTCGTCGGGCTGGATGAAGGACAGCGCCAACTGGGCGTCGTGCTCGTCCGCCTGGACCCCGTGCGGCAGCCGCATCGCGTAGAAACGGGCCTCGTGGCCCGCGGCGCGGACCCGCTCCACGGCGAGCTGGCACAGCCGGCCCGCGGTGGTCGAGTCGACACCGCCGCTGATGCCGAGCACGAGGGCGCGCAGCCCCGTGGAGGTCAGGCGCTCGGCGAGGAAGGCCACTCGGCGCTCGATCTCCCCTTCGGCGTCGAAGGTCTCCGCGACCTCCAGCTCCCGGGCGATCTCCTTCTGCAGGGCGATGGACGCCGGCTCGCTCAATTCCGCTCCTTGTTCGACGGGCAGGGGGTTTCCCGTTTCAGCCTACCCAGAGCCGCCCGCGGCACCGGCCCGCCCGTCCGATCCGGGCAGCGGCGGTGCGGGACGGCGTTCAGGAACCGCCCCGCACCGCCCCGGTTCACCCGAGCGGTTCCACCCGGATGTCCCGGAACCGGACCTTGTTGCCGTGGTCCTGGAGCCGGATCGCCCCGGCGGCGGGCGACTCCGCCCGGCCCGCCGCGGTGGGCCCGTCGAGGGCGACGTCGTCGTGGACGGTCCTGCCGTTCCACACCACCGTCACCCGCGCGTCGGCGGTCTTGGCGCCGGTCTCGTCGAAGCGGGCGGCACGGAAGACGACGTCGTACGTCTGCCAGGTCTCCGGGGCCGTCGCCGCGTTGAGGTCGGGCGCCTTCTTCAGATAGATCGCCCCGGCCTCGTCCGTGCCGGGGGTGGTGTCGCCGTAGGAGTCGAGGCTCTGCAGCTCGTAGCGGTCCTGGAGGTAGATGCCGCTGTTGCCGCGGTCCTGCCCCGTCACGTCGTCCGGCAGCAGCGGCACACGGAACTCCACGTGGAGCCTGAAGTCCTGGTAGGCGTCCTTGGTGCGGATGTCGCCGCAGCACACCTCCATCGACCTCTGCGCGGCGAGCGGCCACGCCACCGGCCGTCCGTCCGTGTGCTGCCACTGCCCCTGCGAGGCGGCGGTGCCGTCGAACAGGGCGACCGCGGCGCCGTGCGGGTGCACGGTCACCAGGTCGAGGTTGACGTGCCCGGTGTCGCCGGGGTCGTACCGGTAGGAGAGCGTGTTGTGCCCCGCGCGCAGCCTCACCCTCTCGGTCCGGGTGGACCAGGTGTCCCAGTCCCCGGTGGACGGGAGCAGGGTCTGGCGCACCTTCTCCCCGTTGGCGTACAGGGAGAGCGACTTGGTGCCCTGGAAGGGGTTCGGGCCGTTGGAGTAGCGCAGGCCCACGTCGTAGGTGCCGGGCTTGGGGACGGTCACGTCGAAGGTCGTGGTGGCCTTGCCCTCGGTGGCCCAGCGGTCGACGAATCCGCTGCCGGAGTAGCCGGTGTGGTCGGTGTTGATGCCCGCCGTCCCGGTCAGCCGTGCCTCCTCCGCCTCGTACGAAGTGGCCGCCGGAGGCTGCTTGCCGGGCATCTCGTTGAGCGTGTACCAGGCCTCCGTGCTCCACAGCGTCTCGCCGGCGGCGGAGCTGAACGGGCGGGGTGAGCGCACGTGCACCACGCGGTCCGGCTTCAGGCCGTCCAGCCGCAGCCGGACGGTGCGGCCGTCCTTCGAGAGCGTCGCGGACCGCACGGCCAGCTTCTCCTCGGCGATCTTCGGGCCGCCGTAGGCGGAGGTGGGCGTGTAGCGCCACTGCTCGGCCTCGTAGGCGGCCGCGAGCGCGGCGGCCGTCTCCCCGGACACCGGCTGGGTGTACGTCAGGTCGAAGCCGCCCGGCACGGCCCGCATCTTCTGCACGTCGAAGGTGTTGCCGCCGTTCGGCGTGAGCTTCTGCAGGCCGAACTTCAGCTTGCCCTCCTGGCCCCAATTTCCGTCGGCCCCCAGCCCGCCGGTGTAGATCGCGCCGTCGGGGCCGAGGGAGACGCGGTTGACGCCCGCCTCCAGGCCCTGCGTGTAGCGGAAGACGGCGCCCTGGTACTGGCCCTTCACCTTCTCCAGGTAGGCGCGCTGGAGGCCGCCGTAGGTGACGTCGCCGATCAGCATCTGGCCCGCGAAGGTGCCCTTGGTCAGGTACAGCGGAGTGGAGGGCGAGTTGCCGATCTCGTTCTGCGGCAGCCACACCACCGGCTGGGTGACCGGGGAGCCCTCGAAGGGGCCGGCGGGTTCGGTGTAGTGGTTGAAGAAGCGGTCCTGCTTGACCTGGACCAGCTTCGAGGCGGGCAGCCAGCCGCCCTGGTTGTCGGTGGCGAACAGGTCGCCGCCCGGCCCCCAGCCCATGCCGTTCGGGGTGCGCAGCCCGCCCGCGACCGGACTGATCTTCCCCGTCTTCTTGCTGATCCGGTAGGTCGTCCCGCGGTTCGGCGCGGGCTGCGGGGTGGTGGTCGCGCCGCCGAGGTCGATGGCGACGGAGAGGTTCACGTAGAAGTAGCCGTCGCGGTAGAGCAGGCCGAACGCGAACTCGTGGAAGTTGCCGCCGTAGGGCCAGGTGGCGACCGTGCGGTACTCGTCGGTCACGTCGTCGCCGTCGCGGTCGACCAGCCGGGTCAGTTCGTGCTTCTGGGAGACGTAGAGCGAGCCGTCCACGTACTTGATGCCCATGGGTTCGCGCAGGCCGCTCGCCACCTTCTCGACCGTCACCTTGTCGCGGCTGGTGTCACCGGTGACGTGGTCCAGGAGGTACACCTCTCCGGCAACGTTGTCGGTGCCGCCCCAGGTGCTGATCGCCAGGCGGCCGTCGGGCAGCCAGTCCATGCCGGTGACTTGTGGTTCGAAACCGTCGGGGCGCAGGTCGGTGAGGTCGAGGTCGGGGCGTACGGAGGTCAGGGGCAGACCGTCGCCGGGGGTGTCGCGCCCGGCTTCGCACTCCTTGCGGCCCGGCGCCGTCACCCGGACGACCCCGGCGTCGGTGCTCAGCGCCTCGGTGGGCACGACGGTGAACGCGCTCTCGCCCGGCGGCATCCAGGAGAGCTGCAACTGCTGGCCGCCGCCGCGGTCGAAGTGCTCGATGCGCAGTGCGTGCGCCCCCGCGGTGAGTTCGACCGTGCCGTCCTTGGGCTCCGCACCGTGCAGCCCGTCGTGGTCGACGACCGTGGAGCCGTCGAGGGTCAGCCGGGAGCCGTCGTCGCTGACCAGACGGAACACATAGGTGCCGGCCCGCGGAGCGAGCAGGTAACCGGACGCCTCGGAGACGAAGTTGTCGGCGATGCCGCCGAAGTCGTCGGTGGTGGACCAGTCGACCGTCGGCATCAGCTTGTCGTGGTTGGGGGTCTGGCCCGGTTTGAGGGTGCACAGCTCGTTCAGCGGCGTCTGCACGTCGAACACGCGCAGTGTGACGCCGGGTTCCTGTGGCGGGATGTCGGCCTGGGCCGCCGAGGACGCCGGGGCGGCCCAGGCACCGCCGACCGCGACGGCCGAGGTCAGCAAGAGGATGAGGTGTCTTCGGGCACGCGATAACAGCCGTTGGCGCATTGGTCCTCCGGGTGGTGGGGACCGGACCGTGCCGGAAATCGCTCCGGTCTTGTGCGGGGTGACGGTTGTTCCGCCGCCAAGGTAGGAGACTTCCGCTTGACATGTCCATACTTTGTCATCGGTGTGTTCAAAGCTCCCGGGCGCCGGGGGGCGGTCCGTGCTCCTGACGCAGCGCCGCGGACGGTCCGGTTCCTGACGCGGGGCCGCAGCGGAACGCCCCGCGTTCAGCGGCCCCGGCGCACCCGTGCCGCCGCGCGGGCCTCCGCCGCCTTGCGCGCCTCGGCGGTCTTGCGCGATCCCTTCGCGGCGCGGCCCGGGCGGGTGCCCATCCCGCGGAACGGCGCGTTGCCGCCCTCCTTGCCGGACCCGGACCCGGAGCCGGACGGCGGGCGCTTGGCGCCGGTGAGGTCCGTCAGCTTCTGCTCGCCCGAGCGCACCGGCGTCACCGTCGGCCGGATCCCGGCCTCGGACGTCGTCCGGTTCACCTCGCGCCGCTGGTCGGGGGTGACGAGCGTGACCACGGTCCCCGCCCGGCCGACGCGTGCCGTACGCCCGCCGCGGTGCAGGTACTCCTTGGCACCGGCCGGCGGATCGACGTTGACGACGAGATCGAGGTCGTCGACGTGGATGCCCCGCGCCGCGACGTCGGTGGCCACCAGCACGGAGACCTCGCCTCGCGCGAACCGGGCGAGGGTGTGGGTGCGCTGCGGCTGCGACTTCCCGCTGTGCAGGGCACCCGCAGTCACCCCGGCGGCGCGCAGGTGCCGGGTGAAGCGGTCGACTGCGGCCCTGGTGTCGAGGAACATCAGCACCCGGCCGTCGCGGGCGGCGATCTCGGTCGCGGTCGCGTACTTGTCGGCGGGGTGGACCACCAGCACGTGGTGTTCCATCGCCGTCACCGAGGCCGACGCCGGATCGACCGACGCGAGCACCGGTTCGTGCAGACGCTCGCGCACCAGTTGGTCGACGTCGTGGTCGAGCGTGGCCGAGAACAGCAGCCGCTGCCCGTCGGAGGGCACCTGGTCGAGGACGGCGGAGACCTGGGGCAGGAACCCCATGTCGCACATCTGGTCCGCCTCGTCCAGCACCGTGACGCGCACGTGGTCCAGCCGGCAGTCCCGGCGGGCCACCAGATCGGCGAGGCGTCCGGGCGTCGCGACCACCACCTCGGCGCCGTCGCGCAACGCCTGGGCCTGCCGGTTGACCGACAGCCCGCCCACGACCGTCGTCAGGCGCAGGTCGAGCGCCCGCGCGTACGGCGTCAGCGCGTCGCTCACCTGCTGGGCCAGTTCCCGCGTCGACACCAGGACGAGGGCGAGCGGCCGCTTCGAGTCCGCACGCCGGCCGGCGGTCCTGGCGAGCAGGGCGAGCCCGAAGGCCAGTGTCTTGCCCGAACCGGTGCGTGCCCGGCCCAGGACGTCCCGCCCGGCCAGCGCGTCGGGCAGGGTCGCCGCCTGGATCGGGAAGGGCTCCCTGACTCCGAGGCCGGTCATCGTCTCCACCAGCACCGGCGGCAGCCCGAAGGCGTCGAAGGAAGGGGGCGGCTGCGCGTTCATGGGGGGACCTTTCTGATCAGGCGCCCGGAACGCGACCGGGTCCGTACCCCTCGGTACGGACCCGGGCGCCTCGAAGCGTGGGCCCATTCTACCTGCGGACGCGCCGCCCCCGGCCGGGTGCGCGAAGCGCCCTCCCGCCGGCTCAGCCCGCCCGTCCCGCATCCGGCGGCGAGCCGCGCCGGGCCGCCAGGACACGTCGGCGGCTCCACCCGAGCAGGGCGAACAGCACCAGGCCGGAGACGATCAGGCTCGCCCCCGCGGCCCAGCCGGAGTACGGCACCTCGGGAACGAGGCCCCACACCGCCCCGGCGGCGAGGAGGCACAGCCCCACCAGCACCGAACCGGCGATCCGCCATCCGGAGGAGACGCTCTCCTCGGCCGCGCGCATCGCCCGGACGCGGACCGGGGCGACGAACCGGTCCAGAGCCGGAACGGCGCGGGCGAGCAGCGCCACCCCGGCGAAGACGAGCAGCAGGCCCGGACCGGGCAGCACCAGCAGGGCGACGCCGACCAGCAGCAGGACGGCCCCGAGGACGCCCAGGGCGGTCCGCCGGATCGAGTCGACACCCAGCGCCATGGCGCCCCACTCTCCTGCGGTCGCGAAGACCTCCGGTTCCGTCGGCCCGCCCCACCTTAGGCAGTGACCGGCGCGCGGGCGATTCCGGCGACGAGGCGCCGGCCGTGGTCCCCGAGCGGTGCGGGCGGGCCGGTCCGTCCCGCCCTGTCCGCCAATGCCCCCCGGCGGGCGGCCGGTTGCGGGCACGCCCCATCGACGTGCGCGGACTTGGCTGCTAGACCTGCACCACCCGTACCACCTGCACCCGCCGTTCAAGGAGGAGCATGTGAGACCCCGTCGCGCGGTCGTCCGGACCGCCTCGGCGCTCGTCGCCGCCCTCGCCCTGACCGCCGGACTCGGCGGCCCCGCCGTCGCGGCCGGCGGGACGGAGGCCGGGCCGGCCGCCACCGGGACCGGACCCGTCACGCACGAGGAGAACGACCGCGTCCCCGAGGGATCGGTCTGGACCCAGCACTACTTCCCGTCCTCCGACCGCTCCGGCACCCGCCTCCACGCCGACGTCCTGCTCCCCGAGGGGCTCCGGCACAAGGAGAAGGTGCCGGTCATCCTGTCGGTCGGCCCCTACTTCGCCCACGCGGGCCAGACCGGCCCCGAGGGCTGGACCCGCACCGGGCCCTCCGCCCGCTTCCAGGACTTCATCGAGGGCACCGACCTGTTCGACCGGGGCTACGCCTTCGTCATGGTGGACCTGCGCGGCTTCGGCGGCTCCACCGGCTGCCTGGACTGGGGCGGACCGGGCGAGCAGGCCGACGTGAAGGCCGCGATCGACTGGGCCGCGAAGCAGCCCTGGTCCACCGGCGCCGTCGGCATGTACGGCAAGTCGTACGACGCCGTCACGGGCCTCATCGGCAACAACCTGGACCAGCGCGCGCTCAAGGCCGTCGTCGCCCAGGAACCCGTGTGGGACATGTACCAGTACATCTACTCCAACGGTGTGCCCCGCCCGAACGTGACCGGTACCGCCGGTGCCTACAACTCCATCGCCACGATGCCCCCGATGGCGGACGACGACCCCGAGTACCGGGCCGCGGCACGCTACGAGGACAGCCACCCGGAGTGCCTGACGGAGAACTCGGCCGGCTACCGGATATCCGACCAGCACGACGAGCACTGGACCTCCCGCGACCTGGCGAGGATGGCCAAGGGGAGCGACACCCCGCTCTTCGTCACGCAGGGCTTCATAGAGAACAACACCAAGCCCGAGGAGATGCAGGAGTACCTCGACAACCACCGGGGGCCCGAGCGCGGCTGGCTCGGCCAGTGGGACCACGTGCGCGGCGGCGACCGCGTCGGGGACGGACGCCTGGCCATGGGCCGCGAGGGCTGGTACGAGGAGACCCTCTCCTTCTACGACCAGTACCTGAAGGGCATCACACCGAAGGTGCGCTACCCGGCCTACGCCGTCGAGGACTCCACCGGTGCCTGGCGGGCCCAGCCCACCTGGCCGGTCACCGAGCGGTCGGTCACCGTTCCGCTCGGCAACGGCTCGTACGTGGACGACGGCGGCGCCTCCGCCCGCGCGGCGCTGACCGCGTCCGGCGGTCCGGCCCCCAAGGCGCCGCAGCCGGACGGGAAGTGGGACATGGAGAACGCGCCCGCCACCGAGCAGCCGGCCCCGCCCGGTCTGGCCGCGGAACTGGCGAGGCGCCAGCAGGCCGGTGAGGTGGCCTCCAGCTTCTTCGTCCGGTCGAAACCGCTGCGCGAGGACACCCGGGTCACCGGCACCCCGCAGGTGTCCCTGACCGCCCGCGGCGAGGGCAACGTCATGCTCAAGCTGTACGACGTCGCGCCCGACGGCACCGCCGTCATGTTCGACGAGCAGGTCTCCCTGGTGAAGTCCGGCCGGATGAGCGTCGATCTGAAGGCGACCGACTGGACCCTGGCCGCCGGGCACGTCCTCGCCGTGGAGATCGGGTCCATCCAGACCGGCTCCTGGCGCGACACGCCCTCCGGCGAGACCGTCCAGGTCAGGGGCGCCACACTGCGGCTCGCCCTGGACGATCCGGCCGACGACGTCGCCACCCCGGGCGACCGGTCGCCGTTCCTGGACACGTACCTGCGCCAGTACACGGTGAACCTGCCGGCGGGCCCGGGCACATTCTCGGTGGTTCCCGGCGGCCGGGCGTGACAAGCTGTGCTCCTGTTGTCCGAGCCCAGGAGGTCGTCATGACGGAAGAGTCTTCAGCGCAGGCAGGTTCGGAACCGGCACGGGACGAGGACACCGCCCTGACGCCCGGCGCCGACGGTCAGTACGACCTGAAGGACAAGTTCCGCCAGGCGCTGGAGCGCAAGCGCGGCAAACAGGCGGAGGCCGCGGCCCAGGCCGCCCATGCCGACACGGCGAAGATCCGCGGCGCCCACGGTCCGGCCGCCAGTCAGCGCTCGTTCCGGCGCAAGAGCGGCTGAGGCCGCGCACGCACGACCGCACCACGCGGGGCCCGGCCGTGGCAGCACGGCCGGGCCCCGCCCGTTTCTCCTGCGTGCCGGGGGAGTTCAGGGGCGTGCGGTCAGATAGCCGCCCATGGAGGTGAAGTACTCCGTCGCGGCCAGCTCCCGCCCGTCCTCCGTGCGCACGCGCGTGACGGCGAGGCCGTGGTTGCGTCCCCGGCGCGCGTCCGCCCCGGCGACGATCACCACGCCCTCGCCCTCGCGGTAGAAGATCCGGCCCGGCGTACCGCCGTAGCGCCCCTCGGAGACCACGGCGGCGAGGACTTCGAGCCGCCTGCCCCGGTGGAAGGTGAAGGCGCTGGGGTAGGGCTCCGACTGCGCCCGGACCAGGCGCTCCAGGTCCTCGGCGGGCCAGTTCCAGTCGATGCGGATGTCCTCGGCGGACCGCTTGTGGAAGAAGCTCGCCCGGGAGCGGTCCTGCTTGGTGAACTCCGTCTGCCCGGCCGCGATGAGCCCGAGGGCGCCGAGGGTCACCGGGGCGATGAGGTCCACGGTCTTGTGGAACAGGTCGGTGGCGGTGTCCGTGGGGCCCACCGGCACGGCCTCCTGCCGGACGATGTCGCCGGCGTCCAGCTCGTCGTTCATCAGGTGCGCGGTGACGCCCACTTCCGGCTCGCCGTTGATCAGCGCCCAGATCAGGGGGGAGAACCCGGCGTACTTCGGCAGCAGGGAGTCGTGCACGTTGAGCGTGCCGTGGCGCGGCAGACCGAAGACGCGCGGGGGGATCCAGGTGCGCCAGTTGTTGGCCACGATGATGTCCGGCTCGGCGGCCACGAGCCGCTCGAACAGTTCGTCGTCGTCGGGCCGGCTCCGGATCAGAACCGGGACGCCGTGCTCCTCGGCGAGGTCGGCGACGGAGTCGCTCCAGATCTTCTCGTACGCGTGATCGCTCTTGGGATGCGTCACCACCAGGACCACGTCGTGTTCGGAGTCCAGCAGGGCGCGCAGGGTGCGGTGCCCCCAGGTCTGGTAACCGAACATGACGACCCGCATGGGCGTTCCTCCTCGACACGGGGGACCGGACCCGGGCAGTTAAGCAAGGCTTACCTTAGTGCGCAACACCCCAATGTCGTGGTCGAGTTGGCCTGAATCGCCCCTCGCTTCGCCCTATCGACAGCCGTACCTCATTAGCTTAGGCTCACCTAAGTTTCCGGCGCACGAGGGGAGTGACATGTCACAGGTCCGTCCTGGTGACACAACGCTGGTCCACGACCTCATCGGAATCGGCTTCGGGCCGTCCAATGTCGCCATGGCGATCGCGGTCCGCGAACACAACGCACGGGCCGGCGGACAGGAGGCGGTCGACGCCCGCTTCTTCGAGCAGCAGCCACGCTTCGGCTGGCACCGCGGCATGCTGATCGACGACGCGACCATGCAGGTGTCCTTCCTCAAGGACCTGGTCACCCTGCGGAATCCGGCCAGCGAATACAGCTTCCTGTGCTACCTGCAGAGCAAGGGGCGGCTGATCGACTTCATCAACCACAAGAACCTCTTCCCGCTGCGGGTCGAGTTCCACGACTACTTCGAGTGGGCCGCCGCCAAGGTCGGCGACCTGGTCTCCTACGGCCACGAGGTCGTCGGCGTGGCACCGGTCGCCAGGGACGGAGCCGTGGACCACCTGGAGGTGACGGTCCGTTCGGGGGAGGGGCTGGAGATCCACCGGACGCGCAACCTCGTCGTCGGCACCGGACTGCGCCCCCTCGTCCCGGACGGCGTGGAGCGCGGCGAGCGGGTCTGGCACAACTCCGAACTGCTCTCCCGGGTCGACGCGTTGGAAGGCACCTCGCCCTCCCGGTTCGTCGTCGTCGGCGCCGGGCAGAGCGCCGCCGAGAACGTCGCCTACCTGCACCGCCGCTTCCCGCGGGCGGAGGTCTGCGCCGTCTTCGCCCGCTACGGCTACAGCCCCGCCGACGACAGCGCGTTCGCCAACCGGATCTTCGACCCGGCGGCGGTGGACGACTACTTCACCGCGCCCGGCAGCGTCAAACGCCGGCTCATGGACTACCACGGCAACACCAACTACTCCGTGGTGGACATCGACCTCATCGACGACCTGTACCGGCAGATGTACCGGGAGAAGGTCCTCGGCACCGAGCGGCTGCGCTTCCTCAACGTCTCCCGGCTCAGCGACGTCGAGGAGACGCCGGACCGGGTGCGCGTCACCGTGACCTCCCTGGTCACCGGCGAGGAGACCGCCCTGGACGCGGACGTCCTGGTGCTCGCCACCGGCTACGGACCGGCCGACCCCCTCGGCCTGCTCGGCGAGGCGGCCGACCGCTGCCTGCGCGACGACGAGGGCCGGGTGCGCGTCGAGCGGGACTACCGCGTCGCCACGGACCCCGCCCTGCGCTGCGGAATCTACCTCCAGGGCGGCACCGAGCACACGCACGGCATCACGTCGTCGCTGCTCTCCAACACCGCCGTCCGGGTCGGCGAGATCCTCGAGTCGCTCCTCGACCGGGGCCTCAAGTCCGCGTCCGACGAGGCCCGTACGGTCGCTGACGGGACCGGGACCGGGACCGGCGCGCGTTAGTGTACGACGCCATGACCACGACTGCCGCCCAGCGCCCCGCGTCCGCGCCGAGGGGCCCAACAGGGCGCCGCAGGAATCGAGTTGCCGGTCTGGGACTGCTCGCGACGCTGCTCGTGGTCGCGGCGGCGGCGTCGCTGGCCGTGGGCGCGCGTGCGCTCGGTCCCGGCGAGGTCTGGCACGGGCTGTTCGCGGCGCCCGAGTCCGACCAGCGGCTCACCGAGATCCGGCTCATCGTGCAGACCGTGCGGGTGCCCCGCACGGTGCTCGCGGTCGTGGCCGGTGTCGCATTGGGCGTCGGCGGGGCCCTGATCCAGGGGTACACGCGCAACCCCATCGCCGACACCGGGCTGCTGGGGGTGAACTCCGGTGCCTCGTTCGCCGTGGTGTCGGGGATCGCCGCCTTCGGGTTCACCAGCCCGTACCAGTACGTCTGGCTGGGCTTCGCGGGCGCGGCGGTGGCCGGTGCCGTCGTCTTCGGGCTGTCGAGCATCGGCCGGGGAGCGGGCAACCCCCTGACGCTCGCGCTGGCCGGACAGGGCGTCACGGTTTTCCTCGCGGCGATGACCACGGCGGTCTCGCTGACGGACAAGGCCTCGCTGAACGCGCTGCGGTTCTGGAACGCGGGCTCGCTGACCGGAGTCGGGTTCGACGTCATCGGCCCCGTGTCCGTCTTCGTCGCCGCCGGGCTGCTGCTGGCGCTGACGACGCTGCCGTCCGTCAACCTGCTCAACCTCGGCGACGACGTCGCGCGGGGGCTCGGGGTGAACACCGCGCTGACCCGCACCGTCGGCGTCGTCGCCATCACCCTGCTGGCCGGGGCGGCGACCGCGGCCTGCGGGCCCATCGCGTTCCTCGGGCTCATGGTGGCCCACGTCGCCCGGTACCTCACCGGCCCCGACTACCGCTGGCTGGTGCCGTACGCCGGTCTGCTCGGGGCCGTCGTGCTGCTGGTCTGCGACATCGTGGGGCGCCTGGTCGTGCGGCCGGGGGAACTGGACGCCGGAGTCGTCGTCTCGCTCCTGGGCGCGCCGTTCTTCGCCGTCCCGGTGTGGCGCGGAAAGTTCAAGAACGCGTGAGCGGGGCGGACATGAAGGCGGACGGGGCGGAAGCGGCGGTGGACGTGGCGGCTCGGGAGCGGGTGTCGGTGGCACCCGGGGTGCGCTTCGGGGGCATGTCCTTCGTGTGGCGGCCCTGGGTCGCGGGCGTCACGCTGCTCCTGGCGGGGGCGGGCTTCCTGCTGTTCTGCCTGTCCATCGGGGTCGGGGACTTCCCCGTCGCCCTGCCCCGGGTCGTCGCCACCGTCTTCGGCGGGGGCGAGCAGGTCGACCGGTTCGTGATCATGGACCTGCGGATGCCCCGGGCCCTCGCCGGGCTCGTCGTGGGCGTCGCGCTCGGGGTCTCCGGCGCCCTCACCCAGTCGGTCGCCCGCAATCCGCTGGCCAGCCCCGACGTCCTCGGCATCACCAGCGGCGCCGGGACCGTCGCGGTGTTCCTGGTGACCGTCTCGGGCGGTGCCGCCACCGCCGTGACCGACGCCGTGGGCCTGTCGGCGGCGGCGCTCGCGGGAGGGCTCGGCACCGGTCTGCTGGTGTACTTCATGGCGTGGCGCCGGGGCATCGACGGCTTCCGGCTCATCCTCATCGGCATCTCCGTCAACGCCGTGATGCAGGCGATCACCACCTGGCTGCTGGTCGGCGCCGACATCAGGGACGTGGCCCGGGCCCAGGCGTGGCTGGTCGGCTCGCTGGACAACCGGTCGTGGGGCGAGGTCCGCGTCGCCCTGTGGTGCACGCTCGCCCTGCTGGCCGTCGTGGCCTGCGTCGCCTTCCAGTTCAAGCCGCTGCACTTCGGCGACGAGGTCGCCGCCGGGCTCGGCGTCCGGTACGGGGCGGTGCGCGCGGTGCTGCTGCTGTGCGCGGTGCTGCTGGCCGGTGTGGCGGTGAGCGCGGCGGGACCGGTGCCGTTCGTCGCGCTGGTGGCGCCGCAGGTGGCGATGCGGCTGGCGCGGTGTCCGACGCCGCCGCTGGTGGCCTCGGGCCTGGTGGGCGCGGTGCTGCTGACCGGTTCGGACCTCCTCGCGCGCACCGCGCTGCCCGTCTCGCTGCCGGTCGGCGTGGTCACCGCCGCGATCGGCGGACCCTTCCTCGTCCATCTGCTGGTGCGGGCGAACCGCAGATAGCTGGTACAAAGTAAGGCGAGCCTAATCGAGGGGGCCCCGTGGTCGTTCAGTCCATCACCGCCACCGGAACGGCAGTTGACGGCGCCGCACGGCTGGCGGCCCGCGGTGTCAGCGTCGGGTACGGCGCCCGGCCCGTCATCGACGGCCTCGACGTGGCGATCCCGCCCGGCGTGATCACCACCATCATCGGGCCGAACGGCTGCGGCAAGTCGACCCTGCTGCGCACCCTGTCGAGGCTGCTCAGGCCGACCGGCGGCACGGTCGTGCTGGACGGCGAGGACATCGCCGCGCTCAGGACCCGCGACGTGGCGAAGAAGCTCGGCCTGCTGCCCCAGGCGCCCGTGGCGCCCGAGGGACTGACGGTGTCCGACCTGGTCGCCCGGGGCCGCCACCCGCACCAGAGCTGGCTGCGGCAGTGGTCGTCGGACGACGCCGACGTCGTACGACGGGCGCTGGCCATGACCGGTGTGGCCGATCTCGCCGACCGCCCGGTCGACTCGCTGTCCGGCGGGCAGCGTCAGCGGGTGTGGATCTCGATGACCCTGGCCCAGGGCACCGACCTGCTCCTGCTGGACGAGCCGACCACCTACCTGGACCTGGCGCACGCGGTCGACGTGCTCGACCTCGTCGACGACCTGCACGAGTCCGGGCGCACCGTGGTCATGGTGCTGCACGACCTGAACCTGGCCACGCGCTACAGCGACAACCTCGTCGTCATGCGGGACGGCGCGGTCCTGGCCCAGGGGCACCCGCGCGACGTGATCACGGCCGACCTGCTGCACGAGGCGTTCGGGCTGCGGGCCAAGGTGATCGACGACCCGGTCGGGGACCGTCCGCTCATCGTGCCGATCGGCCGTGCCCACGTCGAACTCGACCGAACGGAACCGGAGTTGTCGCGGTGAGGATAGGCTCCTCACATGGGCGGGTGAGGTGTGCCGCCCTCGGACGGGCGCAGTGGACGGCGCGACAGCAAAGGGATCTCCGGATGCTCCTCAGAACGACGCGTACGAAGCCCCGGCGACGACTGGCGGCGGCACTGTCCGCCGCGGTACTCGGCGTCGGACTCCTCGCGGGATGCGGTTCCGGCTCGGACGACGCGAAGGACCGGGGCACTGGCGGCACGCCGGGCGCCGCCGGCGCCTTCCCGGTCACCGTGGAGCACGCGTTCGGGACGACGAAGGTCGAGCGGGCGCCCGAGCGGGTCGTCACCGTCGGCTACACCGACGACCAGACCGTGCTGGCCTTCGGCGTCAAGCCCGTCGGCATGGTCGACCAGTACCCGAACCCGGCCGGCCGGAGCCCCGACGTCAACACCCAGTGGCCCTGGGTGAAGGACAAATGGGGCGACACCCGGCCCGAGGTCGTCATGAAGAACGGCGACACCGGACCCAACTACGAGAAGATCGCCGCCCTGCGCCCCGACCTGATCGTCGCGGTCTACTCCGAGATCGACCGGGCCGCCTACGACAAGCTCTCCCGGATCGCCCCCACGGTGGCCCGCACCAAGGGCGAGAAGGAGCCGTTCAGCGCGCCCTGGCAGGACAACGCGCTGCACATCGCCAAGGCGCTCGGCAGGGCCGGGGAGGGCGAGAAGATGGTGGCCGGCGTCCAGGGCAAGCTGGACGCCGCCAAGCAGGCCCACCCCGAGTTCGCGGACCAGACCGCGGTCGTCCTGTCCTGGTACAAGGACTCGGTGGCGCCCTTCACCTCGACCGACGTGCGCGGACGGCTCGTGACCGGCATCGGCTTCGCGTACCAGACCGAGATCGACAAGGTCGCCGGCGGCGACTTCTACACCACGCTCTCGCCCGAGCGCGTCGACCTGGTCGACGTGGACCGCGTCTTCGTCGTCAACGACAAGGCGGACCAGGACGCGCTGAAGAAGTTCGAACTGTTCACCAACCTGGACGCGGTCAAGAACGGCAAGGTGTCGTACCTGCTGGACAGCGAGGGCCCGGCGGTCGGCGCGGCCATCTCCCAGGGCACCCTGCTGTCCATGCCGTACGCAGTCGACGAACTCGTCAGGGCGGCCGGGCAGGGGTGACCGTCACCGACACGCGCGCCGCCGCCCCGGCCGTCCTGCGCACGGCGACCGGCCGCGAGGCCGGCCGCTGGGTCGCGGCCCACTGCCGCGAGGTGCCGTGGCTGACCGCCGCCACGGTGCTCGCCACGGTGGCCGGAGCGGCGCTCCAGGTGCTCCCTGTGCTGCTGCTGGGCCGCGTGGTCGACGCGGTGGCCGCGGGCGGGCCGCAGTCGGTCCTGGTCGTGATCGGGGCCCTGATGGCCGCCGCCGCGCTGCTCGGCGCGGCGGCGAGTGCCGTGTCCACCTACCTGATCGGACGGCTGGGCGCCGACCTGCTCGCCCGGCTGCGGGAGGGGGCCGTCCGCGCGGTGCTCGGCATGCCCAGCGCACGCGTCGAGCAGGTCGGGCGCGGCGACGTGCTGTCCCGGGTCGGCGACGACGTCGCCGTGATCTCCTCGGGCATCCGCACGGCCGTCCCCACCGTGTTCTCCGCCGGTGTCCTCGTCACCATCGCCACAGCCGGCATGTTCGGCCTCGACTGGCGGCTCGGGCTCGCGGGCGCCGGAGCGCTGCCCGCGTACGCGCTGGCCCTGCGCTGGTACCTGCCGAGGTCCGCGCCGCTGTACCGCGAACAGCGGGTGGCCCAGGCCGACCGCGCGCAGGCCCTCATCAGCGGGCTGAACGGCATCGACACCGTCCGGGCCTACCGGCTCGAGGAGTCCTTCCGCGAGCGGGTCGACCGGGAGTCCTGGCGGGTGCGCGACCTCGGCATCGAGGTGTTCCGGTTCTTCGGCCGCTTCGTCGGCCGGGAGAACCGCGCCGAGTTCATCGGGCTCACCCTCATCGTCGTGGTCGGGTACGCGCTGCTGGAGGCGGACGCGGCCACCCTGGGCGAGGTGTCGGCGGCCCCGCTGCTGTTCCACCGGCTGTTCACCCCGCTGGGCGCCATCATGTTCACCTTCGACGAGGCGCAGAAGTCGGGCGCGAGCCTGACCCGCCTGGTCGGCGTGCTGGGGGAGGACACGGCGGGCCGGCTGGTGGGCGACGCCCCCGCCCCGGCGGCGGCCGGACCGTACCCGGTGACGGTGCGCGGGCTGACGTTCACCTACCCGGGGGCCGGTGAACCGGTCCTCCGGGACGTCGACCTGACGATCCCGGCGGGGCGCTCGCTCGCCCTGGTGGGGGCGACGGGCGCGGGCAAGACCACCCTGGCCGCGCTGGTCGCGGGCATCGGCACCCCGCAGGCGGGATCGGTGCGCGTCGGGCCGGCCGACCTGGCGGAGCTGGACGAGGCCGGGGCGCGGGCCCTGGTGAGCATCCTGACCCAGGAGACCCACGTGTTCTCCGGCCCGCTCGCCGAGGACCTGCGCCTGGCCGCGCCGGAGGCGAGTGACGCCGAACTCCTGGACGCCCTGCGCACCGTCGGTGCCGCCGGGTGGGCCGAGGCCCTGCCCGACGGACTGGCCACCCCGGTCGGGGAGGGCGGCGAACGCCTGGACGGGACCAAGGTCGCGCAGCTCGCGCTGGCGCGGCTGGTGCTGGGGCGGGCGCCGGTGGTGGTGCTCGACGAGTCGACCGCGGAGGCCGGCAGCGAGGGCGCCGCCGAGCTGGAACGGGCCGTGCTGGCCGCCTGCACGGGCCGCACCACGCTGTTCGTGGCACACCGCCTGACCCAGGCGGTGGCGGCGGACCGCATCGCCGTCCTGGACGCCGGACGGGTGGTGGAGGAGGGCACGCACGAGGAGTTGGTGGCCCTGGGCGGCCGCTACGCACGGCTGTGGCGGGCCTGGCGGGAGGGCGGCCGGGCGGGGTAGTTAGGTATGCCTTAGTTAGGCTAGCCTGCCTTCATTCCTTGGAAGGGGCGTTGAGTCTTCGATGATGGAACCGACCGCTTCTCTCGTCCGGCTCTCTCCTGAACACCTGACCGGCATACGCCGCCGCACCGGCGACTTCTCCGACCGGGCCGTCGCCGAGGCGTGCGCCGTCGGACTGGCCTACTGGTCCTCGGGCCACAGCCCCGCCGGCCTCGACCTCACCGCGGGCACCCTCTTCACCGACGTCCTTGCCTGGGCCGACAACGGCGGTACGGCGCCCGGCGGTTGGGCCGTCGCGGCGGACGGCCGGAGCATCACCCTCCCGGCCGGGACCGCGGCGGACGACGCGCAGCTCGCCCTGGACGACCTGGCCGACTTCCCGGACCGGCCGCTCGGCACCATCGGCCCGTCCGGCCCGGCGCAGCGGCTGGAGGAGCTCGCCCGGTGGAACGACACCGACGCCGACCGGGACCGCCCGACCCTGGTGGAGATGTTCCGCGCGCAGGCCCGCGCCCGGCCGGACGCCGTGGCCGTCGTCGACGACCGTCGCACGCTGACCTACCGTCAGACGGACGAGCTGTCCGCCCAGTTGGCCCACCACCTGATCGCCCGCGGCCTCACCGCCGAGGACCTGGTCGGCATCTCCCTGGAGCGCTCCGCCGAGATGGTCGTCGGCCTGCTCGGGGTGCTCCGGGCGGGCGGCGCCTTCGTCCCGCTCGACCCCCACTGGCCCGCCGAGCGCCGGGCGGTCGTCGTCGAGGACGCCCGGATCGTCGTCCAGCTCAACTCCTCGGGCGAGCACGCCCCCGGCGAGCCGGACGCGGTGGCCGTGGACCTCGGCGACTGGCGGTACGGCTCCCACCCCACCGAAGACACCGGAGTCACCGCTCCCGGTGACGCGCTCGCCTACGTCATCTTCACCTCCGGATCCACCGGGCGGCCCAAGGGCGCCATGATCCGGCACGAGGCGATCAGCGAGCGCCTGCTGTGGCAGATCCACGAGATCCTCGGCTTCGGCCACGACGACGCGGCACTCTTCAAGGCGCCGCTGTCCTTCGACATCTCCGTCAACGAGATCTTCCTGCCCCTCGTCAGCGGCGGCAGGCTCGTGGTCCTGCGGCCCGGCGGCGAACGCGACCCCCACCACCTGCTGAGCGTCATCGCCGAACAGCGCGTCACCTTCACCTACCTGGTCTCCTCCATGCTGGACGTGCTGCTGGAGATGGCGGGCGACACGGGGCGCCTCGACAGCCTCCGGCACGTCTGGTGCGGCGGCGAGGTCCTCACGCCCGAGCTGTACGAACGCTTCCGCACCCGGCTCGACATCCCCCTCTACCACGGCTACGGCCCCGCCGAGACGACGATCGGCGTCTCGCACGTGGTCTACCGGGGCGCGGCCGAACGCCTGTCGACGTCGATCGGCCGGGCCAACCCCAACACCCGGCTGTACGTCCTGGACGACGAACTGCGCCCGGTCCCGGTCGGGGTCGGCGGCGAACTGTACGCGGGAGGACTGCTGCTCGGGCGCGGCTACGTGAACGCCCCCGCACTGACCGCCTCCCGGTTCGTGGCGAACCCCTTCGCGAACGACGGCTCCCGGCTGTACCGGACCGGCGACCTGGCGCGCTTCACCCCCGACGGCACGCTCGACTTCCTCGGCCGCGCGGACAACCAGGTCAAGATCCGCGGCATGCGCCTGGAGACCGAGGACGTCGAGGCCGGCCTCGCCGAGCACCCCGGGGTGCGCCACACCTGCGTCGTCGCCAGGAAGAACCCGGCGGGCGGCACCTACCTGGTGGGGTACGTGATTCCGGCCGCCGGACACGAGGACCTGCGGGCCGACGAGGTCAGGGCGTGGGCCGGCGAGCACATGGTGGAGTACATGGTGCCCGCGCACGTCGTCGTGACGGCCGAGTTCCCGCTCACCGCGAACGGCAAGATCGACCGGAACGCGCTTCCCGACCCGGTCGTCGGCACGGCCTCGTTGGTCCCGCCCGCCACCGACGAGGAGCGGACGGTGTGCGCGGCGGTCGCGGAACTGCTCCACCTCGACCAGGTCGGCGTCGACCAGGACTTCTTCCGGCTCGGCGGCGACAGCATCCTCGCCATCTCGCTGCTGAGCACCCTGCGCGACGCCGGGCTCTACGTCAGCGCCGGGCAGATCTTCACCCACAGCACGCCGGGCGCGCTGGCGGCGGTGGCGAGCCGCGAGGACACCACGAGGACGGACCACCGCGACGTCCCCACCGGGACCGTGGTGGGATCGCCGGTCGTGCAGTGGCTCGGCGAGACCACCGACGCCGTCGACGGCTTCGTCCAGTCCGTCGTGCTCAACACCCCCGCCGGTCTGACCGCCGACGCGCTCGACACGATCCTCGCCGCCGTCGTGCGCCGTCATCCCATGCTGCGGGCCCGGCTGGTGCGCGGCGAGCGCTGGGGATTCGACATCCCGGAGGCGGACGCGGCCCCGGACGCCGCGGCCCTCTGGCAGGAGAGCGGCCAACCCCTCGACGCCTGCCTCGCCCTCGCCACCGCGCAACTGGACCCGGCGGGCGGCGCGATGCTGCGCGCCGTCTGGCGCCGTGCGGCACGCCACCTGGTCGTCGTCGTCCACCACGTGGTGATCGACGGTGTGTCCTGGCGGGTGCTGATGGACGACCTGGCCACGGCGTGGCGGCAGCTCGCCTCGGGGGAGACGATCGAACTCCCGCCGACGGGGACGTCGTTCCGGCGCTGGACCCAGCTCCTGGAACGCGCGGCCTTCGACGCCGACGGCACCTGCTTCCGCCGCCCGCTGCCGGGGCCGGACGCCCCCCTGGGCAGACGCGCCCCGGCCCCGGACGACACCGTGGCACACGAGCGGACCCGGACCGTCGCGGTCGACGCCAGGACCACGGCCGCGCTCCTCGGCGAGACGCCCGCGAGGTTCCACGCGGGCGTCAACGACGTACTGGTGACCGCGCTCGCCGTCGCCCTCGCCCGATGGCGCCGCGACCTCGGCCAGGACCAGACCTTCGCCCACATCGAACTCGAGGGCCACGGCCGCGAACCGGGCTTCGTCGCCCCCTCCGCCGGGTTCGAGCCGGAACTCTCCCGGACCGTCGGCTGGTTCACCACCCTCTTCCCGGTCACCGTCGACCCCGGCCCGGCCACCGACCCCACCGCGCCGGAGTACCTGGCCGCCGCCCTGAAGGCCGTCAAGGAAGACCTCGCGCGCGTCCCCGACAACGGCGTCTCCTACGGCGCCCTGCGTTACCTGGCCCAGGTCGCCTTCGACGCCCCCGCGCCCCAGGTGCTCTTCAACTACCTGGGCCGCTTCGACGCGGGCTCGCCGGCCGACTGGCAACTGGCCCGCACCACGGGGCAACTGGGGGAGAAGCGCGACCCGCGCATGCGCCTGCCCCGCGCCCTGGAGTTCAACGCGATCGCCGAACCCGGCCCCACCGGCTCCTACGAGCTGGTCACCACCGTCTCCTGGCCCGACGGCGTGTTCACCGACGCCGACGTCGCGACCCTCGGCACCTACTACCGGGAGGCGCTCACCGGCCTGGCCGCGCTGGAGACCGGCGGCCACACGCCCGGCGACTTCCGCCCGCTCACCCTCACCCAGGCCGACGTCGACGCCCTGGACGGCCCGAGGCTGCTGGACGTCCTCCCGCTGACCCCGCTGCAGGAGGGCCTCTACTTCCACTCGGTCTACGACGGCGAAGCCACCGGCAGCTACGTCGAACAGCAACTCCTCACCCTGGAGGGCGACGTGGACCCCGGCCGGCTCGCGGCGGCCGCCACCCGTCTGCTCACCCTCCACCCGAACCTGGCCGCCCGCTTCGTGCCCCTCGCCGACGGCCGCGTCGTCTCCGTCCTGGAGAGCGGGACCGAGGCACCCTTCACCACGCTGGACCGCCCGGGCATCACCGAGGACGAGATCCGCGCCCTCGCCGAGCGCGACCGGCGCGCCGGATTCGACCTGGCGACCGGTCCGCTGATGCGGTACACACTGATCCGCACCGGAACCGGCCGCGACGTCCTGGTGCAGACCGTGCACCACATCGTCGCCGACGGCTGGTCGGTGCCGCCCATGCTGCGCACCCTGCTGGCCGAGTACCACGCGCCGGGCACCGGGTACGCGCGCGGCGGCTTCGCCGACCACGTACGCCGTCTCGCGGCCCGCGACGACGGGACGAGCGACCGGGTGTGGGCCGCAGAGCTGGACTCACTGCCCGGCCCGTCGCTGATCGCCGAAGGGCAGCACACCCCCTCGGAGCACTTCGCCGACACCGCCGTCACGGCCGACACCGACGTCGACGCGGCGGCCCGGTCGGCCGGAGTGCCGCTCAGCGTCGCCGTGCACAGCGCCTGGGCGCTCACGCTGGGCGGCATCCTGCACCGCGACGACGTCGTGTTCGGCTCCACCGTGTCCGGACGCGACGCGGACGTGCCCGGCATCGAGGACATGGTGGGCCTGCTCATCAACACCGTGCCCCTGCGCGCCCGCTGGTCCGCCGACACCACCGCCCGCGACCTCCTCGCCTCCGTCAGGGCACACCAGAGCGCGGTGCTGGAGCACCAGCACGTCCCGCTCGCGCGGACCACCCGCCGCGCCGGTGCCGGTGCTCTCTTCGACACCCTGGTGGTCTTCGACGTGGCCACCGACGTGCACGCACTGCGGCGGCCCGGCGACACCCTCCTCGTCACCGGCCTCGTCAACGAGGGCGCCCCGCACTATCCCCTGACCCTGGTCGTCGAGCGCGCGCCGCAGGGCGGTGTCCGCTTCAACCTGATCCACGACACCGGAGTGCTGCGGGAGACCGACGCCCGCGAGATCCTGCGCACGTTCACCCGCAACCTCACCGGCCTGCTGACCCGGCCCGACGCCCCGGTCGCAAGCCTGGCCCCCGACGCCACCGGACACCTCGAACCGGTCGCCCCCGCCACCCTGGGGGAGTTGTTCGACGAGGCCGCGCGCCGTGACCCCGCGGCCACCGCCGTCACCCAGTGCGCCCTCGACGGCGGCACCCGGTCCGTGACCTACGGCGAACTGGCGCGCCGCAAGGACGCCTTGGCGGCCGGCCTGAGCGCGGCCGGGGTCGGGCCCGGCAAGCGGGCCGCCGTCGCGGTGCCCCCCTCCGTGGAGCAGGTCGTCGCCCTGGTCGCCGTGGTCTGCGCGGGCGGCGCCTACGTACCGCTCGACGCGGCGTACCCGGACGAGCGCCTGGAGTACGTGCTCGCCGACTCCGCCCCGCAGGTCGTCCTCGTGGCACCGGAGCAGCGCGACCGGTTCACACGGCTGCTGGCCCGCGCGGGAGTGCCGGCCCGCGTGCTCGTGCCGGGGGGGGAGCCCCCGCCCGCCCCAGGCAGGCCCGGGCCCGGACCACGCCCGCACGACCCCGCGTACGTCATCCACACGTCCGGCTCGACCGGCCGGCCCAAGGGCGTCGTCGTCCCGCACTCCGCCGTCGTGACGCTGCTCGCCCGCACCCGGCCCGCGATGGGCTTCGGCCCGGACGACGTGTGGGTCCAGTTCCACTCCTTCTCCTTCGACTTCGCCGTCTGGGAGCTGTGGGGCGCGCTCGTGCACGGCGGTGAGCTGCTGGTGCCGGAGTACGCGCTGACCCGTTCCCCCGTCGACTTCCACCGCCTGGTCCGCGAACGCGGGGTGACGGTGCTCAACCAGACCCCGTCGGCCTTCCACCGCTTCGCCGAGGCCGACCGGTACGCGGGCGAGCCGCTGCCCGCGCTGCGCCGGATCATCTTCGGCGGCGAGGCGCTGGACCTCGCACGGCTGCGCGACTGGGTCGAACGGCACGGCACCGGATCGCCCGAGCTGGTCAACATGTACGGCATCACCGAGACCACCGTCCACGTCACCCAACGGGTCCTGACCGCCGCCGACTTCGCGGCGGGGTCCGTCACCGCCAGCCCGGTCGGCCGCCCGGTTCCCGGCCTCGTCACCCACCTGCTCGACGACCGGCTGCGCCCGGTGCCGCCCGGCCGGGTGGGCGCGATCTACGTCGCCGGCGACCAGGTGTCGCTCGGCTACCTGGGCAGGCCGGGGCTGACCGCGGGCAGGTTCGTGGCGGACCCCTTCCGGGCCGACGGTTCCCGCATGTACCACACCGGCGACCTCGCCCGCCGCACGTTCGACGGCGGACTGGAGTTCGTCGGCCGCGCCGACGACCAGGTTCAGCTCAAGGGATTCCGCGTCGAGCCGGGCGAGGTGGAGTCCGCGATCCGCGCCCTCGACGGCGTGGCCGACGCCGCCGTCACCGTGGCGGACACCGAGGACCACCTGGTCGCCCACGTCGTGGGCCGGGTGCCCGCGGACCTCACCGAGCGCCTGGCGGCGACCCTGCCCGCGCACCTGGTGCCGGGCCGGGTGCATGCGGTGGACGCGCTGCCGCTGACGGTCAACGGCAAACTGGACCGCAGGGCGCTGAGCGAACGCGCGGCACCGGCACCGCTCGCGCACAGGGCCCCGGACGCCGTGGACGGCTCCGCCTCCGCCTTGCTCGTCGGCATCTTCGCCGAGGCACTGCCGGGCTCCGGCCCGGACGCCGACACCGACTTCTTCGCCGCCGGGGGCGACAGCATCGTCGCCATCACCGTCGTCAACCGGGCCCGGGCGGCCGGCCTGCCCCTCGCACCCCGCGACGTGTTCCTGCTCCGCACCCCCCGCGCGCTCGCCGAGCACCTGGAGACCCGCGCACCCCGGGCCGCGGCACCCGCGCCCGCCCCTCACGAGGACGGCCCGGTACCCCCCACGCCGATCATCCTGCGCCAGCGGCAACTGGGCGGTCCGCTCGTCCGGTTCGCCCAGGCCAGGACGCTGGCGGCACCCGAGGGCACCGGCTTCGCCGACGCGGAGCGCGCCGCGCGGGCCGTCGTGGCCGCGCACCCGGCGCTGCGGCTGCGGCTGCGCGTCGACCACGGAGTGTGGTCCCTGCGCACGGAACCCCCGCGCGCGGTCACGGTCGCCCGCACGAGCGGCACCGACGCGACGGCCGCCGCCGACGAGGCGGCCGGCCGCCTCGACCCCGAGACCGGCGAGGTCGTCGCCTTCACGTGGCTGGAGCCGGGCCGGACCCTCGTCGTCACCGTGCACCACCTCGCCGTCGACGCCGTGTCCTGGCTGATCCTGCTGGACGACCTCGCCGACGCGATGCGCGGCGCGGCCCCGGCACCGCCGACCACGTCCTACGCCGAGTACGCCGAAGCACTCACCCACCGCGCCGCCCACGAGACCGGCGACCTGGCCCACTGGATCACCACCCTCCAGGCCCCCGCACCGCTGCCCGCCACGGGGAGGCGGCGCGAGCGGACGGCCGTCCTCGCACCCGGCGTCAGCGACCGCGTCACCCGGACCGCGCCCGCCGCCCTGGGCCTCGGCCTCACCGAGCTGCTGTGCGGCGCGCTGCGCACCGCGCTGACCCGCGTCCAGCCGACGCCCACCGACCTGGCGGTCGACCTGGAGCGGCACGGCAGGGTCCCGGCCCTCGACCACCACGACTACACCCGCACCGTCGGCTGGTTCACCGCCGTCGCGCCCGTACGGCTCACCGCGCACACCGATCCCGTCGCGGCCGCCCGCGAGGTCGCCGAACGCCGGCCGGACGACCGCGCGCACGCCGCCTACGGCGGCCTCAGGTACCTGAACCCGCAGACCGCGCCGCTGCTCGCCACCGCCCACCCGCAGGTCCTGTTCAACTACCTGGGCCGGGGCGCCGAGTCACAGGCACCGCGGATCGCCGGAGCCGCCCCGGTCAGCCCGTACGCCGTCGAGGTGAACGCCTGGACCGACGCCGCCACCGGCAGCCTGCACGCGGCCTTCACCCTCGCCGAGGGCGTCCCCGACGAGATCACCGGGCACTGGCACCGCGCGCTGGAACGCCTCGCCGAGGCCGCGGCGACGGCCGAGCGCACCGCGCCCGTCACCCCCCTCCAGCGGGGCCTGTACTTCCAGGCCCAGTTGACCGGCCCGGCCGGGCACTACGTCGCCCAGAGCTGGTTCACCTTCGAACGGCGCCTGGACACCGACGCGTTGACGCGCGCGGCCGAGTACCTCCTCGCCCGGCACCCGGCCGTGGGCGCGGGCTTCACCACCGACGAGGACGGCAACCCCGTCCAGGTCCTCGCGGCCTGCCGCCGGGTCGTGGTCCGCACGGCCGAGGCGGCGACCGAGGCCGACGCCGACGCCCTGCGGCTCGGCGACCGGGAGGCGGGATTCGACCCCGCCGAACCCCCGCTGATCCGGCTCACCGTGGTCCGCCTGCCCGACGACCGCGACGGCCTGCTGCTCAGCTACCACCTGCTGCTGTGGGACGGCTGGTCGCGGGAGATCGTGCTGCGCGACCTGTTCGCCGCCTACGAGGCCGCCCTGAGGGGCACCCCGCTGGACGCCGTACCGGCCGCCCCCGGCTTCGAGGACCACGCGCGGGCCCTCGCCGCGAAGGACCCCGCCGCTTCGGAACGGTTCTGGGCCGGGCACCTCGCCGGCCTGCCCGGCCCGACACTGCTCGCCGGACCGTCGCCCAGCTTCCCCGACGGCCTGCCGCGCGCACTCGTGCACACCCTGACCGCCGCGCGGTCGGACGCCCTGCGCGCGGCGGCCCGCACCCACGGCGTCACGCTGAACACCGTGCTGACCGGGGCCTTCGGCCTCCTCCTCGGCGCCCGCACCGGGCGCGCCGACGCCGTCTTCGGCGTGACCGTCTCCGGCCGGGACGGCGAAGGACTGGCCGACGTCGTCGGCGTGCTGCTCAACACCGTCCCCATGTGGACCCGCGCCCGGCCGCACGACACGGTCGGCGGCTACCTGACGGCCGTACAGACGGCCCGGGCCGAGGCCATGGAGCACGAGCACCTGGGACTGGGCGAGATCCAGCGCGCGGGCGGCCACGACACCCTCTTCGACAACCTGTTCGTCCTCCAGAACTTCCTGGACCCGGACGCCTTCGCCGAGATGAACGCCCGGCACGGCATCACCTCGGTGCGGGCCGACGACTCCACCCACTACCCGTTCACGTGGGTGGTCACCCCCGGCGACCGGCTCACCGTCAAACTGGAGTACCGGGACCGGGACACGGCGGGCGCCCGGCGCCTCCTCGACGACTACCTGCGCGTCCTCGACGACCTCACCGCGCACGCCGGGACCGCCGCTTTGGTGGGGGCCCTCCCCGGCCTCGCCCCCGCACCCGAGCCCGCGCCGCGCACCGGCATCGGCACGGACACCGTCGTGGACCACTTCGACCGGGCGGCCGACCGTGCCCCGCGACGGACGGCGCTCGTCGCCCACGGCGCGCGCATGACCTTCGCCGAACTGCGCGACCGCAGCCGGGCGCTGGCCGGTGTCCTCACCCGGCGCGGCATCCGTCCCGGGGCGACGGTGGGCCTGGCACTCCCGCGCTCCCTCGACTCGATCGTGGCCCTCTTCGCCGTACTGCGCACCGGCGCCGCCTACGTGCCGCTGGAGCTGGACCACCCGGACGAACGCATCGCCGCCGTCCTCGCGGACGCCCGCCCGCAGGCCGTACTCACCGTGAGCACGGCGGCGCATCGGCTCGCCGGCGCCGCCGGCGCCATCGAGCTGGACCGCCCGCTGCCCGGGGCCGAGCCGTTCGTGACGTTCGCGCCCGACGACCCGGACCGCCTGCGGCACCCCGCGTACACGATCTACACCTCCGGCTCGACGGGCCGGCCCAAGGGGGTGGTGACCGAGTACGCCGGACTCACCAACATGCTGCTCAACCACCGGCGCCGGATCTTCGGACCGGTCCTGGCCCAGCACGGCCACCGGACCTTCCGCATCGCCCACACCGTGTCCTTCGCCTTCGACATGTCGTGGGAGGAACTGCTGTGGCTCGCCGACGGCCACGAGGTCCACATCTGCGACGAGGAACTGCGCCGCGACGCCCCCGGGCTGGTCGCCCACTGCCAGGAGCACGGGATCGACGTCGTCAACGTCACCCCGACCTACGCGCAGCAACTCGTCGCCGAGGGACTGCTCGACGACCCCGCCCGCCGGCCCGCGCTGGTGCTGCTGGGCGGCGAGGCCGTCACCCCGGCGCTGTGGACGCGGCTGGCCGCGACCGAGGGAACCGTCGGCTACAACCTGTACGGGCCCACCGAGTACACCATCAACACCCTCGGCGCCGGCACCTTCGACTGCGCCGACCCGGTGGTGGGCGTGCCGATCGACAACACCGACGTGTACGTCCTGGACCCCTGGCTGCGGCCCCTGCCCGACGGTGTCCCCGGCGAGCTGTACGTCGCGGGCGTCGGCATCGCGCGCGGCTACCTCGGCCGGCCCGCCCAGACCGCCCACCGCTTCGTGGCCTGCCCCTTCGGCGCGCCCGGCGAGCGCATGTACCGCACCGGGGACCTGGTGGTGCGGCGCCCCGACGGCAACCTGGCCTACCTCGGCCGCACCGACCAGCAGGTCAAGATCCGCGGGCACCGGGTCGAACCCGGCGAGGTGGAGGCCGCGTTCGCCGCCCACCCGGCGGTGCGGTCCGTCGCCGCCGTCGCCCAGCCCGACCCGCAGGCCGACGGCGCGCACCGGCTCGCCGCCTACCTCGTGCTGGACGGCGCCGACCTGGCCCGGGTCGCCGCCGACGTCGGCGCCGCACTGCCGGACTTCCTCCGTCCCACCCACTACGCCCAGGTCGACGGCATCCCACTGACCGTCAACGGGAAGACCGACACCAGGGCACTGCCGGAGGCCAGGCCGCTGGGCGCGCTGACCACGGCGGGGGAGCGCGGCCCGGAGACGGAGACGGAGACTACGGTGTGCGAACTCTTCGCCGAGGCCCTGGACCTGGACGACGACGAGGTGAGCGCGGTGAGCGACTTCGTGGCCCTCGGCGGCCACTCCATGTCGGCCGTGCGGCTGACCGGACTGCTCCGCCGGGAGTACGGTCCAGTGATCACGATCCGCGACCTGTTCACCCTGCGCACCCCGGAAGCGATTGCCCGCCACCTCGATGACCACTCCTGACACCCAGCGGCCCCGCACGGGGTCCGACATCCTCCGTACCGCCCTGCGGCGCAACGTCGGCGCGATGGCGTGGGGCACCCTCCTCATGGGCCTCTACCAGGCCGGCGAGACCGCCTTCCCCATCGCGCTCGGCCTGATCGTCGAGCACACCATGCGCCACCGGAGCCCCGAGGCGCTCGGCCTCTCCGTCGCGGCGCTGGCCGTCATCATCACGACCGTGTCGCTGTCCTGGCGGTTCGGGATGCGGATCCTGCAGAAGGCCAACACGACCGAGGCGCACCGCTGGCGGGTCCGGGTCGCGGGCGCGGGCCTCGAGCCCGTCGCCAGGGACGTCGACCTCAAGTCCGGCGAAGTGCTGACCATCGCCACCGAGGACGCCGACCAGACCGCCGACATCATCGAGGTGGTGCCGCTGCTGATCAGCTCGCTGGTGGCGGTGCTGATCGCGGCCCTCGCCCTGGGCCTGGCCGACCTCAGGCTCGGGCTGCTCGTCGTCGTGGGAACCGTCGCGATCCTGTCCGTGCTGAGCGTGATGTCCCGGCGCATCGGCTCCAGCACGCGGGAACAGCAGGCGAGGGTGGCACGGGCGGGCGCCAAGGTCGCCGACCTCATCATCGGCCTGCGCCCGCTGCACGGCTTCGGCGGCAACCACGCGGCGTTCCGCTCCTACCGCCGGGTCAGCACCGACGCCAAGCGGCAGGCGGTCACCGTGGCCCGCGTCAACGGCGTCTACGCGGGCACCGCGCTCGCCCTCAACGCCGTGCTCGCCGCCGCGGTGACCCTGACGGCGGGGTGGCTGGCCTTCGAGGGGCGGATCACCATCGGTGAACTCGTCATGGCCGTGGGCCTCGCGCAGTTCGTCATGGAGCCGCTGAAGCTGTTCTCGGAGATGCCGAAGTACGTGATGACGGCGCGCGCCTCGGCACAGCGGATGGCACTCGTGCTCAGCGCCGCGCCGGTGACGACCCCGGGACGCGGTCGGCCGACCGGGGGCGCGGACCTGGACGTCGACGGCGTCCGCCACGGGGCGCTGCGCGAGGTGCGGTTCAAGGTGGCGGCCGGCGAGTTCGTGGCCGTCGCCGCCTACCAGCCCCGCGCGGCGGCCGACCTCGCCGCGGTCCTCGCCCTGGACGTCCCGCCCGACGCGTACGGGGGGACGGTGCGCCTGGGCGGACGGGACCTCGCGGACCTGGCGGTGGCGGCGGTCCGTGAACGGCTGCTGGTCAATCCGTACGACGGCGAGATCTTCGCGGGAACCCTGCGCTCCAACATCGACCCGTCGGGCACCAGCCGGACGGTCCGCGAAGCCGTCGAGGCCTCGATGCTGACCGACGTCGTCGCCCTGCACCGGGAGGGGCTCGACCACGCCGTCCGAGACCGCGGGGCCAATCTCTCCGGTGGCCAGCGCCAGCGGCTCTCCCTGGCCCGCGCCCTGGCCGCCGACACCGACGTCCTGGTGCTGCGCGACCCGACCACCGCCGTCGACGCCGTCACCGAGCAGCTCATCGCGCGGGGCGTCGCCGGGCTGCGCCGGGGCCGCACCACCCTGGTGATCACCAGCAGTCCCGCGCTGCTGGACGTCGCCGACCGCGTGCTCGTCCTGGACGGCGGCGTGGTCACCGCGGAGGACACCCACCGCCGGCTCCTGGCCACCGACGAGGAGTACCGGCTGGCAGTGACCAGATGACCGGCCGGCCGTTGACCAAGTGCCCCGCGCCGGATGTTTGGTCCGGCGCCGAAGGGAAAGGGGCTCCGTGATCACCGGAGGCGACCGTCCGGTGCGAAGCGCGTGGAAACACAACCGCAAGGAGGTACCGATGTCCTCGAAACGACGTCGCAAGAAGAAGGCCCGCCGCAAGAACGGCGCGAACCACGGCAAGCGTCCCCAGAGCTGAGGACGTTCCGGCGCCGGGGGTGGGCGGCCGAGCCGCCCACCCTCACGCTGCGCCGGCGCGGCCGTGCTCCAGTGCCCAGGCCACGTCCCGCAACAATGCGTGCCGCCAGCCCGCCCGGTCGTGCCCGGACGCCGACCGGGAGACCCGCACGGTCGCCCCGGCCCGCTCGGTCAGCTCCTCCACCAGGCCGCAGTGCGGCAGCATCCGCCGCTCGTGCTCGCCCACGTCGAAGGCCACCCGCAGTCCGGACAGATCCGGCCGCCCGCGCAGCCGGGCCGCGAGCGCGCCGCCGAGCGGGCCGCCCAGCGGGTCCGCCAGGTCCGCGGCACCCGGCGTCCACCACACCGACGGCGACTGACAGGCCACCCGCGACACCAGACCCGGGAACTCCACGGCCGCGTACAGCGCGCTCAGCCCGCCCAGGCTCTGCCCCGCGACCACGAGCCGGTCCAGGTCGGCGGGCACGCCGCTCCGGGCGACCAGCGGCAGCAGCTCGTCCCGCACCGCCTCCCACAGCTCGGGCCGGCAGCCGAACTCGGCCGCGCGGTCCCTGGCCGGCAGGAACACGAGCGTGACCGGTGGCGCGTCACCGCTCGCCACGGCCGAGTCGAACGCGGTCGTTGCCGGGTGCAGGTACAGCCAGTCGTCCCCGTCGAGCAGCAGCACCACCGGCCCGCCGCCGCCCGCCGGGTGGATCCGCACCGTCCGCCGGCCGCCGAGCCGCCGGCTCGTCCAGCGCAGCCGGGTGCGGGGCAGGGGCAGGACGTCGTCGGCGCCGACCGGGGGCCAGTGCGGCTGGGGCGGCGCGTCCGGCGTCGCGGCCACGGACCGGTCGCCGCCCGCACCGGCCGGGTTGCACGGGTCGGCGTACGCCGCGTCGCCCACCAGGAACCGGTACGTCACCCGCAGCCGGGCCGGCATGCGCACCAGCGCGTACCAGCAGTCCGTGGCACGCCACCGGCGCAGCGGCACCGGCTCCGACCAGCTCTCGAAGCCGATGACCGCCGCCCGGGACCCGCGGCGCAGGAACAGGGTCGTCCAGCCGTCGCCGTCGGGCACCGACGCAGGTGTGCGTGCGGCGGCCCAGAAGGCGTCGGTGCCAGGGGCGCCGGGCAGCCCGAACCCGGCGAACGGCTCGTCCCCCGCCAACTCCATGGAGGTCTCCTTGTGGAGCGCTAAGCCCGAGGAATAAGCTCATCGAGCATTAGGCGAGCCTAACCTAATTTCCTGGGAGGTTCCGGGTATGAGCACCAACCCGTTCGACGACGCCGACGGCCGCTTCCTCGTCCTCGTCAACCAGGAGGGACAGCACTCGCTCTGGCCCTCCTTCGCCGAGGTGCCCGGCGGATGGACCGTCGTCTTCGAGGAGAACACCCGGGACGCCTGTCTGGAGTACGTCGAGACCAACTGGACGGACCTGCGCCCCCGTTCCCTGGCCGAGTCCGCCGAGGCTAGCAGCTGAGGTTGTCGCCGGGCTCCACGCCGAGGAGCGCGGCGAAGCGCTCGTAGTTGTCGATCCGGCTCTGGACCTGCGCGGGGTTGCCCCCGTCGCACTCCAGGCTGCCGTTGATGGCGCGGATGGTCTCCCCGAACCCGGCGCCGTCGACCATCGCGTCGTGCGGGGTCATGGTGCCGGGGCCGGACTGGGTGTTCCAGTACCACAGGCCCGTCTTCCAGGCCACGGCCGAGTCGTTCTGCACCAGGTCGGGGTTGTTGAGCAGGTCGATGCCCAGGGCGTCCCCGGCGGCCTTGTAGTTGAAGTTCCAGCTCAACTGGACCGGCCCGCGCCCGTAGTACTTGTCGTTGCCCGCCGGGCAGCCGTAGGGCTGGGAGGCGTCGCAGTAGTGCGGGTAGTTGGCGGTGTTCTGCTCGACGACGTACACCAGCCCGCCCGTCTCGTGACTGACGTTGGCGAGGAAGGCGGCGGCCTCCTGCTTCTGCACCGTCTCGCTGCCGGTGTGGGTGAAGCCCGGGTAGGCGCTGAGCGCGTCCGTGAGGCCGCTGTAGCTGTAGAAGGAGTTCCGGTTGGGGAACATCTCGTTGAACTGGCTCTCGCTCACCACGAATTCGGCGGCGGCCCGGCCGGCGGGCTGCTCGGACTTCTGGGCGACGGCCGAGGGCGCCGTGGTCAGGGTGCACAGGGCGGCCGCCGCGGCGGTGGCGGCCAGCAGGGCGAGCTTGCGGTGCTGCACGATGTCGGCTCCTGTTCGACGGGAACGACGGGAAGGGAAGGCGTGCGGGAACCGGGGGAGGGGCGGAGAGGGGGAGCGACGGCCGGTCCCGAAAGGGGCGCCGTCGCTCCCGTGCTCCCGCGACGGGCCGGTCAGCCGCCGACGTTGACGTCGATGCAGGCGTAGAACGCGTTGTCGGTGTCGGCGACGTTCCACACGGCGAGCACCTTCTGCTGGCCGGTGAGCCCGCCGAAGTCGACCTGGTGGTTCACCACGGCGCCCGGCTTGGCGCCGCCGTCGTCGAACAGGGCGATCCGCTGACCGCCGACGTAGTACTCCCAGGTGCTGGTGGCGTGCTGCGCGGTGAGCCGCCACGAGAACGTCGTGCTCTTCGACACCGGGGTGACCTGCCAGCCCCTGCTGTCGTCGTCCAGCTCCGCGAAGCGGCTGTTGCCGCCGCTGCAACTGGTCAGCCCCTTGGGGCCCTCGACGCTCTGGGGCTCGTACTTGATGTCGCCGCAGGACACCGTGCCGGCCGCGCACTGGGCCTGGCGGCTGGGCGGGTCGGAGATGTAACCGTGGGCGCTCGCCGAGGCGGCGGGAAGGCTCACGGCGACGACGGGAGCCAGGGCCGCGCCGATCAGGGCAGCGGTCTTCCGGCGTACATGCATGGGAACTCCTTCACATCCGGCCGTCCCTGGGCACGCGCGGTCATGTGTGGGGGCGACCGCGCACGCCGGGTACGGCCTCTCGTGGGTGGGGCCAGGAGGCGCGAAGGTGACGCGCGCTCACCGTCCTCGCGGGGGAGTGGGACCCCCGGCAAGGCTCAACTCCGCAAGCGGAGCGGCGAGTTCTGTTGGACTAGACCATACAAGCGGTCGACGTGACCGTGTCAAGAGTGTGTCGGCGACGCGTACGGGGACCGTGCCGAGGAGGTGATCGCCGGCCCGCCCCGGTAGGGCCGACCGGGTACAGGATGCCCCGCTCCGCGTCGCCCGCCCGGGAAACGGCCGCGGCGCTGCTAGTTTCGCCAGCCGTCGGAACAAACGCGGACGCCTCGGTCGGAGGCGGGCATCGCTTGCAGAGGGAGTACGGGTGACTGGAGAGCGCGAGGAACCGTCGGGGACGGGCACCCCGTTCGGGCGAAGGACCTTCATGGCATCGGCCGTCCTGACCGCCGCCGCCCCCGTCGCGGCCGCGGCACCCGCCCGGGCGGCAGCCGGGCCCGAGGGCGCCGTGCCCGGCTGCCGCTCCGTGGCGGGACTGCTCGCCGTCCCGCACACCGGCCGCGGTGTCGAGTGGCTGCGCGAGGCCCTCCAGGTCGCCGTGGCACTCGAACTCGCCACGATCCCGCCCTACCTGTGCGGCTGGTGGTCCGTGGGGGACCGCACCAGCCACGTCGCACGGCTCGTCCGGCGCATCGTCGGCGACGAGATGTACCACATGGGCGTCGTCTGCAACCTGCTGGTGGCCGTGGGCGGCCGGCCGCGGATCACGGACGCGGCCCTCGCCTATCCGGGCCCCCTGCCCGGCGGGGTGCGCGAGGGGGTGAACGTCTACCTCTCGGGCCTCAACAGGCCCTTCGTGCGCGACGTGATGATGGCGATCGAAGCCCCCGAGGCCCCGCTCGCCCGCGGCCTGAACAGCTCGCCCAGCATCGGCCACTTCTACGACGACCTGATGAAGGCGTTCCGGGCCACGGCGCCCGAGCTGTCGTCCCACGGGCAGCTCTCCGAGCGCATCGGCACCGACGTCCTGGAACCCGTGACCGACCTCGACGGAGTCGAGCGGGCCATCGAGATCATCAAGGAGCAGGGCGAGGGCACCACCAGTTCCCCCGACGACGCCTTCGGGGACGACTACCCGGCCCACTACTACGCCTTCGGCGAGATCTACCACGGCCGGCAACTGCGCCAGGAGGCCGACGGTTGGCGGTTCACCGGCGCCCCCGTACCCTTCCCCGACGCACGCCCCATGGCCCGGGTGCCGGCCGGTGGCTGGCGCGGCGCGCCGCAGGGCGTCCAGGACCTGCTCGACCGCTTCGACACGGCCTACGCCAAGGTGCTCAGCACCCTCGAAGCGGCCTGGACCGACGGCGACGCCCGCACCCTGCGCTCGGCCGTGCGGACGATGGGCTCGCTGGAGGCCCCCGCGCTGGAGCTGATGGAAACCCCCGTCCGGGGCGGCTCCGGCACCTACGGCCCGCAGTTCCGGCCGCCTGGCGCCTGACCCCGGCCGGGCGGGTCGCCCCCGGGCGCGCCGCCGGACCGGCCCGCGCCTACGGCACCTGCATGATCTGGATCAGGTTGCCGCAGGTGTCGTCCAGGACGGCCGTGGTGACCGGACCCATCTCCATGGGCTCCTGGGGGAAGTGCACGCCGAGTCCGCGCAGCCGGTCGTACTCCGCGCGCACGTCGTCCACCGAGAACGAGGCGGCCGGGATGCCGTCCTGGGCCAGCGCCGTCCGGTACGGCCCCACGGCGGGGTGTCCGGCGGGCTCCAGCAGCAGCTCGGTGCCGTCGGGGGCCTCGGGCGAGACCACGGTCAGCCACCGGTCCCCGCCCGCCCCCACGGGCACGTCGTGCTTCTTCACGAAGCCCAGCGTCTCGGTGTAGAAGCGCAGGGCGTGGGCCTGGTCGTCGACGAAGACGCTGGTCAGGTGGATCTTCATGGTGATCTTCTCCGGTGCGTGGGTTCCGGGCCGTGCGGCCACGAGTGCTCGGCGGGTCGGAACCCTCCGGGACACCACCTGCCTATCAAGCGCCCCCGCCTCCGGCAACGGCCGGGCCCGCGTCGCCGAAGCCCGGGGCCGGACCGGCCAGGGCGGCGACCAGGGCGTCCACGGGCAGCGCCGGCACCGTGCGGCCGCCGAAGCCGGTCGTCGGGACCGCCGCCAGCAGGGAGTTGAGGACCGCCTCCTCGACCCCGTCGAGGACGGCCTCGAACAGCGGGCCGAGGTCCGCGTCGGCCACCGGACGACCGCCGTCCGGCCGAGTGCCGAACGCGACGGCGTAGTCACCACTGCCGTGGCCGTACGCTGCGCCCGTGCGGGCCAGTGCGAACACGGCGCGCCGTGCGACGCGGGTGAGCTGGCGGGCGTCGAGGGGCGCGTCGGTGGCCACCACGATCATGCAGGAACCGACGTCCGCGCCCGGCCCCGGACCGGCCGCCCCGGTGAGCGGGGCGCGCGGGGGGACGGGCCGGCCGAGCACCCGCAGCGTGCCGCCGAAGTTCGCCTGTACCAGCACGCCCACCGTCCAGCGCCCGTCCCCCACGGCCGGGACGCGGGAGGCGGTGCCGACACCGGCCTTGAACCCCAGGGCGACGGTTCCGGTCCCGGCGCCGACGCACCCCTCGGCCACCGGTCCGCCCGAGGCCGTCTCCAGGGCGGCCCGCACGTGCTCCTCGTGGACGGGCCGGGCCCGGACGTCGGACAGGAAGCCGTCGTTGCACTCGCCCACGACCGGGTTGAGGCTCCGCACCTCCTCGCACCCGGGCCGCTCCATCATCCAGCCGACCAGGGCGTCGGCCACCCGGAACGCCGACAGCGTCGAGGTGAGCAGCACCGGGGTCTCCAGCGCGCCGAGTTCGCTGAGCTGGGTGGTGCCGATCAGCTTGCCGTAGCCGTTGCCCGTGAACACCCCGGCCGGCAGCGGCGTGCCGGGACCGACGAGGTCGGGCACGACGGCGGTGACCCCGGTGTGCACGTCCGGCGGCCGGCGCACGGTCGTGTGCCCGACGCGGATGCCCGGCACGTCGGTGATCGCGTCGAGGGGCCCGGTGTCGCAGGACCCGACGACGACACCGAGGTCGCGCGCCCGGGGCCGGGCGGCGCCGGACACGGAAGGCGGATGAGGTGGTGATCCCATACGCCCGGACGCTACGCCCCGGCCGGCGGTCGGGCGCGCGAGGGGGCGCGCAGCGGGTGCTTGCTCAGGACGGAGACGCGGTTGGAGGCGGGCTCGGTGTCGCGGCCAGGCCGGCGTGACCCACCTGGAGGCCGTCGGCGCCGGCCTGTGGGCCTTCGTGAGGCCGTGGGCCGGAAACCGCCCGGACGCGGAACCGTCCGGTGCCGTCAGGCCGCCGCCGCAGCCTCGTGCTTCCAGAACCCCGAGAAGGTGATGCGCTCCTTCGGCAGGCCCAGGCGGTGCAGGTGCCTGCGCCCCTCGGTGGCCAGGGTCGACTCGCCGACGACGAAGGCGTATCCGGCCGCGTCGGCACGGGTGAGCCGGCGCAGCTCGCGCAGCGCGGCGGCGCCGGGGACCGAGGCGCCGTCCCGGCGTACGACCCAGGAGACACTCACCCCGGCCGGGGCGTCCAGTTCGCGGCGGTCGGCGTCGGTGGGGATCTCCTGGATGAGTCGTCCGACGGTGTCCTCGGGGAGCGAACGCATGATGCTCGCCGTGGCGGGCAGCCCGGTCTCGTCGGCCACCACGGTGACCTCGGAGGCGCCCGGCGGGCAGTCGAAGAGGACGCCCTGGTCGAGCAGGGCGAGCGCGTCGCCGGGGCGGGCGGCGCAGGCCCAGATCGCGGCCCTGCCCTCGATCTCGCCCGTGGGGCCGCGGTGGACGACGAAGTCGATGTCCAGTTCGGCCGCCTCGCTGCGGTAGTCGGCCACCGAGTAGTTGGCGCAGTGCGGCCGCTCCTCCTCGGGGATCGCCAGATACGGCTGCCACCACTGGGAACCGCTGAACTCCGGGAGCCGGAGGCCCCGTTGGTGGGAGAGCGGGAAGAACAGGCGGAACCAGTGGTCGTACCCCAGCCACGGGAAGCCGCCCAGATCGGGGCCGGTGACCGTGACGCGCTGCATGGACGGGGAGACCCGCTCGGTGCGCACGACGTGGGCGCGGAACATCTGCGGGCGCTGGGGCGTGAGCCGTCGAACCTTTGCCATGAGGTAAGGCTAGCCTAAGTTGCGTTCGATTCCGAGTCCGTGATCTCCAGACGGACGCCCCGGGTCCGGTCGGACGCCGGGCCCGTCTCCACTTCCACCACCCCGGGCTCGACCGCGAGCCGCAGGTCGCGCCCCACCGACGCCAGCGTGTCCGGCCCCACCTCGAAGACCGCTTCCGCCTCAGCACCGGGGGCGATGCTCAGGCGGAGGAAACCCCGCAGTTCGCGCACGCGCGGCCAGGACGTGCCCCCGGCCAGGCGGCGCACGTAGAGCTGGACCGTCTCCTCGGCCCTGCGGGCCCCGGTGTTGCGGACGGTCACCCGGCAGGTCGTGAGCGGTGCCCGGGTGCCGACCCGCGCGCGCGACAGGCGCGGCTCCCCGTACACCACGCTCGTGTACGACAACCCGTGTCCGAAGGCGTGACGCGGCCCGGCACCCTGGTCGACGTAGCCGCGGTAGCGGTGGTCCTTGCCGTTGTAGAAGACGGGCAGTTGGGCGGCCGACCGGGGCACGGAGACCGGCAGCCGGCCGCGCGGCTCGGCGTCGCCGAACAGCACCTCGGCCACGGCACGCCCGCCGCGCGGTCCCGGATACCAGGCGCTCAGCACCGCCGCCGCGGGCGTCTCCGGTCCGGGCAGGGCGTGCGGGCGGCCCTGGACCAGCACCACCACGACCGGGGTCCCGGTCGCCGACACCGCGGCCAGCAGCGCCCGTTGCGCGGACGGCAGCGCCAGGTCCGCCAGGTCGACGCCCTCCCCGCAGGTCATCCCGGTCGCCGGGGCGGAACCTGTGACGGCGGCGCCGTTCGCGTCGAAGACGGTCTCCGCGGAGCGGGCGCTGGACCCGCCCAGGACCAGCACCGCCACGTCCGCCCCGGCCGCCAGCGCGACCGCCGCCGGGACCTGCGACACGTCCTTGCCCACCAGGTCGCACCCCCGGCCGTGCACCACCTCGGTGCCGGGTGCCGCCGCCGCGCGGATGCCCTCCAGGACGGTGATGCCAAAGCCCGGCCGCTGCGGTGCCGTGTAGTCGCCGATCTGCTGCGCCAGTGAGTCGGCGTTCGGACCGAGGACCGCGATCCGCCGCAGCCCACGGGACAGGGGCAGTACCCCGCCCTCGTGGGAGAGCAGCGTCACCGAGGCGCGGGCGATGCGCTCGCCCAACTCACCGGGATCGGGGAGGGCTTCGGTCCCGGCCGACGGCACGGGCGCCTCGAACAGGCCCAGCCGGAACTTCAGGGTGAGGACCCGGGCCACCGCGGCGTCCAGGGCCGGCTCGGACACCAGACCGCGTTCCACCGCCTCGCCGAGCCGGGTGAAGGAGTCGTCCCACAGGCTCAGGTCGCACCCCGCGTCCAGGGCCAGCGCCCCGGCCGCCACCGGATCGCCGGTCAGCCGGACCAGCCGGTCCACCGCGGTGCCGTCCGCCATGACGATCCCCTCGAAGCCCCACTCCGTCCGGAGCAGGTCGGTCAGCAGGTACCGGTTGGCGACGCAGGGCAGGCCGTCGAACTCGTTGTAGGCGGCCATCACCCCCGCCGCGCCCGCGGCCAACCCGGCCCGGGCCGCCGCGAGATGCACCTCGTGCAGCTCGCGCGGCCCCAGCTCCGTCGCCGCGCTGTTGCGGCCGCCGACCGTGGCGCCCTGACCGGCGAAGTGCTTGAGGACCACGGCCACCCCCGCCCGTTCCGCACCCTCGACCAGTGCCTCGGTCATCCGCGCCGCGAGGTACGGGTCCTCCGCGAAGCACTCCTCGCTGCGTCCCCAGCGCGGATCGCGCACCAGGTCGAGCGCGGACACCAGGGCGACGTGCGCGCCCCGCGCCCGCAGTTCGGCCGCCGCCCCGGCCACCGCATCGGCGTACAGCCGCGGGTCCCAGGTGGCACCGGCCGCGAGGTTCACCGGGAGCACCGTGCCGTCCAGCGCCTGGTGGCCGTGCGGCATCTCCTCCACCAGCAGGGCCGGGATGCCGAGCCGGGTGTGGTCCACGAGGTGCCGCTGCACGGCCGCCGCCGTCCGGGCACCGTCCCGTGCGTCCAGGCCGTCCGCGAAGCCGACGCCGGACCAGGCGTCGGCCCGCTGCAGCCCGTACAGCGCGCCCATGCCGTCGAAGGCGGCGACCTCCGCGCGGAAGGCGTCGGTGAGGCGGTGACCGTCCCCGGCGCGCTCGTAGGCGTCCCAGCCGTACATGCGCTGGTTGAGCTGGCCGACCTTCTCCGGCAGCGTCATGCGGTCCAGCAGGTCACGGACGCGGTCCGGCACGGGGGCCGCCGGATCGCGGTAGCGGGGGAGGGTCATCGCAGCTCCAGCACGACCACGCCGTACGCGTCGAGCGCCACGTCCCGCACCGGGGCGCCGTCGGACAGGCCGTGCAGCGTGCCCTCGGCGGCCGGACGGACCACGAGCGGGTCGGGACTCTGGCTGACCAGCCACACGAAACGGCGCCCGTCGGCGTGCACGAGGACGTCCGCCGAGACGTGCGGGTCGGCGACCGTAACGGGCCGCCGCACGCCCGCCACCCGGGCGAGCGCCGCGTAGAGACGGTGCGTGACGTCGGGGTTGACGCGCGCGGTGCGGGCCGCCATGTGCTCCAGCGGATAGGTGGCCAGCACCGTGCGTCCGGCGCCGGTCTCGTGCACGATCAGCGCCGGCCGGCCGTGCGCGTCCACGGCCACCACCCGCCCCGCACGCGGTACGACGGGCAGGTAGGCACGGCTGTCCTCGTTCCCGGCGACCGGGAAGCGCAGCACCTCGCCGGCGTGCAGGCCGCCGAAGTCCTCGGTGAACGTCATCTCCAGCACGTCGTCCTCGATCGGCTCGGCGACGCCGTACGACAACTGCAGCTCCACGCCGAAGAATCCGTCGAGGTCGTCGAACCACGGGCCCCGGGTGACCGGGTGCTCGCCGGAGCAGAACGACAGGTACACGGTGGCACCCTCGGCGGCCCGGCGCGCCAGCTCCCTGCGGGTGCGGGTGGTGAGCTGCCGGGTGGCCGGGAGGAGGTAGAGCGACGCCTCGCCCGGCAGTCCGTCGGCCTCGCGGGTGAGGGCCACCGGCAGGTCGGCGGCGCGCGCGGTGACGTAACCCTGGTGCAGGGACGTGAAGATGAGCGGCCGGTCGGCGGGGCGGCTGTAGGGGTAGCCCCGTTCCAGGAAGGCGGGCACGACCAGGGCGGCGCCGGCGTCCGCGCGGACGCAGCGCGGGAAGTCCACCGCCCTCAACACCTCCGCGAAGGCCGCCAGTTCCCGCAACGGAGCCTTGGGCGCCCCGGTGGAGTCGGTGATGCCGAAGTGCATCTCGAAGGGGTGGTGGTCGTAGGGGGACCGGTCCCACAGGTCGTCGTAGTCGGTGTTGTTCCAGGCGAGCCAGCCCGTGGCCCCGCCCAGCAGAGAGTTGTGCAGGGTCTGCCGGTAGAAGACGCCCGCGTTGGCGGCCGAGACGGTGTCGGTCGACAGCCCGAACTCCTCCAGCACGACGGGCTGCCCGGTCACCGAGGCCAGCTCGCACTCGAACGCGGCACGGTAGTGCTGGCGCGGCCGGTCGGTGTCGGAGCGGTACACGTGCGGGCCGACGAAGTCGACGTACTCGGCCGTCTCCCGCAGCGAGAAGCCGTTGTCGCGCCCGGTCACCTCGATGCCCCACGCCCCGTCGCCCAGCGACACCGGCTGCGTCGCGCCCGTCGCCCGCACCGCGTTGCACATGGCCTGCGCCCAGGCGGTCACCACGTCGGAGGAGGGCGGGTCCACCTGGTAGATCCGGCCGTACCCGGGCATCTCGTTGGTGATCAGCCAGCCCGTGACCGCCGGGTGGTCCTTGAAGCGGCGGGCCATGCGGGAGACGAACCACGCCTGGCGGCCGACCATCCACACGTCCTCGTACAGGTCCCGGTTGCCGCGCCAGGCGGGGTCCCAGTTCTCGCCCGACATGTGGCCGACGATGAAGGTCGGTATGGTCCCCATGCCCGTCTGCGTGTGGGCGTCGAGGAAGTCCTCGAAGCGCGCGCACAGTTCCTCGTCGATCCGGTCCGGCTCCGGGTGGAAGTCCGGCCAGTAGAAGAAGGAACGGGTCGTGTTCAGGCCGTGCTCGGCGAGCACACGCAGTTCGTCGCGGACGACGGCCGGGTCGTAGGCGCGCCACATCAGCGGACCGCCGGTGCGGGACCAGAAGTTGGCGCCGAGCCAGGGCAGGACGTCGGGCTGGTGGGTGAGCAGGGCGCTGTGGCGTCGCATGGTCCTTCTCGCGTGGTGGGATGCGGATGGTGCGTGGCCGCGGTCCGCCGCGGCCCGGTGGTGGTCAGGTGGGGGCGGGCCCCGTGGACTCGCGCACGACCAGGCGGGGACGTGCGGCGAGGGCGGTGTCCTCCACCTCCTCGCCGCACAGGGCGAGGAGCATGCGGGCGGCGGCCGCGCCGACCCGCTGCACCTGCTGGTCGACGGTGGTCAGCCGGGGATGGAGCCAGGAGCCGAGCGGCAGGTTGTCGTAGCCGACGACGGACAGGTCCCGCGGCACGGTCAGTCCGGCCCGCTGGGCGGTGCCGATGCCGCAGACGGCCATCGAGTCGTTGGCGTACACGATCGCCGTGGGCCGCTCGGCGGCGTCGAGGAGCGCCTCGGTGGCGCCCACGGCACGCCGTTCGCTGAAGTCGGTGGGCAGGACCGCGAACGGGCGCAGCCCCGCCTCGCGCAGGCCCTGCTCGAAGGCCGCCCTGCGGACGCGGGTGTGCTGGAGCTCGGGCGGGCCGCTGACGTAGGCGACGCGCCGGTGCCCGAGGCCCAGCAGGTGCGCGACGGCCTCGGCGACCCCCGCGCCCTGGTCGCGCAGCCCGACGCGCGGCACGACGGCCGTGTCGTCCGGCGAGCCCAGCAGCACCGCCGGCAGCCTCAGCCGGGCGAGCAGCGCGGGCCGGGCGTCGTCGTCGCGGGCGTCGGTGAGTACGGCGCCGTCCACGCGGCCCTCGGCCGCGAGCCGCTCGTACAGCGCGTTCTCCTCGTGGTCGCCACTGACCAGGTGCAGCAGCAGACCGTAGCCGCGCGGCGCCAGCTCGCCCTCTATGCCGGTGATCAGCTCGCTGAAGTGCGGGTCGGAGCCGAGGACGTCCGTGGGGCGCCGCACCACCAGGGCGAGGCTGCGGGTGCGCGCGTTGCGCAGGGCCGCGGCCGACGCGCTCGGCGACCAGCCCAGCGCAAGCGCGGTGTCGAGGATCCGGCGGCGGGTCGCCTCGGAGAGCCGGCCCTTGTTGTTGAAGGCCTGGGACACGGCGGCCGTCGACACCCCGGCCGCCGCCGCGACCGCCTTGATCGTGGGCCGGCGGCCGGCCCGTCCGGTGGTCACGCTCACATCTTCACCGCCCCGCTGACCAGGGCCTGCTGCATGCGCTTCTGGAGCAGGGTGTAGACGACCCACACCGGCACCAGCGTCAGCACCGTGCCCGCCGTCAGCACGCCGTAGTCCGTGCCGGTGATGGACTTCAGCGTCGGCAGCGCCACCTGCACCGTGCGCTGCGCCGGGTCCGGACCGATGATGACCAGCGAGTACAGGTACTCGTTCCAGAAGGTCAGGAAGTTCAGCAGCAGCACCGTGGCGATGCCCGGCAGGCACATCGGCGTGTACACGTGCCGCAGCACCGCGAAGGTGGACGCCCCGTCCAGCCGGGCGGCCTCCTCCATCTCCGGCGGGATGGTGCGCATGAACTGCACCAGGATCACCACCGACAGCGGCAGCGCCGTGGCCGGCAGGAACAGCACCATGAAGGTGCGGGTGTGGAACAGCCCGGTGGCCGCCGCGAGGAGGAAGGTGGGGAAGAGCGCCGCGAAGGTCGGGATCAGGAAGCCCAGCGAGAAGACCTTCTCGACCACGCCGGCCAGCCGCCCGGTCGAACGCGCCAGCGCGAACGCCGCCGGGATCGCCAGCAGCAGCGTCAGCGCCAGCGAGAACACCGTCACCAGCGCCGAGTTGACGACCGCCAGGCCGAGGTCGGCGCTCTCGAAGGCCGTACGGAAATTGCCGAACCCCAGTGAGGTGGGCGGGGCGAAGGGGTGCGCGAAGATCTCGTCGTTCGACTTGAAGGCCGACGCGAGGAAGTAGTACAGCGGGACGACGAGCAGCACCGCGTACGTCCACACCAGGATGTGGGCCGGGAGCCAGCGCTTGCCGAGCTTCATCAGTGCTGCTCCGATCAGTAGTTCTGGCGGAAGACGCGGCGGATCGTCAGCAGCCCGACGAGTCCGGCCAGGAAGAGGAGGACCCCGACGGTCTGGCTGTAGCCGAGGTCGGCGGCGATGAACGCCTTCTGGTAGACGAGGAAGGACAGCGTGGTGGACGAGGTGCCCGGACCGCCCTGCGTGAGCAGCAGCACGTGCTGTGCGGAGCCGAACAGCGTCCACAGGAACTGGAGCATCGTCACCACGCCCACGTAGTCGCGGACGACGGGGAAGTGGACCGACCACATCGTCCGCCAGTGCCCCGCCCCGTCCAACTGGGCGGCCTCGCCCAGTTCGTCCGGCACACTGCCCAGCCGGGCGGCGAACAGTACGGCGGTGAAGCCGATGCCGGCCCAGATGTCCAGGGCGATCAGACAGGCCAGGGCCGTCGAGGGCGAGGCCAGCCAGGCGTCGGAGAGGGAGCCGAGGCCGACGCTCTCCAGCCCGCCGTTGAGCAGACCGTCCGGGGACAGGGCCGCGTAGAAGACCATCGCCTTCGCGGGCGTGGAGATCAGCCCGGGGATGAAGAGCAGATAGCGGACGACCCGGTGTCCGGGCGGCCGTTGGGCGACGTAGTACCCGAGCATGAACGCGCAGACGATCATCACCGGGACGGCCACGGCCAGTTGAACCGCGGTGTTGCGGACCGCGTCCCAGAACACCGGGTCGTCCAGCACCGTCCGGACGTTGTCGAGCCCGGCGAAGGACACCGGCTGGAGCATGCCGGGCCAGTGCAGGGCCGCGATCACGAAGATGGCGAGCAGCGGCCCCACCATGAAGACCAGGTACCACACCAGCGCGGGCACCGCGAGGACGGTGCCGCCCTGCCGGGGCCGGCGCCCGGCCGGGGCGGGGGAGGCGGGCGGGGCGGACCTGCGGGCCGCGCTCCCGTCCGGCGTCGTCGTGAGCGTCGTCATGCGGTGACTCCCGGAGTACGGGGGGAACGGGGGAGGAGGACGAGGGCGGAACGGGTGGCGCCGCCGGGGACGCGGGGGCGGCTCATGCGGACCGGTACGCCGACTCCAGCGCGGCGCGCACGCGGGCCGCGCCGGTGCCCCGGGTGAACGAGGTGCTGGTCGCGGTGATCAGCGGCTGCGCGGCGGCGGGCGGCACGTACACGTCGGGCAGGAGCACCTGGCTCACCTCGGAGCCGAGCCGCTGGGCGGCCCCCACCAGCGGGAAACCGGTGGAGACGGCGTCCGTGCGCAGGGCCATGTCCCGGCCGCTCTCCGTCACGAACCGCGCCACCGTGTCCTCGCGGTACATGAACCGCAGGAACTTCTCCACGTGCTCGATCTTGCGGACGCCGTTGGGGCTGATCCAGAAGCCGATGAGGGTGTAGGCGCGGATGACGGTCGGGCCGTCGTGCGCCGCACCGTCCGCGAGCGGCCAGCCGCCCACCTCCGTGTGCCGGGCCACCTTCTCGGGCACCTTGGCCAGGGCGGAGGACATCGCCGACTGCACGGCCGCCTCCTCGGTGTTGAACTGCGTCGTCATCGAGTCGGAGGTCAGGCCCTGGGCCTTGTCCGCGAAGACACCGGCGTCCCGCAGGTGCGTGAAGTACTCGATGCCCAGGCGTGCGCCGCGCCCCGAGAAGTCGCCGGTGGTGTAGACGTGCCGGGCCTCCTCCTGGGACAGGAACGTCTGGATGATCTGCGCCATCAGCTTCTGCCCGGTCCAGTCGTTGCCGCCCACCGTCACCGGGGCGATGCCCTTGGCGCGCAGCCTGCGGGCCGCGGCGACGAGCTGGTCCCCGGTGGTGGGGACCGTGTCGACGCCGGCCCGGTCGAGCAGGGCGCGGTTGTAGGCCACGGGCCAGTTGGTGGCGAAGTAGGGGAAGGCCCTCACCCGGCCCTCGTCGTCGGTCCAGTCGGCCAGCGCGGCGGGCAGGACGCGCCCGCGCAGCCCCCAGTCGTCGAGGTAGGGCCTGACGTCGACGGTCGCGCCCACGTCCGTCCAGGCCAGCGTCTTGTCGTAGAGGTTGACCATCACGACGTCGGCCTCCTTGCGGGCCAGCCGCGAGGTCTCGTAGACCTGCGCGAGGTCGTCGCCGTTGACCAGGTTCTTGACCTTCAGCCCGGGATTCTCCTCGCGGAAGCGGTCCACGGCCGCGAGGTAGGTGGGGGAGCCCGGCGCGGTGGTGCCGAGCTGGGTGTGGACGACGAGGGTGTCCGGGTCGGAGTCCGCCGACGCCAGCGACGAACAGCCGGACAGGGCGGGCAGGGCCGCGGCAGCGGCCAGACCGGAACCGGCGGCGAGCAGTTCGCGCCGTGTCAGCGATGAGCGCACAGGGGTGGTCTCCAACCAAGCGGTTAACGATTGGTTAATCGATGTACCTCGTGAGGTGCGAGGACCATATGGAGTGCGGGGACCACGGTCAAGGGGGTGAGGCGGGGAGTTTGCGGACCCGGCGAGGGCACGAGCCGCCTGGTCAGGCGGTCGCGGCGGCCGGGTCGGTCAGGCCCAGCCGGTCCGCCACGGCGGTGAGGGCCGGTCCCAGCGGGAGTGCGACCCGGGTGACGGCGAGGTTGTCGCCGCGGGTGGCGTCGCGGTTGACGATCAGGACCGGCTTGCCCGCACCGGCCGCCTGGCGGACGAATCGCAGGCCGGACATCACCGTCAGCGAGGAGCCCAGGACCAGCAGTGAGGACGCCGCCCGCACCAGCTCGCGGCAGTGCTCGACGCGCCGCGGCGGCACGTTCTCGCCGAAGAACACGACGTCCGGCTTGAGGACGCCGCCGCAGACCGCGCAGGGCACCACCCGGAAGTCCCCGACCTGCTCGTCGGTGAGGTCCGCGTCGCCGTCCGGGTTGATCCCGGCGGCCACCGGCGCGAAGCCCGCGTTGGCCTCCTCCAGCCGCCGGGCGAGCTCGCGGCGCGGGCTGAAGGCGCCGCAGGACAGGCAGACGACCCGGTCCAGGCTGCCGTGGAGCTCCACGACACCCTCGCTGCCCGCCGCCTGGTGCAGGCCGTCGACGTTCTGGGTGATCACCCCGGTGAGCAGACCGTGCCGCCCGAACGCCGCGACCGCCCGGTGCCCCGCGTTGGGCCGGGCACGGCCGAAGGTGCGCCAGCCGAGGTGGCTGCGCGCCCAGTACCGGCGGCGGGCCCCGGGCGAGCCGGTGAAGTCCTGGTACGTCATCGGCGTGTGCCGGCTCAGGCTGCCGCCCTCGCCCCGGTAGTCGGGGATGCCCGACTCCGTGGAGATGCCCGCCCCGCTGAGCACCAGCACCCCGCCGGCCCGCAGCGCCTCGGCGACGGGCGCGAGGTCCGTGGTGCCCGGCGGCAGATCGTCTCCGGGGGTCCAGCTCAGAGTGGGACGCATGCGCATGCGGCAAGGGTACGGAACGCGCCGCCGCCGGGGACGGGACGAGGGCCCGGACGGCTCGGCATGACCTTTTCGGTCCCGGGTGACAGACTTGCACTGTCCAGGGGCCGCAAGGCCCCGCCGGGAAGGCGGCCTGGCGGGAGTGGCCGATGTTCCGCAAGCGTCCCGCACCTGACGGTGAAGAACTGCTCGCCCGGCTGGCCACGCTGACCACGCAGGCCAGGGAGCTGGCCGAGCTGCGGCGGTCCCAGGTGGAGCTGGCGATCGCCCTGCAGCGCGACATGCTCCCGGCGGACCTGCCCGCCATCCCCGGCATCCGCCTGGCCGCGTGCTACTCGCCCGCGTACGCCGGGCTCAACGTCGGCGGCGACTGGTACGACGCCTTCACCCTCCCCGACGGCCGCATCGGCCTCTCGGTCGGCGACGTCCAGGGCCACGCCATCGACGCGGCCGCCTTCATGGGCCAGGTGCGGGTCGGCCTGCGGGCGCTCGCCTCCGTGACCAGCGAACCCGGTGACCTCCTGGCCTGCACCAACGAACTGATCCTCGCCCTCAACAAGGACCTCTTCGCCACCTGCACCTTCATGCGCTACGACCCGGCGAGCGGCCTGCTGGAGAGCGCCCGGGCCGGACACGTCCCGTGCGTCCGCGCCACCGCGGACGGCAGGGCCGAGGTCTGCCGGGACGAGGGCGGGCCTCCGCTCGGCGTCCTGGAGGGCGCCGACTACCCGGTGACCCGGTACCGGCTCACCGCCGGCGGAGTGTTCGTCCTGGTCACGGACGGCGTGGTGGAGGGACCGTCCCTGAGCGTCGACGACGGCCTGGAGCGAGTGGTGCGGCTTGCGGGGCTCGCCGCCACCGTCGGCATGGAGGCGCACGCCCTGGCGGCCGCCGTGCTCAAGAACGCCGAGCTGATCGGGCACGAGGACGACGCGGCCGTCCTCGTCGTCGGCCACGACGGGCGCTCCGTTACGCCGTAGGGCGGGACGCGGCGCCTTCCGCCTCGCCGACCCGGCGGCACCGGTGTCTGATGGCTTCCGTGGTGGGTATCCGTGCATGGCCGCGACCGGTCCTCCTCGCCTGCGCGACGCTGCTGGTCGCCGGTGGCTACTACGCGGCGGGGCGGCTGGGGCTGTCGCAGCAGTTGACCGCCGACGGGGCGGTGGTCACGCCCATCTGGCCGCCCACCGGACTGGCACTCGCCTGCCTGCTCCTGTTCGGGCCGTGGTGCGTGCCGGGCATCGCCCTGGGCGCGCTGCTGGTCGTCGTCTCCCTCGGCCACGCCGGGCCCGAGACCGTCGGCATCGTGGCCGGCAACACCGCCGCTACCGTCTGCGCCTGGCTGATGCTGCGCGCCGTGGGCTTCCGCCCGAGCCTGAGCCGCCTGCGGGACGGACTGGCGCTCATCTTCCTGGGAGCCCTGGCGGCGATGCTGATCAGCTCGGGAACCGGCGTGGGCATGCTCCTGGTGTCCGGCGAACTCCCCACCGAGCATCTCGAGATCGTCTGGCTGGCCTGGTGGGTCGGCGACGCCGTGGGCGTCGTCCTCGTCACCCCGCTGCTGCTCCTGCTGTACCGCGCCCGGCTGCCGCCCCTTTCCGCGCGCTGGATCGAGGCCGCCGGGTTCACCGTCGTCGTGTGCGTCCTGGTGCCGCTGATCATGTACAGCTCGGTCAGCGTGATGTTCCTGACTTTTCCGATCCTCATCCTGACGGCGCTGCGCTTCCAGTTGGCGGGCGGCATCCCGTGCGCCCTGTTCGCCTCGGTGATGGCCACCGTCGCCGCCCGGCAGGGCGCGGGGTCCTTCGGCAGGCTGACCGATGTCGAGACGATGGTGAAGCTCCAGGCGTTCAACGGGACGCTGGGACTGACCGCACTCCTGCTCTCCTCGGTGATCGGCGAACAGCTCAACACCAGACGGTCGGTGGAGCGGGCCTGCCAGGAACTGGTCGAGGCACTCCAGCACCTGAACGCGGGCGGCCCGGGGCCGCCGGGCGGCGGGGACGCCGGGTGATTCCGGCGGCGGGGGCACCGCCGCCGGAGGCGGACGTCAGAAGTCGTAGTCGTCGATGTTGCGGGCGTCGAAGACCGTCGGGTCGCCGAGGGTGATGACGCCGTTCTCGCCGAGCTTGAACCAGCCCATGTCGCCGGCCAGGAACATCTGCCCCTCCCGTCCGGTGATCTGTCCGGAGGCGAGGGCCACGGCGGCGTGACCGGCCAGCTCCCCGAGCTTGGCCGGGTCCCACAGCAGGAACGCCTCCACCGTGCCGTCCTCGATGTAGGGGCGCATGTCGTTGGGCGCGCCGAGCCCGGTGAGCTTCACCTTGCCCTTGTACTGCGACTGGGAGAGGTACTTCGCGGCGGCCTTGATCCCGTTGGTGGTGGGGGAGATGATCCCCTTCAGCTTCCCGTGCTTCCCGAGCAGCTTCTCGGCCTCCTGGTACGACTTCTCGGCCTCGTCGTCCCCGTAGGCGACCTCGACCAGCCGCATGTCCTTGTAGCGCGAGTCGCCCAGCTCCTCCTTGATGCTGCTGATCCAGGCGTTCTGGTTCGTCGCGGTCCGGGCGGCGGACAGGATCGCGATGTCGCCCTTGTAGCCGATCTGCTCGCCGAGCAGTTCCAGTTGCCGTACGGCGATGTCCTCGGCGCTCGCCGGGGAGACGAAGGCGTAGCGGCACTCCGGCTTCGTGTCGGAGTCGTAGGTGACGACCTTGACGCCCTCCTCCATGGCCTGCTTGAGGGCGTCGCACAGCGCGTCCGGGTCCAGCGCCGAGACGGCGATGGCGTCGACCTCCTGCTGGGTGAGGTCGTTGATGTGGGACACCTGCCCGGTGGCGTCGGCACCCTGGTCCGTGCCGACTTCCTTGAAGGTCGAGCCCAGGGACTTGACGGCGCGCTCCCCGCCCTGGTCGGCGACCGAGAAGTACGGCGTGTTGACCTGCTTGGGAAGGAAGCCGACGGTGAGGCCCGTTTTGGTGGGGGCGTTGGGGGAGGCCTCGGCGTTCTTGGCGTTCGTCGCCGTGTCGCCGTCCGCCGAGGCGTCGCCCTCGCCGCACCCGGCGGTGAGGAGACTGAGGGAGGACACGGCGGCGACGAGGACGGAGGCACGGCGTGCGGGGGTTCTGAGCATGTGCTTCTTTCGCTGAGTCGACGTGCGGCGGCCGAAGACCGTTCACCAGGTGCGTTCAGCCATGGCGGTCTTGCGGTCGCGCGCACGCGTGGGGCCGCCCGGGCGGGGCCGGGCACTGAAAGGATTCAATGGAGCTTGACCGGGACGTTAGGCACAAACGCCGTTGTGGTCAATGCACTTGCGGGAAACAGTTGTTGGGCCCCGGGCCCGCGGACCTGGCCCTTCGGCGGCCGCTCAGGCCGGAGTCCGCGTCTTCGGCCCCGATGCCCGGCCGAGCGTGCGGTCGAAGAGGGTGAGCAGCAGACCGAGCACGGCGGCCGCCAGCATGACCCAGCCGAGCCGGTGCAGGCCACCGGTGTCCGCACGCTGCCCGAAGGAGGCGGCCGTCGCGGAGGAGGCGACCATCGAGCCGATGTAGGCGAAGGTGCGCAGCAGTCCGGCCGAGGAGGCGGTGCGCCCCGGATCGGCCTGGAAGTAGACGGAGTTCTGCAGGGCCAGGTTGTTCAGCCCCTGCGGGACGCCGAAGACCAGCGCGACCAGGAGCAGCGTCCACAGCGGGCTGTCGCCGGTCAGGGTGAGGATCAGCAGGCACGCGGCGATCTGCCCGGCCGCGCCGAGCAGCAGCTTCCCCCGCACTCCCGTGCCGCGCCCCGACACGATGGAGACCCCGATCGCCAGCAGGAACATGGGCATCTGCGCCAGGCCGGCGTGGAAGGGCGACAGGCCGAACCCCTCCTCGGTCCACTGGATGAAGCCGTAGAGGAAGGCGTACGAGACGGTGTAGGCGACCAGTGCCCGGCCGTAGGTGGCCAGCAGCGGGGTGTTGCCGCCGAGCACGCGCAGGTCGATGAACGGGGTGGCGGCCCGCAGCTCCCGGACCGCGAACGCGGCCGCGGCGGCGGCCGACAGCGCGAGCAGGTACCAGTCGCGCAGGTGGAGGTTCATCAGGAAGAGCAACAGCGAGACGAGCATCGCCGCGAACAGGCCCATGCCGGGCAGGTCGAGCCGGGCGGCCAGGTCCCCGCGCCGCGCGGACCCGCCCGCCGGCCGTGTCCTGGGCAGCCGCAGCAGCCCCAGCAGTACGGCCGCGAGGGCCAGGGGCACGTTCAGCGCGAAGGTGGCGCGCCAGCCGCCCACCGCGATCAGCAGGCCGCCCAGGAGCGGGCCGACGACGGCGATGGTCTGGTTGGCGACCGCCAGCGCGGTGAGCACCCCGCCGGGACTGTCCCGCCCCGTGCGCTCGGCCTCGCTGCGGACCAGGGCCATCGCGGCGGGATAGCCGGCGCAGGTGCCGAACCCGAGCAGGACCCGGGCAGCGATCAGGACACCCAGGCCGGGGGCCAGGGCGCCGACGGCACCGGCGACGCCCACCAGGCCGGTGCCCAGGAGGAAGAGCCGGCGCGGCCCGAAGAGGTCGATGAGCCGGCCGACGACGGGCTGCCCGAGCGACGTGGCCAGGTAGAGGGCGGAGACGAGCCAGGCGGTCTGCGAGGCGGGCGCGCCCAGTGCCCGGCCGATCGGGACGAGGGCGACCGCGATGATCGTCGAGTTGACCGGGTTGAGCACCGAACCGAGCAGCATCGGCGGCAGCAGGCGGCGGTCGAAGCCGGGCCCCGCCGCGCCGGCCGCGGTGCCCGCCTTCGCCTCAGTCACGGGTCAGTCGCTCCAGTACGGCCATGGTCGCGATCACCGCGCGGCGCTCCTCCTCCGTGCACCTGGCCTGCAGGCGCTCGGCGAGCCACTCCGTGCGGACCTGCCGGCCCTCCTCCACGCGGCGCACGCCCTCCGCGGTCGGCGTGATCAGCAGGCGGCGCCCGTCCTCCGGGTCGGGGCGGCGCTCCACCAGCCCCCGGGAGGCGAGTGCCGCGACCGTCGCCGTCATCGACTGGTGCCGGACCCCCTCGCTGGCGGCGAGTTCGCTGGCCGTGACGCCCCCCTTGTCGGACAGCCGGGCCAGGACCGTGGACTGACCGAGTGTGAGGTCCTCGACCTCGGACGCCTTCAGGATGCGCCGGCGCAGCCGGCTGATGACCGCACGGACCTCGCGCGAGGCCTGGACGGCCGAGGCGGAAAGCCTCTCGTTCTCGCTCATGCCCCCAGGCTAATGTCCACAGGGCGAGCTGTACAGGCTGGACTGTACAAGTTGCGGTGCGAGAACAGCGCCGACGACCGACTCCGCACGGGTGGCGGGTCCGGCCGGACCGGCGACCGTCCGCGTGGCCTGCCGGGTTCCGGGCCGGGCCGTCGAGTACGACGGCTACAGCGACGACGCCCGGGCGCACCCGCCCGGCCACGGCGGTCGCGATCCCTCCAGTTCCCTCGCCGACGCCGGCGAAGGCCGGCTCCCAGGAGTGCCCACATGCCGACCCCCTCACCCCGCCGCGGCGGGCCCCGCACCAGGCGCGCCCTGAGCGGCACGGTGTGCCTGCTCGCCCTCGCCGGAGCGGCCCTGGCCGCCGCGCCCGCCCCGGCCGCCGCGCCCGCCCCGGCCGCCGCGCCCGCCCCGGCCGCCGAGCCGGTCCCGGCCGCCCGCGCCGAACCGCCCGTCCCGGTGTCCTGGCGCGCGGACCTGTCCCGGACCGGCGCCGACGACGTCAACGTCCACCACGACGCGGGCGCGCTGCGGGTGCGCGACGGCTCCTTCGGCCCCGCCTCCCTCGGCCGCGACCGCGGCTACGCCTCCGCCGTGCTGGAGACGCACCACGTGGACCGGCCCGTCGACCGGGTCGCCGTGGAGCTGGACGCGACCGTCCCCGAGGCGGCGGCCGTCGAGGCCGACGTGCGCGGACGCACCGCCGGCGGAACCTGGACCGAGTGGCGGCGGGCGGCGCCCGGCGCCCCGGCCCAACTGCCCCGCGACGTCGTGGACGTGCAGGCCCGGCTCACCCTGTGGAACGCCGAGGGCGGGCCCACCGCGACCGTGCGGGCGGTGACCCTGACGGCGGACGACGCCGGCCCCGCCCCCGCCGAGCCCGCACCGACGACCAGGGCCTCCGCCTTCTCCGCCCGCGTCTACGCCACCCGCGAGGGGCTCGTCGGACACACCACCGCCAACGGCCACGTCATCCAGACCAACGACCACTTCGTGGCCCTCCCCTCCCGCCGCGCCCTGTCGCCGGCCGGCAGCGCCCAGTACGCGGTGCAGGTGTGCGGGCCCGCCCGCTGCGAGACCGCTCCGGTGTGGGACGTCGGCCCGTGGAACACGCACGACGACCACTGGAACCCCTCGGCGCAGCGCGAGCAGTGGAAGGACCTGCCGCAGGGCCGCCCCCAGGCGCAGGCCGCCTACGAGGACGGCCACAACGGAGGGCGGGACGAGTTCGGCCGGCAGGTCGCCAACCCGGCCGGCATCGACCTCGCCGACGGCACCTTCTACAACGTCGGCCTCTACGACAACGGCTGGGTGACCGTCACCTACCTGTGGACCGAGGGCGGCGGCGACACCACGTCGTTCCCGACCTGGGGCACCGACGTGAGCGTCCGGCAGCAGGCGACGACCGAGTCCGCGCGCGTGGCGAGCCTGCCCGGGCCCACGACCGTGCGGGTGCGGTGCCAGGTCCACGGGCGGCTCGTGGAGTACGGCGGCTACGGCAACGACGCCTGGTCCTACCTGCCGGACTACGGCGGTTACCTCTCCAACGTCTTCATCGACACGGCCGACGCCTGGCTCCCGGACGTGCCCGCCTGCTGACGCCTCGTCGGCGGCGGCGCCGTCCCCGCGCCGTGGGCGCACGACCTCTCCTCGCAGGGGAGGGAGCTCCTCCAGCTCACCGCGAGGGCCGGCGCACCTCGCGCGGGAGAGCACGGCGGCCCGTCCGGTCCTCGGCCCCACCTGCGACGGCCGGACCTCCGACCGGCCGGACCCGTTCCGGTGCGCCGTCGGTGCGGGGACCGGTCTGCCGGCCGTCAGGCGAGCGTGAAACGCAAGGGGGTCCCGGCCGTCGCCTGGGCCGCCGCCGCGAGCGCCGGCTCGGCGACGACCGCGACGACCGGGTAGCCCCCTGTCGTCGGGTGGTCGTGCAGGAAGATCACCGGGCGTCCGTCCGGCGGGACCTGTACGGCGCCCAGCACCATGCCCTCGCTGGGCAGTTCACCCGTCGAGACGCGCTGCAGCGGCGGCCCCTCGGTGCGCAGGCCTATGCGGTTGCTGTGCGGCGAGACCCGGTAGGCGGCCGAGGTGAGCGTGCGCAGCGCGGCCGGGGAGAACCAGTCGGCGCGGGGGCCCAGGCGTACCGGCAGGACCAGTTCGGCGGGCGGGGCGGGCCAGGGTGCGGCGGCGGGCAGCGGCACCGGCCGCCGGGGAGCACCCACCGGCACGGTGTCACCGTCGCGCAGGGGGGCCGGGCCCAGCCCCGACAGCAGGTCCGTCGAGCGGCTGCCCAGGACGGGCTCGGCGGCGACGCCCCCCGCGACGGCGACGTACGAGCGGACGCCCGCGGTGGCCGCACCGACGTCCAGGACGGAGCCCGCCGGCACCCGCACCGGGGTGCCCCAGGCGGCCGGCCCGCCGTCGACCGTCACCGGGCAGGGCGCCCCGCCGACCACCACGGTGACGTCCCGGTCGGGACGCAGGGCGCAGCCGGTCAGGGTCGTCTCCAGGACGGCGGCGCCGGGGTCGTTGCCCAGGAGGCGGTTGGCGAGCCGCATGGCGGGCGCGTCCAGCGCGCCGGAGCGGGGGACACCCAGGTGGGCGTGGCCGGGCCGGCCCGCGTCCTGCACGGTCGTGAGCGCACCGGAGCGCGCGACCGTCAGCCCGGCCGTCATGCCCCGGCCCCCGGGCCCGTCGTCCCCGCCGCGACGGGACCGGTCCCGGTGCCGTCCGGCGTCGCGCCGTCCGCTGTGACAAACCGCACACGCGCCCCCGGTGCGAGCAGCGCCGCACGTTCCCGTGCCGGGTCCCACAGCGGCCGTGGGTCGGGCATCGTGCCGATCAGCCGCCAGCCGCCCGGGGTGGCACGGGGGTAGACGGCGCTGTACGGACCGGCGAGGGCGACCGCGCCGGCCGGTACGCGGGTCCGGGGTGTGGACCGGCGGGGGACGTGCAGGCGGGGCGGCAGCCCGGTGAGGTAGCCGAACCCGGGAGCGAAGCCGCAGAACGCCACGCGGTAGGTGTGCGACCGGTGCAGGGCGCCGACCTCGTCCGGCGCGACTCCCCACAGGGCCGCCACGTCGGCCAGGTCCGGCCCGTCGTAGCGCACGGGGATCTCCACCACCTCGCCCGTGTCGTCCGCGACCGGCGGCACCTCCCAGCCGTGCACCGCGAGGGCCAGCGCCTCCGGGTCCGTCACCCCGTCCAGCAGGACGGTCCGCGCCCCCGGCACCACCTCCGTGACCGGCGGCAGCGTCCCGGCGGCGCGCCGGCGCAGCACCTCGGCGTGGAAGGCCGCGGTGTGCTCGGCGTCGGGCAACTCCACCAGGAGGGCGTGGCGGCCGGCCGGACGCGCGGTGAGGGACCGCCCGCCGCTCACGCGAACGCCCCGATTCCGACCCCGGCCCTCTCCAGTGCCGTACGCACCCGGGCGGCGATGCGGGCGGCGTCCGGGGTGTCGCCGTGCACGCACAGGGAGCGGGCGGCGACCGCAACCGCCGTGCCGTCCACGGCCTCGACGGAGCCGTCCACGGCGAACGCCACCGCGCGGCGCACCACCGCGTCCGCGTCGGTCACCACCGCGCCCGGCTCGCGCCGGGGGACCAGGGTGCCCCCGGCGGTGTAGGCACGGTCGGCGAAGGCCTCCGGGACTCCGGTGAGCCCCGCCTCGGCGGCGGCCGCGAGCAGCCGCGAGCCGGGCAGGCCGAGCACGGGCAGCGCGCCGCCCGCCAGCCGCACCCCGGCCACCACGGCACGGGCCTGCTCGTCGTCGTGGACGGTGCGGTTGTAGAGCGCGCCGTGCGGCTTGACGTAGGCGACGGCGGCCCCGGCGGCCTCGGCGAAGACGCGGAGCGCGCCGATCTGGTACGCCACCTCGGCGGCCAGTTCGCCGGCCGGGACGTCCATGGCACGCCGGCCGAAGCCCGCCAGGTCGCGGTAGGACACCTGGGCCCCGATCCGCACCCCGCGCTCGGCGGCGAGGTCGCAGACGCGGCGCATCACCGAGGGGTCGCCCGCGTGGAAGCCGCAGGCGACGTTGGCGCTGGTGACGACGGAGAGCAGGGCGTCGTCGTCGGTGAGGGTCCAGCGGCCGAAGCCTTCACCGAGATCTGCGTTGAGGTCGATCACTCCCCGAAAGTAGACGATCGTTGAACGATCCGACAAGAGGCCGGGCGTGGGACGAGTCGTCCGTCGCCTTCCGGGTGCGAGTCGTCCGTCGCCTTCCGGGAACGGTGAGAATTCACCTCTTGTTAGATCGTTGAACGATCGCTAGTGTCCGTGCATCTGCCACGTATCTGGAGCTATGGTCCCCGGGACCGATGAGTCACGTTCCGAAGCTCCGGATCCGTGCCCTGCCCCCTCATGCCTGAAGAAGGCCACCGAATGATCGTTCTCCTCGGTGTGGTCGTGGTGATCCTCGGATTCGTCACGCGCCGCAACCCCGTCCTCGTGGTGGGCGTCGCCGGTATCGTCACCGGACTGCTCGGCAGGATGAACCCGCTGGAGGTCCTCGCGGCCTTCGGCCGGTCCTTCGCCGACAGCCGCTCGGTCACCGTCTACGCCATCGTGCTCCCGGTGATCGGGCTGCTCGAGCGCTACGGCCTGCGCGAGCAGGCCCGCAATCTCATCGGCCGCCTGGGCAAGCTCAGCGCCGGCCGGTTCCTCACCGTCTACCTGCTGGTCCGGCAGGTCACCGCGGCCTTCGGCCTCAACAGCATCGGCGGTCCGGCGCAGACCGTGCGGCCGCTGGTCGCGCCCATGGCCGAGGCCGCCGCCGAACGCTCCACCGGAGCCAGGCTGCCCGACCGGCTGCGGGAGAAGGTGCGCTCCTACTCGGCCTCGGCCGACACCGTGGGCGTCTTCTTCGGCGAGGACTGCTTCATCGCCATCGGCTCCATCCTGCTGATCACCGGGTTCGTGAACTCCACCTACCACCAGGACATCGAGCCGACCCAGCTCGCCCTGTGGGCGATCCCGCTGGCCGTCTGCGCCTTCCTCATCCACGGTGCCCGGCTGCTGCTCATGGACAAGCAGCTCGAACGCGAGATGGCACAGGCCGCCGCCGAGCACGACCTGCCGCTTCCCGAGGGGGCCGACAAGTGATCAAGGTCGAATGGCTGTACTGGCTGATAGGCCTCGTCTTCGTGGTCATGGCCGTGCAGATGGCCACGGACCGCAGCAATCCCAAGCGGTGGACGTCCGCCGCGTTCTGGGGCCTGCTCGGGCTCACCTTCCCCTACGGCACCGGCGTCGCCAACGCCACCGCGGACAACGGCGGCTGGACCCTGCCCGCCGAACCGCTCGGCGTCGCCGTCCTCGCCCTGATCGTGCTGGCCGGCTTCAACTTCCTCGGCAAGGGCGTACCGGTCACCACCACCGGCGAGCAGCGCGAGGCCGCCGCGGGCCGGCTCGGCAACAAGATCTTCATCCCCGCGCTGACCATTCCGCTCGTCGCCATCGTCTGCGCCTCCGTGCTGGACGAGTCCGGGCTCTTCGAGCCGGGCAAGGCCACCCTCCTCGGGCTCGGCCTCGGCTGTATCGCGGCGCTCGTCGTCGGCATGCTCGTCACCGGCGAGAAGAAGGTCTCCGTCCCGATCCACTCCGGCCGCTCGATGCTGGAGGCGATGGGCTCCGCCCTGCTGCTGCCCCAGCTCCTGGCCGTGCTCGGCGCGATCTTCGCCGCCGCCGGGGTGGGCGACCAGGTCGGCGACATCATGAACAAGGTCCTGCCCGACGACTCGAAGTACCTCGCAGTCCTCGCCTACTGCGTCGGCATGTTCCTGTTCACCGTCATCATGGGCAACGCCTTCGCCGCCTTCCCCGTGATGACCGCGGCGATCGGCTGGCCCGTGCTCATCCAGCAGATGCACGGCAACGAGCCCGCCGTCCTCGCGATCGGCATGCTGGCCGGTTTCGCCGGCACCCTGTGCACGCCGATGGCCGCCAACTTCAACATCGTCCCGGCCACCCTGCTCGAACTGAAGGACCAGTACGGGCCGATCAAGGCACAGCTCCCGACGGGCATCGCCCTGCTCGGCTGCTGCACGGTCATCATGGCGCTCTTCGCCTTCTGACCGCCCCGCCCGACCGCCGGCCGGGCCCGCCCGCCCGGCCCGTACGACCCGAACCGCAAGGCAAGGAACGCCCATGACCCGTGTCCTCATCACCGGCTTCGCCCCCTTCGGCGGTGAACGCGTGAACCCGTCCTGGCAGGCGGCGTCCCTGGTGGCCGCCGAACCGCCCGCCGGGCTCGCGGTCACCGCCGCCGAACTGCCCTGCGTCTTCGGCCAGTCCCTCGACGCCCTGCGCGAGGCCGTCCGGGCGGCCGCCCCCGAGCTGGTGCTCTGCCTGGGGCAGGCGGGCGGACGCCCCGGCGTCACCGTCGAGCGCGTCGCCGTCAACGTCGACGACGCCCGCATCCCCGACAACGCCGGCGCGCAGCCCGTCGACGAACCGGTGGTCCCGGGCGGCCCCGCCGCCTACTTCTCCACCCTGCCCGTCAAGGCGTGCGTCGCCGCGATGCGCGAGGCCGGGGTCCCGGCCGCCGTCTCCAACACGGCCGGCACCTTCGTCTGCAACCACGTCGCCTACGGCCTCGGTCACCTCATAGCCACCGAGTTCCCGCACCTGCGCGGCGGGTTCGCGCACGTGCCCTGGGCCCCGGAACAGGTACCCGACGGCACCGCGCCCGCCCTGCCGCCCACCACCGTCGCCCACGGCCTGCGCGCCCTGCTGGCCACCGCCGCCCGCACCCCCGCCGGTCAGGACCTGAAGGTCACCGAAGGAGCCACCCACTGATGCCGCTCAGCGCCCACGCGGCCGCCTTCGCCCAGCTCGCCCTGGCGAACGTCACCCGCGAGTACCCCAACTTCCCCGCGCACCTGATCACATCGGCCGACGACCGGCCCGAACCCCGCTCGCTGCACCCCGCCTTCTACGGCGCCTACGACTGGCACTCCTCGGTGCACATGCACTGGCTGCTCGTCCGCCTGCTCCGCCGCCACGGCGGCACCCCCGCGCTCCCGGACACCGAGACGGCCGTCGCCGTACTCGACCGGCACCTCACCCCCGCCAACCTCGCCGCCGAGGCCGCCTACCTGCGCGAGCGCCCCTCCTTCGAGCGGCCCTACGGCTGGGCCTGGCTGCTCGCCCTCGCCGCCGAGTGCCGGGCCCACGGCGGCGCGGAGGGCGAACGCTGGACCGCGGCACTGCGGCCGGCCGTGGACGCCGTCGACGATCTGCTGGCCGCCTGGCTGCCCAGGGCCACCTATCCCGTACGCCACGGCAACCATCCCAACAGCGCCTTCGCGCTGAGCCTGGCCCTGGACTCGGGCGAACTGTCGGAAGGGACCGGCCAGGCCGTGCGGGAGCGGTTGCTGAGCTGGTTCGCCGACGACTACGACGCGCCCGCGCACTGGGAACCGTCGGGACAGGACTTCCTGTCCCCGGCGCTCACCGAGGCCGACGCGATGCGCCGGGTCCTCGCCCCGGAACGGCTCGCGGCCTGGCTCGACCGCTTCCTGCCCGGGCTCGGGGCGGGTGCGCCGTGCGCGCTGCTGGAGGTACCGGTGGTCTCCGACCACGCCGACCCCCAGATCGGCCATCTGCTCGGCCTGACGCTCAGCAGGGCCGCCGCGCTGCGCTCCCTGGCCGAGGCCCTGCCCGACGGCGCGGTCCGCACCCGCCTGGCCGAGGCTGCGGACGCGCACCTCGCGGCGGGCATGCCGGCGGTGGAGCGCGGTGACTTCACCACCGACCACTGGCTGGCGACCTTCGCCGCCCTCGCCCTCGACCCGCCCGCCCCGGCCCGGCCGCGCCACTGACACCGCGGCACCCGGGAAGCGCGGAACCGTCCCCGGTCAGGGCCGCTCCGGGCCGCCCAGTCGCCGCAACGCCCGCACCAGGGCCGCGACACCGGCCTCGGCCTTCGACCGGGGGCAGCCGACGTTGAGCCGCACCCGGCCCGGGGACCCGTACGCCGACCCGGGCATGATCGCCACCTTCTCCACCCGCACCAGCTCGCGCTGCAACTCCTCGTCGTCGACGCCCAGCGGGCGCAGGTCGATCCAGGCCAGGTAACCCGCCTGCGGCGGCCGCCAGTCCAGGTGCGGGAACGCCTCGCGCAGGCGGCCGGCGACCAGCGCCAGGTTGCCCGCGAGGTAGCCCCGCAGCGCGTCCAGCCAGGGCGCTCCCTCGCGGTACGCCGCGATGTGGCCGACCAGCGACAGCACCGCGGGGGAGGAGAGCCCGTCCGCCTCCTTCAGCTCCCGCAGATACGCCTCGCGCGATTCCGGGTCGTTGATGATGCCGTAACTTCCGGTCAGTGCCGGGATGTTGAAGGACTTGGACGCCGAAGTCACCACGGCCCAGCGGCCGTCGCCGCCATGCCGGACCCAGGGCCGGTGGACGTGCGGGGCGTGCGCCAGGTCGGAGTGGATCTCGTCGCTGACGACCGCGACGTCGTAGCGCGCGCACAGCCGGGCCATCCGGTCCAGTTCACCGGCCGACCACACCCGGCCCGTGGGGTTGTGCGGCGAACACAGCAGCAGCACGGACGTGCCGGGCAGCGCCAGCAGCCGTTCCAGCTCCGCCCAGTCGTCCAGGGGGCAGGGGAGAAGCCGACGGCCGCTCGCCGCAACGGTCTTGGGGAACGCGTCGTACATCGGCGTGTGGGCGACGACGCCGTCGCCCGGCCGCGACCACAGGCGCAGCAACCGCGAGATCTGGTAGACGACGGAGGGCCCGTACACGACCGTTCCGGGGTCCACGTCCGTGCCGTGGCGCGACGCGTACCAGTGGACGACCGCCGAGAGGAAGTCGTCCTGGCGCCAGCGCGAATAGCCGAGCACCCCGTGCTCCAGCCGGCGGCGCAGTGCCGCCAGCACCTCCGGGGCGGTCTCGAAGTCCATGTCGGAGATGGTGAACGGCAGCAGGTCCGGCACGCCGAAACGGTCCTGGACGTAGTCCCACTGCGTGCACCAGGTGCCGTGCCGGTCCACGGGCCTGTCGAAGTCGTACGGCGTGGGCGTCGGCGCGGAGGGGGAGGAGCGCTCGGTCACGGTCAGCCCACCGGGAGCATCGTCGCGATGGCGTCCTTCACGGACTGGACCTGCGGGCCGACGACGACCTGCACGGTGTGCCCGTCGAGCTTGACGACACCCACCGCCCCGAGCTTCTTCAGCCGTGCCTCGTCGACCTGTCCGGCGTCGTCCACCGTCAACCGCAGGCGGGTGATGCAGTTGTCCAGCGTCCGGATGTTGCCCGCGCCGCCGAGCGCTTCGAGCATCGCGGCCGCGTCGTACCTGCCCGCGACCAGCTCGCGCGCGGGCTCGGGAGTCCCGCCGTCCGGCGTCCCGTCCGGGCGCTCGTTCCGCTCGTCGTCGTGCTCGGGAGCGTCCCCGTCCTCGGCGGGCGGGTCCTCGCGGCCGGGCGTCTTGAGGTCGAAGCGGGTGATGGCCCAGCGGAACAGGAAGTAGTACCCCGCGAACCACACCGCCGCGATCACCGGCACCAGATACCACTTGGTCGACGAGCCCTGGAGCACACCGAAGACGAGCCAGTCGATGACGTTGCCGTCCGTGTTGCCGATGAAGACGCCGAGGACGGCCGCCGTGAGGAAGCCGAGACCCACGAGGACCGCGTGGACGGCGTACAGCCACGGGGCGACGAAGAGGAACAGGAACTCCAGCGGCTCGGTGATGCCGCCGACCACGCAGGCGACCACGCCGGACACGAGCAGCGCCTTGATCTCCGGGCGCATCCGGCGGTTCGCGCAGTGGTACATCGCGAGCGCGGCACCCGGGAGTCCGCCCAGGTAGACGGCCATCTTGCCCTGGGAGAGGAAGTGCGTGGCATCCGTGACCGCGGCGTCGGGAGCGGCCGAGCAGTCCAGTTGGGCGTAGAACAGGTTCAGGGCGCCGGAGACGTGGTCGCCGCACACCGTTCCCGAACCGCCGACGTCCGTGAAGCGGAACATGGCGACGAGGATGTGGTGCAGGCCGATCGGGCGCAGCAGGACCTCGCCCATGCCGAAGAAGAACGGTCCGAAGACGCCGGTGTGCCCGATGCCGCGGCCGACGGCGTTGATCCAGCCGTTGAAGGTCGGCCACACCAGCGGTATGAGCAGTCCGAGCACGCTCAACACCAGGGCGGACACGATGGGGACGAAGCGCAGTCCGCCGAAGAAGGCCAGCGCGTCCGGCATCCGCTGGGTGCGAAAGCGCCGGTGGAGCAGGCTGACGACGACGCCGACGGCCACGGCGCCGAGCAGCCCGGTGTCGATGGACTGCACGCCCAGCACGTCGGCGATGCCGTAGTGCTCGACCGCCTTCTCGTCCTCGAAGTCGACGCCCCTGGCGGTGAGGTAGAAGTTCACCGCGAGGTTCATGGCGACGAAGCCGACGAAACCGGAGAAGGCGGCCACGCCCTTGTCCTCGCGGGCGAGACCGAGCGGGATCGCCATGGCGAACAGGACGGGCAGGAAGGTGAAGGCGACCAGACCCGTGTTGGCCATCCAGGTGAAGACGAGGTGGAAGCCCTCGCCCTTCAGGAAGGCAACGTTGTCAGTGACCGCGTCGCTGGACAGGGAGGAACCGATGCCCAGCATGATCCCGCAGAACGCGAGCAGGGCCACCGGGAGCATGAACGTCTTGCCGAGCCCCTGGAGGAATTCCCAGAGGGCGGCCTTGGTCTTGTGCATGTGTTCGGGTCTTTCGGGCCTGGGGGGACGGGCCCGTCCGCTCGCCGTGGCGAGGCGGGACGGGCCGGCGGGCGAACCGGCGGGCGAACCGGCGGCGGAGGCAGGTCGAGGGGGCGGCCCAAGCCGTACGCGCCGTCCGGGGGTCGCCCGGTGACCGCGCCGAACAGGGCCGTTCCGCCGCGGGGATCACATCACAGCGGGTCGCTGACTGTCCATGGCCGCCTCCATCGCGGCCCGCCACCGGCCGCCCGCCACCCGCCGCCCCCCCCCCCCCCGCCCCCCCCCCCCCCCGGCCCCCCCCCCGCCACTGCCGGCCACCGGCCGCTGGCTGCCCGCCACTGCTGGCTGCCCCCCACCGGCCGCTCGCTGCCCGCCACTGCTGGCTGCCCCCCACCGGCCGCCTGCCACCGCTGGCCGCCACCGGCCGTCGCTGGCCGCCCGCCGCTGCCCGCGGCACCGGCGCCCGGCGTGAGGCGGGCCGGCCGCGGGGCGGATCCGGCCGCACCCCTCCACTCGCGCCGGAAAGGCAGGCACCGATGCGACGTCTCCTCGCCCGATCACTCGCTTCCACGCCGACATCGCCGGCCAGCAGGCCCTCGCCGACATCGTCTCGCTCCCGATGCCGGCGGCGTCGGCCCGCCGGTGAGCCACCGCCCGGGTCATGAACTCCCGGGTGGGCGGAGGGCGTCGACGACGAGGTCGAGCAGGCGGCGGGTGCGCTCGGCCTCGTCGTCGGCGGCCGTCGACAGGAACACGCCGAGGAGCATCGCGGTGACGTCGTCGGGGGCCACGTCCGCCCGGAGGGTGCCCGCCCGCGCCCCCTCGGCGAGCATGGTGCCGATCGCGGCGGTGATGCGCTCGCGGGTGGCCGGCGTCGACAGGCGTCCCGAGGCCCAGGCGCTGTGGAGGGTGTTGAGCATGGAGCGCTTCGTCGCGACGAACGCCGCGTAGCGCTCCATCCACGCACGCAGGGCCCGGTCGGGGGGCAGTTCCCCCAACAGCTCGGCGGCGCCGGCCGTGACGTCGTCCAGTTCGGCGGCGTAGACGGCCTCCACCAGGGCCTCGCGGGTGGGGAAGTGGCGGTAGAGCGTGCCGATCCCGACCCCCGCCTCGCGGGCGATGCCGTCCAGGGGGACGGTGTCGTCCGCCGCCGTGAAGGCCGCCCGTGCGGCGGCGACGAGTTTCTCGCGATTGCGCCGTGCGTGGGCGCGCAACGGCCGTTCGGCGCCGGTGCCCCGGTCTGGCCGGTCCGCGGCGGCGTGCGGTTCCTGGTCGGGAGTCAAAGCGGAGGGTCCTCCGGTAGTGCTACAGTCGTAGAAGCGGAGGGTCCTCCGCTTCTGTCATCTTCTCACGAGGACGGACTTCCCATGACCTCGACCGGTTCCTCCTCCGCTTCCCGCGCCACCGGCTCCGGCACCCCTCGCCCCGGCGGGGCGGCACCGCTCGCCGGCCGCACCGTCTCGCGGATCGGCTACGGCGCCATGCAGCTCGAACGCCTGCACTCCGACCGCGCCGCCGCCGTCGCCCTCGTGCGCCGGGCGGTGGACCGCGGCGTCGACCACCTCGACACCGCACAGTTCTACGGCGACGGCTTCGTCAACGGGATCATCCGGGAGGCGCTCCGCCCCTCCGACGACGTGGTCGTCGTGAGCAAGGTCGGCGCCGACCCGGACCCCGGCGGCCCCCGGCCGCTGCGCCCCGCCCAGCGGCCGGAGGAACTGCGGGCGAGCGTCGAGGACAACCTCAGGAGCCTCGGCACGGACCGGATCACGGTCGTGAACCTGCGCCGCCTGGACGCCGGACCCGGCCTGCGTGCCGAAGGGGACCAGCGGGTGGACCTGGACGACCAGCTCGCCGAGCTGACACGGCTGCGCGACGAGGGCAAGATCGGCGCGATCGGTCTGAGCAGCGTGACCCCGGACGGACTGCGCCGGGCCCTTCCGGCGGGCGTCGTCTGCGTGCAGAACGCCTACAGCGTGGTGTGCCGCGACGACGAGGGCATGCTCGCGCTCTGCTCCGCCGAGGGCATCGCCTGGGTGCCGTACTTCCCGCTCGGCGGCGCCTTCCCCGCCATGCCCAAGGTCGTCGACGAACCCTCGGTGCGCACCGTCGCCGCGGAGCTCGGCGTGACGCCGGCCCAGGTGGGCCTCGCCTGGCTGCTCCACCACTCCCCGAACGTGCTGCTCATCCCGGGCACCGCCGACCCCGGCCACCTGGACGCGAACCTCGCCGTGGGCGGGATCGCCCTGGACGCGTCGTCCCTCGCGGCGCTCGACGCCGTGCCCAGCCGCTCCGCGGACATGCGGCTCTGAGCGGGGAACTCGCGCGGCACCGGCGGTGTCACAGGGTGCGCAGGCCCCGGTCCGCGAAGTCGACGAGCCACTCGAAGCTCTCGTCGACGTCGGTGCTCCACCGGAAGCCGTCCGAGGCCTGCAGTGTGGCGAAGCCGTGGAAGAGGCTGCGGAGCAGCCGCAGGGCGTGGTCCACGTCGCGGTCGGCGATGTCGTAACCGCGCAGGACCGCGTTGAACGCACCCAGCAGCCGCTGTCCCGCGGCGGCCAGGGGGTCCTGCGGCCCCGTCGGTTCCTGGCCGAGCGTCGCCGCGTACCGGCCGGGGTGGGCCAGGACGAAGGCCCGGAAGGCGCGCGCCGCGGCTGCCAGGGCGTCGCGGCCCGCGTACCCCTGGACCGCGCCGCCGACGGCGTCCGCGGCCTCCTGCAGCGCGAGGACCGCGATCCGCCGGACGAGGTCGTCCTGACCACCGACGTGCTTGTACAGGGACGGTGTGCGTACGCCGACCCGCTCGGCCAGCAGACCCATCGTCAGGCCGGCGAGGCCCACCTCGTCGGCCAGCGCGGCCCCGGCCGCCACCACGGCCGCCGGATCCAGGCCCGCCCTAGGCACGGGCGGCGTCCGAGTGCAGGAAGGCCAGCACGAGGGAGGCCACCTGGTCGGGGAACTGGTCGTGCGGGTAGTGACCGGCGCCCTCGATCATCTCCAGGCGTCCGAGGCCGGACGGCAGCGCCCCGACGACCGCCGCGCCCTCGGCGTACGGGTCCGCCCAGTCCGGGTCGAGGGTGCCCATCACGACCAGCACCGGGCAGCGCACGTGGGCGAGCTGTTCGCCCGCGTCGGTCGGTGCGCTGCGGCCCATGCCCTGCAGGGCCTTCATCCGGCCCGGCTCGCGCAGCCGGGACTCGACGAGGCCGATCCGCTCGTTCCAGTCGGCGGGCCTGACGCCCGGGTACGCCACGCCGAGGTACGCGCGCCACAGCCGCAGGCTGCCGAACAGGCCCGCGCCGAGGAGTCGCACCATGCCACGCCTGAACCGCCGCACCCGCAGGTCGCCCAGGCGCACCGACTGCTTGCGGGTGAACGGCGCCAGCTCCACGACCGCCGTGACCAGCGAAGGTTCCCGAGCCGCGGCGATGGTGGCGGCGCCGCCCGAGATGGAGTGGCCGACGAGTACGGCCGGGCCGCCCAGGTGCCGGACCAGGGCGAGCAGGTCACCGGCGAGGGCGGTGCGGCTCCACTCCGCCCAGTCGACGCCGGACTCGCCGCAGCCGCGCAGATCCACCGAGGCGACCCGGTGCCCGGCCGCCACCAGCAGCGGCACCACGGCGCGGTACGCGGCACGGCTGTCGCCCATGCCGTGGGCCAGCACGATCAGCGGGCCCGATCCCGTCACCTCGTACGCGATCGTGCCGCCGTCGACGGCGAGGTACTCGGTCATGTCGCACTCCCAGGGATGGCCGACGAGCTGGCTAACAGGATTAGCTCAAAGCTACTGTTGTTAGCCAAGACTGTCAACGGCCCGTCCCCGGCGCTCAGTCGGCCAGAGTGTGGCGTCCTGTCGCGCGCCGCACGGCCGACTCCACCTCGCGGTGCGGGAGTCCGGTCTCGGCGGCGTAGGCGGCGATGCCCCGGGCGAGGGCCGCGGTGGCGTCGGACCAGACGGCCAGGGCGACCGTGGCGTTCTCGCCCCTGTTGTTGCGGTAGCGGTCGTCCGCGGCCTCGACGGCACGCCTGAGTTCGATGAGTCGTCTCGGGATTTCCATGGTCGCAAAGCGTAGGGCGGCAGGGCGTGCGACCAGGTGTCTTGCCGAGCGGGAGTGCTCTCGGTGAGGGCAGTCGTCGTTGCCCCCGCCGGTGCCCGCGCGGCCCGGTGGTGCCACGGGCCGGGGAGCGGACCCGGCCGCGACGGGCTTGACCCCGCGGGTGCGCGCCGGTTAGAACGTGGGCACGCCAGGATGGTAAGCGGTTTCTACGAGCGAAGAGGACCACGCATGACGCTCTCACTCACCCATGTTCACGCAGACCGCGTCACCGTGGCCCACGGGGCGGCCGGGACCGCTCTGTTCTCCTACGTGTACCGCCCCGAGGCCGGCTGGGAGGCGCCCAAGCCGTACCTCCATCCGGTCCGGACCCTGTCCGGCGCGACCGTCACCGACTACCGGCCCAACGACCACCGCTGGCACAAGGGCCTGCAGTTGACCGCCTCCCACCTCTCCGGACAGAACCTGTGGGGCGGCAACACCTACGTCCACGGCCAGGGGTACCTCGCGCTGCCGGACCGGGTCGGCTCGATGGCCCACGCGGCCTTCGAGGAGGTCGGCGCCGAGGGGGACCGCGCCGTCATCGCCGAGAAGCTGACCTGGCACCCGCACGACGGTGACCTGTGGGCCGAGGAGGAGCGCCGGATCGAGGTCGGCGACATCGACCCGGACAGCGGCAGTTGGACCCTCACCTGGACGTCGGCGGTGACCAACCGGCGTGCCGAACCACTGCGGTTCGGCAGCCCGACCACCCACGGGCGCCCCGCCGCCGGATACACCGGGCTGTTCTGGCGCGGTCCGCGGGCCTTCCGCGGCGGCCGGGTCTTCACCGCCGACGGTGCCGGGTCCGACGAGGCCCCGGCGATGGGCTCCCAGTCCCCTTGGCTGGCCTATGTGGGCGAGCACGACGGACGGGACGGCCACGCCACGCTCGTCTTCGAACACGCCCCGTCCAACGACCACTTGGGAGAGAAGGGCACCCACCCGGCGCACTGGTTCGTGCGCAGCGAGCCCTTCGCCGCGGTGGCGCCCTCCTGGGCCTTCCACGAGGAACTGGTGCTGCCGCCCGGCGAGACACTGGCGCGGACCTACCGCGTGCTCGTCGCCGACGGCGCCTGGGACCGTGCGCGGGTCGCCGCGCACCTGGAGCGACTCGGGTGGTGAGCCGGGCGCGGGACGGCCAACCGGCCGCGGGCGGGGGTGTGACAGGATCACGGGTCCATGAGGGAAGCGACTGAAGCGGCCCGGGCCGCCGTGGTCCTCGCCGGGTACGGCCCGGTGGGGCAGGCGTTCGCCGACCGGCTGCGACGGGACTCGGCGGCGCTCGCCCACCGGCACGGCGTACGGCCGCAGGTCGTCGCCGTACGGGCGAGCGCGGCCCAGTGCGGCACGGGAACCGACGGGTCGGTGCCGCCGCGTCCGCAGTGGGGACCCGTGCGACCGCTGGACGAGACGTTCGAACGCACCGGCGCGCGCGTGTTCGTCCAGGCCGTCCCGTCCTCGCCCGGACTGCGGCAGCGCGCGGCGGAGGAAGCCGTCGCGGCACTGCGCCGGGGCATCCACGTGGTGACGGCCACCAAGAGCCACCTGCTGACCCACTGGCGGGAACTGGCCGAGGCCGCCCGGGTGGGCGGCGGCATGATCAGGATCTCCGGGGCCACCGGCGCGGCCCTCCCGGCGGGCGACCTGGCGCGCACCTCCCTGCGCGGCCTGGGCTGCCGGACGATCCGCGCCTGTCCCAACGGCACCGTCACCTTCGTGCTCGACCGCCTAGCCGAAGGCGGCACGCTGGCCGACGCGGTCCGCGCCGCGCAACTGCGGGGCATCGCCGAGGCGGACCCCTCGGCGGACCTCTCGGGCGAGGACGCCGCCATCAAGGTGCGCCTGCTGGCCGCGCTGGTCTGGGGCTGGGACCCGGCGGAGGTACGGGTGCGGGCCGAGCCGGTCGACGCGGACACCGCGGGCCGGGCCCGGGACGCCGCTGCCCGGTCCCGCCGGCTGCGGGCGGTCGCCGGAGCCGCGGCGGACGAACCCGGCGTCGTGCGCGTACGGCTGGTGGAGACGGAGCCCGGCGATCCGCTGCACGCGCTGGCCGGACCCGAGAAGGCCGTGGTCTTCGGCTGCCCCGACGCGGGCGACGTGACCGTGAGCGGCGGCCGGTCGAGCCCGGTGGGAGCGGCGCTGGCCCTGGTGAAGGACACCGTCGAGGTGACGGCCCCGCGCACCGGCTTCCAGTGAGGCACGGGCCCGGCGGCCGGGAACGACGGCCACCGGGCCACCGGGCCACCGGGTCACCGGGTCTTCCGGGCACAGGCACAGCAGGCGTACAACGTTTCGAAAGCGTTGCGAGTCTCCCTGTTCGGTCACGCTCAATCCACGCTTCACCTGGAGTTGTCCGCATGCCTCGGTTCAGCATTGTCATTCCGGTGTTCAGGGTGCAGGGGTACCTTCGCGAGTGCCTGGACTCGGTTGTCGGACAGTCGTACCGGGACCTCGAGGTGATCGCCGTGGACGACTGCTCACCGGACTCCTGCGGCGCGATCATCGACGAGTACGCCGCCCGCGACGCCCGCGTCAAGGCCGTGCACCTGCCGGAGAACGTCGGACTGGGCCGGGCGCGCAACGCCGGTCTCCGGCACGCGCGGGGCGACTACGTCCTGTTCCTCGACAGCGACGACACCTACACCCCCGGCCTCCTGGAGGCGCTGGCCGGCCGGCTCGACGCCGTGGGGGAGCTGGACATCCTCGTCTTCGACCACGTGCGCACCTACTGGTGGGGCAGGGGAGGCCGCAGCCAGGCCGCGAACCTGTTCGAGAAGGCGGGCACGGACGTCTTCCGCCTCCAGGACCGGCCGGAGTACGTGGAACTCTTCCTGGTGGCCTGGAACAAGGCGTTCCGCCGCGAGTTCTTCCTCGAACAGGGCCTCCAGTACGCCCCCGGCCTGTACGAGGACGCGCCGGTCACCCACATGGCGATGGTCACGGCCGAGCGCATCGGCTGCCTCAACCGCGTCGGTGTCGAGTACCGCCAGCGCCGCCAGGGCGCGATCACGAAGACGCCGGGGCGCAAGCACTTCGACATCTTCACGCAGTACGAGGGGCTGTTCGCCTTCCTCGCCGAGCGGCCCGAGCTGGCCTGGGCCACCCCCATGCTCTTCGAACGCGCCGTGTTCCACATGCTGTTCGCGCTCAAGCGCCCCGAGCGGGTCCGGGTCGCCGACCGCAAGGAGTTCTTCGAGCGCATCGCCGACTTCTACGCCGCCCACGTCCCGGACGGCTTCACGGTGCCCGACGGGCCGAACGGGGTGTACATGCGGGCCGTGGCCAAGCGGCTCTACCGCGCCTACCAGGCCACCCGGTTCGCGGCCCGCGCCAGGACGGCGGGCCCCACCAGGGTGCTCAAGGCCAAGACCAAGGTCGGCAGACGGGCCTACGCGGGCCTGTACACCCTCCAGCGCAGACGTTCTCCCGACCCCCGCCTCGCCGTCTACACCTCGTACTGGGACCGGCTGCCGTCCTGCAACCCGCTCGCCGTCTACGAGAAGGCCAGGGAACTCGTCCCCGACGTGCACGGCGTCTGGGTGGTGCGCAAGGAAGTGGCCGGGCAGGTGCCCGAGGGCATCGACCACGTGGTGCGCGGCTCGCGCCGCTACTGGGAAGTGATGGCCCGCGCACGGTACTTCGTCAACAACGTCAACTTCCCCGACCACATCGTCAAGCGCCCCGGACAGCTCCACCTCCAGACCCACCACGGAACGCCGCTCAAGCGCATGGGCCTCGACCAGCGGGTCTACCCCGCGGCGGCCCGGGGCATGGACTTCGACCGCCTCCTGGACCGCGTGGACCGCTGGGACGTCAGCGTCTCCTCCAACCCGCACTCCACCAAGCAGTGGGAGCGCGTCTACCCCGGCTCCTACACCTCCCTCGACGCGGGCTATCCGCGCAACGACCGCTTCTACAACGCCGATGCCGAGGAGGTCGCCGCCGTCCGCGCCCGGCTCGGCATAGCCCCGGGCCGGACCGCGCTGCTGTACGCGCCGACCCACCGGGACTACCGGACGGACTGGGCCCCTTCCTTCGACCTGGCCCGCCTGGCCGGGGCCCTGGGCGACGACTTCGTCCTGCTGGTGCGCACCCACTACTTCTACGACCGCAGTCCGGAGCTGAGCGACCTCGCCGCCCGGGGCGCGGTCATCGACGTGTCCGGCCACCCCTCGGTCGAGGACCTCTGCCTGGCCGCCGACGCGCTCGTCGCCGACTACTCGTCCCTCATCTTCGACTACGCCAACCTCGACCGGCCCATCGTGATCCACGCCGACGACTGGGAGATCTACTCCCAGGTCCGCGGCGTCACCTTCGACCTCCTCTCCGGCCGCCCCGGCGACACCCCGGGCGCCGTCGCCACCAGCGAGGACGAGCTCATCGACACCTTCCGCAGCGGCCGGTGGCGCGACACCGAGACCGCCGGCCTGCGCGCGGCCTTCCGCGAGCGCTTCTGCCCGTACGACGACGGGCACGCCGCGGAGCGCGTGGTGCGCCACTTCTTCCTCGGCCAGGAGGACGGGCCCGGGATCGTCCCGCTCGCGCAGCGCACCCCGGCCCCCGCCCCCGCCGCGGCACCGGCCCTCGGCTGACCGCGACCCGACGCGCCCCGGAACGGTTGGTTCCGGCCGATTCCGGGGCGGTGCGCGGCGTTTCCGGCCCGGCGCGGACGCCGGACGCGCAGAGTGGTTCCCATGACGACACCCGCGCAGTCGCTCCGCTCCCTCGCCCGCACCCGGGCCTCCCTGGACGGTGAGGAGGTCACCTACTGGTGGTCCGGAAGCGTGTACTCCTGGGCGCCGGACGAGCCCTACGAGCGCCTCTTCGGCTTCGAGGGCGTCAACGTCGCCCGCCTGGTCCACGACGCCGAGGACGGCCCGGACTCCTACCGGCTGCTCGGCCGCGAGGCCGCCTTCTACCTCGACCCGGTCACCGGCGAGATCCTGGAGACCTGGCGGGACCTGCCGGTGGTGCACGTCTGGAACGACCCGGCGAACCAGAAGTGGCGCCCCTTCCCGGTGCCGACGACCGACCTCGGCGGGCAGGTCTGCTTCAGCCTGGAGATCCCGCTCTCCTACCCCTCGCCCCTGCCGCCGGCCCAGTACCCCCTGCACTCGGCCGGCGACACGTACCGGGCGCTCGAACTCTTCCAGTTCTTCGCCCACCGCGCGGACCTGGACGGGCCGGCGCCCGGCGTCCCGGCCACCATGTCGTGGACCAGGATGTCGCCGTGGCTCCCGTGGATGGCCCCCGGCGGGCGGCCCGGCGGCCTCACCTACCACTGCCGGGGCCGCAAGCTCGGGGCCTACACCGAGGTCCCCGCGCGCACCCGCGCCCACATCGCCGACCACCACCCGGAATTCGCCCGGGCCCCGGAGCGGTGGAGCGAGCCGAACGAGACGAGCTGGACGTACTTCCGCAGGCTCAACCCGCCCGCGTGAGGAGCGTGCGCCCGGCCGTGCACCGATGAGCGTCTTATGGTGTCTTGATGCGATACGTCCCCAGGTGGGTCCTGTTGTCGTCGGGATGCGCGCCCGTCCTGCTGATCGCGGGCTGGACGGGCGCGGCGCGGCTCGAAGGCTCCTCCTACGACCCGGTCACCCAGACGATCAGCGTCCTGGGGTCCTACGGTGCCGCCGGGTTCTGGGTGATGACGGCCGGGTTCCTGGCGCTGGGCGTCTGCCATCTGCTGACCGCGTGGGGGCTGCGGGTGGCCGCCCTCGCCGGACGGCTCGCCCTGGGCGGCGGCGGCCTCGCCGCGCTCGTCCTGGTGGCGCTCCCCGCGCCCGGCAGCGGAGGCTCCCTGCGGCACGGGGCCGTGGTGGTGGCCGGGTTCACGCTCCTCGCGGTGTGGCCCGTGCTGGCCGCCAACGGCGGACCGGCCGCTCCCTGGGCGCTGCGCCTGGCGCCCTCGCTCCTCGCGACGGCCCTGATGGCCGCCGGCGGCGTGTGGTTCCTGGTCGAGATGCAGGGACACGGCCGCGCCGGGGTCGCCGAACGCGTCGTCACCTCCTTCCAGTCGGTGTGGCCCTTCGTGGTGGCCGCCTCCTGCCTCCGCCACGCCCGCCGACAGGCCTGACACCCGTCCCGTGAACCCTCAGCGCCGCGCCAGGACCAGCACGCTCAGCCCGAACATCAGGACGCCCAGGGGAAGATGGACCGACGGGACGTGCGCGATGCCGAGCACCACCTGGACCGAGGCGAGGGCCAGGAAGCCGCATGACTGCCACACGGGCGCGACCGGCCCGCCGCCCGGCTTCCACGCCAGTACCGCCGCGAGCACGTACAGCATCGACGCCCCGTACATCACCCGCGCTCCGGCACTGTGCAGCGTCTCTCCGTAGGACGCGGTCAGCAGCAGCCCGGCGGAGACGGCCTGGAGGAAGATGGTGAGTGTCTGCAGGGCCATCGCGGTCCGCAGGAACGAGAAGCGGCGCCGTGCCGCCACCTGAGTCGCCGTCATGCCGGGGTCCCCCATTTCCGCCCCGCGGGGCAGTGGTCGATACGCTCTCACCAGCCCGACGACGCGGGCCTGCGAAAGGTAAGGCGAGGAGGCGGTCGGGCATGGGCACGGCGGGGGCGGATGCCGACGCGGCAGCCGGTGAACGGCGCCAACTGATCAACGTCGCCTACCGGTTGCTCGGCTCGCTGGCCGAGGCCGAGGACGCCGTGCAGGAGGCGTACGCGCGGTGGTACGCGTTGCCGCGCGCACAGCGCGACGTGATCGTGTCCCCCGGCGCCTGGCTGACGACGGTGACCGGCCGCGTCTGCCTCGACGTGCTCGGCTCCGCGCGGGCCCGGCGCGAACGCTACGTCGGCGCCTGGCTGCCCGAACCGCTGCCCGACCACGCCGGGCGGGACCACGGCCCCGGCACCGATCCCGCCGACCAGATGGTCCTGGACGAATCGGTGTCCATGGCCTTCCTCGTCGTCATGGAGTCGATGACCCCCGCCGAGCGGGTGGCGTTCGTGCTGCACGACGTCTTCCGCTACCCCTTCGCCGAGATCGCCGGCGTCCTCGGGCGGACCCCCGCGGCCTGCAAGCAGCTCGCGGCGTCGGCCCGGCGGCGGGTGCGTGCCGCGCGGGCGCCGGCGACGGCACGGGCCGTGCGGGCCGAGGTCGTGCGGCAGGTCAAGGAGGCGTGGCAGACCAGGGACATCGCGGCGCTGGTGGACCTGCTCGACCCGGCGGCCGTCATGACCGCCGACGGAGGGGGCGGGGCCGGTGCCGCGCTGCGCCCGGTCGAGGGCGGTGCGCGCATCGCCCGGTACATGGCGGCCATGGCGGAAAGGGCCCCGGGACTCGAACTCCTGGAGCGGTCGGTCAACGGCACGCCGGGCCTGGTGGCCCGGCGGGACGGCGCCGTGACGACCGTGGCCGCGTTCGAGGTGGCCGGGGGCCGTGTCACCCGCATCTGGGCGGTCCGCAATCCCGAGAAGCTGCGGCCGTGGGGCCGGGCGTGACCGCCGCTTCGGTCAGATGCGCCAGGAACGGAGCGCCTCGGCGACGTCGTAGATGCTCAGCCGGGTCTCCCGGACCTTCTTGATCAGATCGGACAGCGCTCCGTAGGGAGGGTCGATTCCCTCGCCGGACTGGTCCATGTACTGACCGGTGACGAAGGCCGCGAAGAGGCTGTTGCGGTGGGGCAGCGGTTCGAGGCGCACGATGGTGTGCAGCAGGGCCGCCGCCCGCCAGGCGCTGTCGGGGTTGGAGGCGGCCAGCGTCGGCATCCGCGTCCTGTGCCGTGCCGCGGCCGCGACCAGGGCCGAGTAGTCCGTGACCGACACGTCCTCGGTGCCGAGGGCGGCGTCCTGGACGTCCAGGAGCCACGGGACGTCGATGTACAGGGGTTCGCTCATCAGGCGGCGCTGGCTCCCTCGCCGCGCTGGGACGGCGGGATCTCGTCCGGGAAGGCCTCGTCGAACTCGGCGCGCAGCCGGTCCGCCCACGAGGCGGCGCCGGCGACGAACCGCTTGCGCTGCATCTCGCGGACACCGAGGTCGTGCATGTACTGCTTGAGGCTCTTGCCCTCGGCCGCCGCGGCCGCGCGCACGCCTTCCATTTCTTCCTCGGTGAAGGTCACGTTCAGTGATGGCATACGGGCATGGTACCTAGTCGGTACCTGATGTGCGACCCGCCCGTGGCGGAGGCCCGCCCGGCCGCCTCGGCACCCGGTCGCCGATCTTCTTCGCGAACGGTCGTAAACAACTGTCAAAGGCGTACAACCCCCCAAGGGGTGCAAAGGTCTCAACAGGTGGCTTCAGCAACACCATGGCGAAGCCGGGCGATTCAGGGATCGAGGTGCCATGAAGCGTTCCATCCAGGCCGTAGGCGCGACGTTGACCGCAGTCGGGGCCATCGGGGCGGGGCTGTTGGTGACGGCTCCCGCCGCCGGCGCGGCGACCACCAGTGCGACCGCGGCGTACAACGGAGTCTGCGGCTCCGGCTACCAGGTGGTGAACTCCATGCCGATCGGCAGCACCGGCACGGTGTACCTCACCTACAACTCGGCCACGGGCAAGAACTGCACCGTGACCATCCGCAACAAGACGGGCACACCCACGTACATGGTGGCCTACGTGCGCAACGTCGACAGCAGCGAGGACCAGACCGACGCGGGGAACTACCGTTCGTACGCCGGGCCGGTGTACGCGTTCGCGCGCGGCGCCTGCGTGGAGTGGGGCGGCGTCATCGGCAACCAGCAGGCCTGGAACTACGGCTCCAACTGCGGTGCCCTGGCGGCCAAGGCGACCGGGCGGGACTGGTTCGCCGGCCGGCACTGAGCCGGCACCGCGGGCGACCGGGGGCTCCACCGTGCGGTGGGGCCCCTGGTTGCGTGCGCGGGCCGGGAGGGGCCTCGACGTGCCTCAGGACGGCTTGCGCCACACCGAGACGTGCTTGGGGGAGTCCTGGGTGAACGGCGACCCGTCCCAGTCCCCGACGCGGCGCTCCAGTTCGAGACCGGCGATGCGGGCCATCAGGTCCAGCTCGGCCGGCCAGGCGTAACGGTGCCGGGAGGCGTCGCGGCGGTAGCCGCCGCCCTCCCCGTCGCGGGTGAAGTGGTGGGAGACGAGCATCTGCTCGACGAGGTCGAAGGTGTCGAGGCCCACGTGCCGCTCGGAGACGTCGAACGGCACCGCCACCTGACCGGGCGGCAGGAACCGCAGCGGTGGCACGCCCAGCTCGACGACGAACCGGCCGCCGGGGCTCAGGTGCCGTGCCGCGTTGCGGAAGCACTCGACCTGCTCGTCCTGCGTGAGCAGGTTGGTGATGGTGTTGTAGACGAGGTACACCAGGGCAACTCGCCGGGGACGACGGTCGTGGCCATGTCCCCGAGGGACACCGGCAGCGTCTCCTCGTCCACCTTGCGGCGCAGCACCGCCGCCATGTGCACGGACAGTTCGATGCCCGCCACCGGCACGCCGCGCTCCCGCAGCGGGACGCCGACGCGTCCGGTCCCGATGGCGAACTCCAGCGCCCGGCCGTCCCCGGCGAGCCCGGCGAGGAAGTCCAGGGCCGGTTCGAGGGCGGCGGCCGAGGAGTGCCCGGCCTCCTCGGCGTCGTAGCGGTCGGCGGTCTCACGGGTCCACACTTCGCTGCTGGTCACGGACGGGCATTCTTCCGGGCGCGCGGCGCGGCTGTCGACGTCTTTTCGCCGTGCCCCGGCTGCTCCCCGCGCAGCCCGAGCAGATACGTCGCGGTCAGCGCCACGGCACGGTCCGCGTCCTCGGCCAGCTCCGCCAGGGCGGCGGAGGCCCTGGGGCCGGGGACGCCCGCCAGCGCTTGGGTCAGCCGGCCACGGGAGGCCGCCTGGGCGGCCCCGTCGCCGAGACGGCCGACGAGGCCCGCCGCGATCCGGTCGGCCGCCGCGGCGTCGCACGCCAGCACACTCAGTGCGTCGGCCGCGTCCGTGTCGTTCCTCCCCTCTGCGACCATGTCGACGAGCGTCGGCACCGCCTCGGGCACCCCGCGAGCCCCCAGCGCCAGCGCGGCGTACCCGCGCACCACGGCGTCGGGGCCTTCGAGGGCGTGCCGCAGCCGTGCCGCGGCCTCGTCGCCGGGCAGCTCGGCCAGGGCCTGCACGGCGCGCCGGCGCACCGCGGCCACCGGTGAGCCGAGGCCCTCGGCCAGCAGGGCCGTGCCGTCGTCGCCCGAGCGGGCCAGCGCCCAGCGCAGGGCCCCGGCGACGTGGGGGTCCGTCTCGCGCAGTACCGCCTCGACCAGGGCCTCCACGGGCACCGTGGCCTCGTGCACCGAGGAGAGGGCCGCCCGCTGGCGCGCCTCCGGGCTCTTGGAGCCCAGCGCCTGGAGGAGCGCGACGACCTGGAGGACGTCCTCCCATCCGGCCGGACCGGCCGCGTCGATCCGGCTGAGCCGGGTGAGCAACTCGGTCTCGGCCGCGATGCGTTCGCGGGTGCGCCGGACCAGGTCGTCGACGAGGGCCGAGGGCGCGAAGCCCGGCTCGTCGAGCGCACGCCCGATCTCGCGCAGCGACAGCCCCAGCGAGCGCAGGCTCTCGATGTGGAAGATCCGCCGGACGTCCTGCCGGGAGTAGTCCCGGTAGCCCGAGCCCGTGCGGCCCGAGGGCCGCACCAGACCGAGCGACTCGTAGTGCCTGAGCATGCGGGCACTGACCCCGGACCGTCGCGCCACCTCACCGATCAGCATGCTCTGTCCTCCCCGTGGCCCGGTCCGCCGAGCGCCACGACGCGCTTCGCCTCCTCGATCGCCGAGTCGAACCCGGCCTCTGGGTCGCGCGAGAGCCGCTGCGTGGCCAGTGCGTGGGCAGCGACCAGCGGGTCCGGCGCGCCCGCCGCTTCCTCCAGTACCGCCTCGCTCGCCTCGCCGAGTGCGACCAGGGCCCGGCTGAGACTCAACCGCGTCTCCCTGTCGCCGCGGCCCAGTTGCGTCGCCAGCGCCGCGGCCAGGCCGGCCTCCTCGCCCGCGGGGACGAGCACCACCGCGGTCCGCCAGGCGCTGCGCGCCACCTCGTCGTCCGCGTCGGACAGCACCGCCGGCGTGATCGCCGGCCACGCCGCCCGGTCACCGATCTTGGACAGCGTGTGCAGCGCCTGGCTCCGCGCCTGCGGCCGGTCCGAGCGGACCTCGCGGACCAGCCGGGGGAGCGTCGAGGACACCGGGTGCCGGGTGAGCGCCCAGGTCAGCATGTCGCGGACGAAGAACTCCGGTTCGACGGCGGACCGCTCGACGAGCGTGTCCACCAAGCGCGGGTCCGGCGCCGTGCCGACGGCCAGGGCCGCCCGCAGCCGCACGGACGCGTCCTCGGCCCCCAGACCGCGAGCCGCCCGCACCGGGTCCGTTCCGTGTCCCTCCGTGGTCATCCGGACCACCTCCTCGCAGCCAGTGAAGACCCTGTCATCGTGTCAAGGTCAAAGAAGTGGTGGTCGGGGCGGCCGGCCGGGGGACATGATGGGGACCATGACGGGAGAGAGTTCCGCGATCGACAGCACCAGGCCCAGCATCGCCCGCGTCTACGACTACCTGCTCGGGGGCAAGGACAACTACGCGGTGGACCGGGAGATCGGTGACGTGTTCAAACGTGACCTTCCCGGTTCGGTGGCGATCGCCTTCGCCAACCGCGCCGCGCTGGTCCGGGCGGTGGGGGAGATCGTGGCCACCACCGAGGTGCGGCAGTTCATCGACCTGGGCAGCGGGCTGCCCACGGCCGACAACGTGCACCAGGTCGCGCAACGGAGGGCGCCCGAAGCCCGGGTGGTGTACGTCGACACCGACCCCCAGGTGCTGGTCCACGGGCGGGCGTTGCTGGAGGAGGACGACCGGACCCGGGTCGTGCCCCTCGACGTACGCGATCCCGAGGGGATCAGGAACCACCCCGACACCCGCCAACTGATCGACTTCGACCGGCCCGTCGCCGTCATGTTCAGCGCCATCCTCCACCACGTCAACGACGACGAGGACCCCGCCGGGATCGTCCGCTACTGGCGCGACCAGGTGCCCTCCGGAAGCTGCTTCTTCGTCAGCCACTTCCGTTCCGGGAACAACCCGGAGACGGCCGAGGCCGAGAAGGTCCTCCAGGCGACGTTCGGCCGCGGCCGGTGGCGGACCGACGCGGAGATCGAGGCCCTGCTCGACGGCCTGGAGATCCTGGAGCCCGGCATAGTTCCGGCGCCTCGGTGGCGTGCCGGGGCGACCGGCGCCGCGTGGAACGACGAAGGGGTGCGGGAGCTGACCGTGTGGGAGCGTCTCATCGCCGCCGGGATGGCCCGCAAGCCGTGATCCGGCAGGGCGACGTTCAGTCGAGGCAGAACTCGTTGCCCTCGACGTCCTGCATCACGATGCACGACTCGTTCTCCTCGTCGGCGAGCAGGACCCGCTGCCGCACCGCGCCGAGCGCGACCAGCCGATCGCACTCGGCCTGGAGCGCGGCGAGGCGCTCCTCACCCACCAGCCCGGTGCCGACCCGCACATCGACGTGGACCCGGTTCTTGACGGTCTTCCCCTCGGGCACGCGCTGGAAGAACAGGCGCGGGCCCACCCCAGAGGGATCACTGCACGCGAACCAGGCGTCCCGTTCCCCGGGAGGCAGTGAGCGGTTGTACTCGTCCCACGTGGCGAACCCCTCGGGCGCGGGCGGCGCGACGTATCCGAGTACCTCGCACCAGAAGCGCCCGACGCGCGCGGGCTGCGCACAGTCGAAGGTGATCTGGACCTGTCTGATCGTCGGCATTCGCGCACCCTAACAGGCACGCCGCCTGGCCCGGCGCCCTTTCTTCCGCCTCCGGAGCCCCCTTGTTCCCTTGCGGGCAAGGAGGTTCGGGACACCGCCGAACAATTCACGGCACCCTTTGCCCAATGGCTCGAATCGGCTTTTGTCAGTTCCGCGGCAGCGACTACGGTGGCCCAGGCCCGGGTGATCGGTGGGGACCGCCCGTGCGCCGGGTGACCCGGGGGAGTGGGCGAGGACGTGGGAGAGTACGACAGGTCCCCCCGGTGCGGCGGGTGTGCGACAGGCCCGCGCGAGCCGGTGCTGCCGCCGTCGGTGTGCGGCCGGCTCGGGATCGTCGCGTTCGTCGCCGCGCTGGTGGTCCTGGTTCTCGGGGCCGCGTACGCGGGCGACCGCGAGCCCGGCCCGACGGACACGCGGGTCTTCGCGGCGGTCGACGGAGTGAGCCCTCCGTGGCGGCACGTCGCCGTGGTCACCGACTTCCTCGGCGAGCCCGTGGGAGCCGTGCTGCTGGTCGCGGCCCTCGTGAGCGGCTGCCTGCTGCTCCGGCACCCGCGCGCGGCGGTGTTCCTCGTGACCGGCTCCGGCCTGACCGTCGGGACGACGGCCCTGCTCAAACCCGTGGTGGGACGCACCATCCACGGCGACAACCTGTCCTACCCGAGCGGACACACCGCCTTCCTCACCGCCCTCGCCCTCATGGTGTCGCTGCTCGCGGCGGGCCGGCTCGGGCTCGGCAGGGCGGCGGGCACGTCCCTGGTGTGCGCCGCGGGGCTGGTGGCCGGCGCGGTCATGGGCTGGGCACAGGTGGCGCTGGGCTCCCACTACGCGACCGACACCCTCGGCGGCTGCTGCACCGCGTTCGCGGTGCTGCCGGTGAACGCGTGGCTGGTCGACCGGACCGGCGACCGGCTGGCCCTCCGCAGGGCCGCCGGAGCGCCCGGCCCGGAGGACGGGCGGAGGGTCGGCGCCGGCCGGCAGCCGTCCCGCTGACACCACGTCCGGTCCTCCCTGCGCCGCCCCTCGTGTCATGCCAGGCGCCGGAAGACCGGCTTCACCGCCCGCCCGCCCATCCACGGCGTCGGATCGGCGGCGTCCAGCGCCTTGCGGTACACCGCGCAGGCCTGCGCCACCACGTCGACCGTCCGGTCGACGTCGGCCTCGGTGAGCGCGCTGCTCACCACGAACGACGGGGCCAGCACCCCGCCCGCGAGGAGCCGGCGCAGGAACAGGGTGCGGTACTCCTGCGACGGACGCCGGTTCTCGTCGAGGGTGGCGAAGACCAGATTGCTGGCCCGCCCCCGGACCACGACGTGGTCGCCCACGCCCATCCCGGCCGCCGCCTCGCGCACACCGGCCGCCAGCCGCTCCCCGAGGGCGTGCAGCCGCGCGGTGACGCCCTCCTCGGCATAGGTGGCCTGCACCGCCATCGCGGCCGCCAGCGCGTGCGTCTCCGCACCGTGCGTCGTGGACAGCAGGAACACCCGCTCGTCCGGGTGACGCAGCCCGCCCCGCTCCATCAGCTCGCGGCGCCCGGCCAGCGCGGAGACGGCGAACCCGTTGCCCAGCGCCTTGCCGAACGTGGACAGGTCCGGGACCACGCCGTACAGACCCTGCGCTCCCGCCTCCGACCAGCGGAAGCCGGTGATCATCTCGTCGAAGACGAGGACGCAGCCGTACCGGTCGGCCAGGGCGCGCAGACCGGCGAGGTAGCCGGGCGGCGGCTCCGTGTGGGTGGCCGGTTCGAGGACCAGGCAGGCCACCTCGTCCCGGTACCGGGTGAGCACCTCCTCCGTGGCCGCCAGGTCGCCGTAGGGGAACGCCACGGTGAGCCGGCCGGTCTGCGCCGGCACACCCGCGGACATCGGCGTGGTGCCGATGAACCAGTCGTCGACGGAGAAGAAGGGATGGTCGGCGCAGACGGCCACCCGGGGCCGCCCCGTGGCGGCACGGGCCAGGCGGACCGCGGCGGTGGTGGCGTCGGAGCCGTTCTTCGCGAACTTCACCATGTCGGCGGTCGGCACGGTCGCCAGGAACCGCTCCGCCGCCTCCACCTCCACGACCGACGGCCGGACGAAGTTGCTGCCCCGGTCGAGCTGGCGCCGCACCGCCTCGGTCACCCGGGGATGTGCGTGGCCGAGACTGACCGACCTGAGGCCCGAGCCGTACTCGATGTACCGGTTGCCGTCGACGTCCCACACGTGGGCGCCGCTGCCGTGGCTGATGACCGGGGCCAGGTCCTGCGGGTACTGGTCGTCGCCCTTGGCGTAGGTGTGCGCGCCCCCCGGGACCAGGGCGTGCAGCCGCTCGTTCGCCTGCCGCGACCGGGGCAGACCCGGCTCCTGCGCGTTCACTTCGGGCTTCCCTCCTCCCTCTGCTTGAGGACCTCGGCCAGGCTCGGCGCCCGCCGGTCCCGCTCCGACACCGAGGTGACCGGCAGCGGCCAGTCGATGCCGAGGTCCGGGTCGTCGAAGGCGATCGTCACGTCCTCGGCGGGATCGTGCGGACGGTCGATCCGGTACGACACGTCCGAGGTGTCCGTCAGCGACTGGAAGCCGTGCGCGCACCCCGCCGGTACGTACAGGGTCGCCTGCGTCTCGCCGGACAGTTCGAAGAAGGCCCGGCCCAGGTAGGTGGGCGAGCCGGGCCGCAGGTCCACGACGACGTCGAAGATCCTGCCGTACGAGCACCGCACCAGCTTGGCCTCGCCCGCCCCCGAGCGCAGGTGCAGGCCGCGCAGCACGCCGCGCACCGAGCGGGAGACGCTGTCCTGGACGAAGGCGGCCGGGTCGAGACCCACCGAGCGGATCACGTCGGCGTCGAAGGTGCGGCAGAAGAAGCCGCGTGCGTCGGCGTGCGGCGTCGGCTCGAACAGGTGGGCGCCGGCGATCTGGGGAACTTTTTTCGCCTTCAAGGTGTCTCCCGCGGGGCGTCGGTGGGGCCGGCCGCCGGGAACAGCGCCGCGGCCAGGTCGGTGAACTGCTGCTCGACGCGCCGGGCGACGGCCGGATTGCGCTCGGCCAGCGTCCGCCGCACCCGGGCCGAGTCCCGCTCCAGCGCGCGGAACTGTGCGAGCAGCCGGTCCGCGTCGGTCTCGCGGACCGGGTGGCAGTATGCGCCCAGCCCCATCTCGGCCATGACCGCCTCGCTCTTGGCCGAGTAGCTGAGGGCGAGTGTCGGTGTGCCGGTCTTCAGGGCGCAGACGATGTTGTGGTAGCGGGTCGCCACCACGGTGTCGGCACACGCCGTCTCCTTCATCAGGTCGGCCAGCGAGGCCGCCTCGGCGACGGTGACCAGCGGCGAGCCCACCGCGTCGACGATCGCCGCCGCCACCGGCCGGTCGAGTTCGTCGCCGGTGAGCAGCCGCACCGGCCTGCCCTCCGCGACCAGCGCGCGCACGAACCGCGTCGTCCCGTCGAGGTAGCGCCGGTGGATCTCCTCGGCCCGGTCGCGTTCGTCGTTGCTCCCGTGGAAGTCCATGACACCGACGCAGACCGGCCCCGGCAGGCCCGCGGACTCGTTCGCCGACGGCGACGGCAGGGCGAACACCAGGTCCGCGTAGACCTCGTCCCGCCCGGTGTCCACCCCCATCGCCCGCATCGCCTCGCGCGACTGGACGTCCCGGTAGGAGCAGTAGGCGGCCAGCCGCGTCGACCAGCGGGTCAGGACGCGGGTCGGCCGGTTGCCGATGCGGCCCGCCCCGACGCTGACCAGGGCGACCCGGGTGCCCAGCAGCCGGCCCGTCAGGCAGAGCAGGAACAGCGAGTACGGGAAGCCCCACGGCCGCAGCGGCAGCGTGGTCTCCAGGACACCCGTGCCCGGCACGATCACCGCGTCGTGCCGGCGCACCCAGGCGGCGGTGCGGACGACGTCGACGAGCTTGCCGAGCCCCTTGCCCGCGACCGCGCTGGCACGGGAGGCGGTCCGGTACTCCCCGCGGTACCAGTTCAGCCGCGTCGCCGGTATCCCGTACCGGGTGGTGACGGTCTCGGGACCGCCGCACATCGCGTCCACCGCCGCCGCGGGGCGCGTGGCACGGAGGTGGTCGAGCACCGCCTCCAGCGACCCGTCGTTGCCACTGTTGCCCGCGCCGAACAGGCCGAACAGGCCCACGCGCAGCGGAGTTTCGCCGGAATTCATGCCTGCCTCTTCTCGCGGCCGGCGACGAGGGCGTCGACGGAGACGGTGAGCCGGCCGGGGCCGACGGGGGTGCGGTCCTCGACCCGCTCGCCGGCGCCCGGCCGGACCCGGCTGGTCATCCACGCGGCCAGATGCCGGTGGCACGCGCGCCGGTCGGCCGACGACAGCGGGGCCCGCCCGATCGCGGAGACGAAGCCCCAGACGTACTCGGCGAGCAGGCGCGGCGTCGGGTGCAGCGGGCCCGCCCGGCGCGGGTCGAGGTTGACGCACCGGGAGCGCTTGGAGGGGTTGGCCCGCTCCGCGCGGGTGGGGTGGTCGCGGCGGAAGTACAGCAGCTCCGGCACCTGGTGGAAGCGCCCGTGCAGGGTGATCTCGGCGACGAACGTGCGGTCCGCGTGGTGGTAGCTGTCGTGCGGCTTGACCCGGCGCAGCACGTCGGCCCGCATCACCCCGTAGAAGTCGTCGCCCCCGGGCTCGAACAGCAGGCTGCGGAAGCGCTCGGGAGCGCGCGGCGAGTCGGTGGCGAGCCCGTACTCGTAGGGGACCTTCACCTTGCCGTCGCCGTCGACGACCGCCTGGCCGCTGTGCGCCAGCACCACGTCCGGCCGCTCGTCCAGGGCTTCTACGCAACGGCGCAGCAGGTCCCGGGCGTAGAGGTCGTCGTGCGAGGCCCACTTGAACAGCTCGCCGCGGCACTGGGTGAACACGTAGTTGTGGTTCGGGGCGGCGCCGATGTTCCGGGGCAGCCGGATGTACCGGATGCGGGAGTCCTGCGCGGCGTACCGGCGGCAGACGTCCTCGGTGCCGTCGGTCGACGCGTTGTCGGAGATCACCAGTTCGAAGTCCTCGTAGGTCTGTCCGAGGAGCGCGTCCAGCGACTCGGCCAGGTACTCCTCGCCGTTGTGGACGGGCAGGCCGATGCTCAGCCGGGGGTGGGGGGTCATGTGGTCCTCACTTCGGGAAGGGGATGGTGGTCGCGCTCGCGCAGGGCGGCCCGCAGGTGCAGCCACCACACGACCGAGCCGCAGACGGACGCGGCGGCGGCACCCCAGGCCGAGCCGACCGTGCCGCCCGCGACCGCGCCGCCGAGCCCGCCGGAGACGTAGCAGGCGGAGGCGAACAACTGGCAGCGCAGACTGCGCCGGGCCGCGGCGAGCGCCCGCAGCCCGGCCGCCGCGCCGGTGCCCAGCCCGGCGCCCGCGACGCTGAGCGTGACCGGCACGATCAGCTGCGAGGAGGCGCTCCAGACGTCGCCGAGGACGAGCTCGCCGAGCCGGTCCGGCACCAGCAGCAGCGCCGCGCCCCACAGCAGCGCGGCGACGGTCTGCCCGGCACCGAGCAGGAAGCAGAACTTCCCCAGCCGCTCCGGGGCCTGCCGCAGCACCCGTGCCGACTCCGCCACGGTGACCAGCGACAGCCCCATCAGCACCGCGAGGAACGGGCCGAGCAGCAGCTCCGCGCCCCGGATCACGCCCACCGCGCCGACCCCGACGATCGCGCCGAGCCCGTAGGCCCGTATCTGGCCGGCACCGCTGACGCCGACGTTCTCGACCAGGTACCGGTAGCCCAGGTCGCGGTGGTCGCGGTGCCACTCCCGCGCCCCGGTCACCCTGGGCCGGACGCCCGACTGCACCCAGCCGTACAGCGCGGCCACCGCGGCGGAGCCGCCCCAGGCGAGGAGGAAGGCCGTCACGGTGCCCACGCGGGCCGCCACCACCATCGCCGGGACGAGCGCCACGGCCCACACGACGTCGTTGACGAACGCCTTCCGTCCGACACCGGCGGCGAAGAACGAGTACCGCCAGGCGTCCTGCAGCAGCAGCCCCGGCAGCACGACGCCGAGGGCGGCGAACGCGGCGCCCACCTGGCCGCCGATGCTCAGCCCGGCGACCAGGGACACCGTGCCGATGCCGGTGCCGACGAGGAGCGCGGCGCCCGAACTCCGGGCCACCGCACCGCGCCAGGGGGCCTCCGCCACGGCGCTGAAGCGGACCACGAGCGGATCGGTGGCCAGCCCCCGGGAGACGTTGAGCACCACGCCGTACGTCACCCAGGCCAGGCTGAACACGCCGAACGCGGTCAGCCCCAGTGAGCGGGCCACGTAGATGCCCACCAGGAAGTTGGACAGGCTGGAGGCCGCCTGGTCGGCCAGCCCCCAGGACAGCCTGCCGAGGACACCCCGAGGGGCGGCTCCCGCCGGCGCCGTGGACTTCTCCCCCTCGACGGTCATCGGCGTCATGCCTTGATCAGCCCGGCGCCGTGCAGGGCGTCGGCGGCGGCGGCGACGGCCTCGAACGGCAGGCCGGAGCGCTCGGCCACGTCCAGCAGGGCGTGCGCGCCGTCGGAGAGGCTGAGCACCCACAGCATGGCCATCTGGGCCTCCTTCGCGTCGCTGCGCCCGCCGAGCGAGCCGTACAGCCCGCGCCGCCCCAACTGCGGTTCCCCGTACGGGCTGAGGTTGACGTACCGCCGGTTGCGGTCGAGCAGGGAGAACGCCTCGCGGCACACGGCGAGGGTGTCCGCCATCGCCGCCGGGGAGACGAAGTCCAGGTTGTCCGCCGAGGTGTGGTACTCGGGGTAGCCCGCGTACGGCGTCCGGGTGAGCGAGCCCACGCCGAGGTCGAAGCCGGGGGAGCAGTACTGCCGCTCGTCGTAGCCGTACGGGGTGAACTCCGTGATCCGGTGCGGCCGTCCGGAGGCGCCGAGGACGTGCCGCAGCACCCGGTCGATCTCCGCGTCCCCGCGCCTGCTCTGCTTGTAGGTGAGGTCGCCGGGGTCGCCCGCGCAGGCCAGCACGAGGCCGTGCTTGACGCGCTCCACCCGCTCCCTGTTGCGGGCCAGCCAGGTGATCGCCCCGATGGTCCCGGGCGCGAAGACGAACCGGTAGGTGTAGTACGGGTTCCGCTCCGCCAGCGCCCGCGCCAGGAACACCGCCACCGCGATGCCGGCCAGGTTGTCGTTGGCCAGCGACGGGTGGCAGACGTGGCAGGAGACGAGCACCTCGTCGGGCACCTGCCCCGGGACCACGTGCTCGGCGTAGGTGAGGTGGCCGTCGGCCAGCGTGGAGTCGACGCGGACCTCGTAGTCGCCCTCGGCCATCGCGTCCAGCGTCCGCTGGGCCAGGCAGAAACCCCACCGCTCCTCGTAGTAGCTCGTGCGGTACGGCACCAGGGACGGCTGTTCCGGCAGGGTGTGCAGGTGCGCGCGCAGCTCCGCCAGCGGCATGGTCGCCGACACCGGGACGCTGTAGCCGAGCACATGGAGGCTGGACGCGGCGAAGTCGACGACCCGGCGGCCGGTCGCGTCGGCGACGTACGCGTCGCGGATGTTCCACTCCTTGGGCACCGTCCAGTCCAGCACCTGGGTCCCGGTCGGTACCTCGTGCACGTGCAGAGGGATGTACTCGTCGACGATCCGCAGGGTGGCACGCACACCGTCGCCCGTGATGCTCCGGCACAGCGGGAACATCCGCTTCACCAGCGCGTACATCTCCTCCCCGGACTCGGTCATCGGCGCCACCGCAGGGTCTCGTCGACGACGCCGGTCTCCGAGGCCCCGCGCAGCACGGCCAGGCGGGTGAAGCGCCGCTCGAAGTCCTCCCGGGTCAGCCCGTGCTCGCGGTAGGCGTCGGCGAGTTCGAGCGCGCCCCGCTTCACCGTCCACTCGCAGTCGAAACCGGGGACCGCCGCCCGGAACCGGGAGAAGTCCACCCGGTAGGAGCGCGGATCGGCACCGGTCTCCCCGGTGACCACCACCTTCGATCCGGACACCGCGGCGGCGACCTCCTCCGCGATCTCGGCGACCGTGACGTTGTTGACCTCGGTGCCGATGTTGAACGCCCGGTCGTGCACGGCCTCCCGCGGCGCGACCAGCGCGGCGGCGAAGGCCCGCGCGATGTCGGCGGCGTGCACCAGCGGACGCCACGGGGTGCCGTCGGAGAGCACCAGCACCTCGCCGGACAGCAGCGCGTGACCCACCAGGTTGTTCAGGACGATGTCCGCACGCAGCCGGGGCGAGAAGCCGAATGCGGTCGCGTTGCGCATGTACACCGGGCTGAAGTCGCCGTCGCACAGCGCGTGCAGGTCGTCCTCCACCCGCACCTTGGACTCCGCGTAGGGCGTCACCGGGCGCAGCGGCGCGTCCTCGGTCACCAGGTCGTCGCCGCCCGCGGCGCCGTAGACCGAACACGTGGACGCGTACAGGAACCGCTGCACGCCCGCGTCCCGGGCCAGGCGGGCCAGCCGCACCGACGCGTGGTGGTTGATGTCGTAGGTGAGCTGGGGCGCCAGCGAGCCCAGCGGGTCGTTGGAGAGCGCGGCCAGGTGGATCACCGCGTCCACCCCGGCCACGTGCTCGGCCGTGACGTCCCGCAGGTCCACCCGCCGCCCGGGCGGGTCGTCGGGCACCGGGCCCAGGACGCAGTCGGCGAACAGACCGGCGTCGAGGCCGGCCACCTCGTGTCCGGCGGCCGTGAGGACCGGGGCCATCACGGTGCCCAGGTAGCCCTGGTGTCCGGTGAGCAGTACGCGCAAGGTTCAACCCCCCAGGTTGAGAGTGAGTTTGGCGACGTCGAACGCCTCGGCGTAGCGGGCGTGGCACTCGATGCCGCGGATCCGGGCCAGCCCGAGGAAGGCCTCCCGGTCGTACCAGGGACGGTGCCGCTGCGAGGGGTAGTGCTCCTGCAGCAGCCGCACCTTCCGTTCGGCGATCTGCGGCGTCAGCGGCTGGTACGCCGACGGCCGGCCCAGGTCGCCGTCCCACTTGACGATCTCGTAGCGCAGCACGAGATGGTCGCGGAACGCGGTGGTCATCAGCTTCGCCAGACCGCGGTGGTCCTGGTGCGCGTCGTCGGTGCGCGGGGCCAGCACGAGGTCCGGCTCGGTCCGCCCGCGCAGGTCCTCGACGGCGGCCTTGGCCTCCTCCCAGTGCGCCGGCACCCGGCCGTCCGGCAGCTTCAGCACGGTCAGCCGCAGGTCGGCACCCGGGCAGAAGGCGGTGAGCGCGGCCCGCTCCTCCTGCTCCCGGTCGCCGCCACCGCCGGAGAGCACCAGCGCGTCGACGCGCACCCCCGGCCTCGCCTGACAGAGCGTCAGCAGCGTGCCGCCGGCGCCGATGGCGATGTCGTCGCAGTGCGCGCCCACCGCGACGACCCGGTCCGGTCGCCCGGCGCTGAGGTGCCTCACGCGCCCACCCCGGCGGCCGCGCCGTCGTGCTCCCACACGGCCCACGGACGCTCGCCCCGGGCATAGGCGGCGTCGAGCGCGGCCCGCTCCTTCACCGTGTCGGTCGGCTTCCAGAACCCCCGGTGCCGGTGCGCCACCAGCCGTCCGCGCTTGGCCAGTTGGGTGCAGCCGTCGGCGACCAGGTCCCCGTTCTCCGGTATGTGGTCGAAGACCTCCTGGCGGAGCACGAAGTAGCCGCCGTTCTCCCACAGCGGCAGGTCGCTCACCGCCGTGATGCCCCCCACCAGACCGTCCTCACCGAGGTCCACGCAGTGGAAGGAGGACTGCGGCGGCACGACCATCATCGAAGCGCCCGCGTCCCGCCGGGCGAAGGCGTCGATCATCTCGGGCAGCGGTGCGTCGGTGAGCACGTCGGCGTAGTTGGCGAGGAACATCTCGTCGCCGTCCAGGTGGTGCCGCACCCGGCGCAGCCGCTCCCCGATCGGCGACTCGATGCCGGTCTGCGCGAACGTGATCGTCCAGTCGGCTATGTCGGTGGACAGCAGTTCGGTCCGCCCGCCCCGCAGCACGAAGTCGTTGGACGTCGTCTCCTCGTAGTTCAGGAAGAAGTCCTTGATGTGATGGGCCCCGTAGCCCAGGCACAGGATGAACTCCTTGTGCCCGAAGTGCGCGTAGTAGCGCATCACGTGCCAGATCAGCGGCCGCGGGCCCACCATGGCCATCGGTTTGGGCACGTCGTCGGAGGCGCCCTCGCGCATCCGCATCCCGTAACCGCCGCAGAACAGTACGACCTTCATGCTGTGACCTCTTCCGACGCGGCCTCGACGATGCTCAGTTCCGGGATCGGGAAGACCAGCCGGCCGCCCCACTCGTGCACGAAGGAGAGCTGCTCGACCAGTTCGGCCCGCAGGTTCCAGGGCAGGACCAGGACGTAGTCCGGCCGGTCGGCGGCGATCCGCTCGGGCGGCAGGACCGGGACGCGGGTGCCCGGGGTGAACATGCCGTGCTTGTAGGGGTTGCGGTCGACCGTGTACGGGAGCAGGTCGGGCCGGATGCCGCAGTGGTTGAGCAGGGTGTTGCCCTTGCCCGGGGCGCCGTAGCCCACCACCGTCTCGCCCCGCTCGGCCGCCTCGATCAGGAACCGCAGCAGGTCCCGGCGGACCTTGGCCACCCGGGCGGAGAACTCGGTGTACCCGGACAGCTCCCGCAGCCCGGCCGCCTTCTCCCGGGCCAGGACGTCGGCCACCCGCCCGGAGGGCTCCCCGGCGGTCTCGGCCGGCCGCGCCCACAGCCGGATCGAACCCCCGTGCGTGGGCAGCAGCTCGACGTCCACGAGGGCGAGACCGCCGCTGGCCAGCGCCCGGATCGCGGAGGCGACGGTGTAGTACTGGAAGTGCTCGTGGTAGATCGTGTCGTACTGGTTCTCCTCGATCAGCGTCAGCAGGTGCTGCACCTCGATCGAGACCCAGCCGTCGTCGGCGACCAGGGCCCGCAGCCCCTTGGTGAAGCCGATGACGTCCGGGATGTGCGCGTACACGTTGTTGGCCACCACCAGGTCCGCCGGTCCGTGCTCGGCGCGCACCCCCGCGCCGGTGTCCGGGCTCAGGAACTCCGTGAGCGTGGGCACGCCCGCCTCGCGCGCCGCCGCCCCGACGTTCACCGACGGCTCGATGCCCAGGCAGCGGATCCCGCGGTCCACCAGGTGCCTGAGCAGGTACCCGTCGTTGCTCGCCACCTCCACCACGAAAGCGTCGGAGCCGAGGCCCAGCCGCTCCACGGCGCCGGTGACGAACGTCCGCGCGTGCTCCACCCAGGAGGTCGAGTACGACGAGAAGTACGCGTACTGGGTGAACGTCTCCTCCGGCGTGATCAGCGCGGGAATCTGCGCGAGCCAGCAGTCGGTGCACACCCGCAGGTGCAGCGGGTACGCCGGCTCCGGCCGGTCCAGTCGGTCCGCGGCGAGGAAGCTCTCGCACGGCGGTGTCGCTCCCAGATCGACGACGCTCTCCATCGCCGCCGAGCCGCAGAGTCGGCATCGTGTCATCTCCTGCCCCCATCCCCCCTGCCCGCGGGGGTGTCCCCGCCGCGAGCCGTTGCCGGCCGCCCCGCGATCGCGGTGCGGTACCCCTCCAGCAGGCGCTCCAGCCCGACGGCCGGGCTGAAGCCCTGTTCGTAACGGCGCCGGGCCGCCAGGCCCATCCGCCGGTTCCGGCCGGGATCGGCCGTGATCCGGCGCAGGCACGCGGCGAGCGAGGCGGTCCCGCCCGGCCGGTGCAGCAGCCCGGTCACCCCGTCCTCGACCAGCTCGACGAAGGCACCGTGCCCCGCGGCGACGGTCGGAACCCCCGCCGCCATGGCCTCCACGACCACCAGCCCGAACGCCTCCAGCCACGTCGAGGGCGCCACCACGGCCACCGACCGCGCCACCGCCCGACGGCACTGCTCCGGGTCGTACAGGCCGACGTACCGCACGTCCTCCCGGCCCGCCGCCCACGCGCTCACCTCGCGCTCCAGCGGACCCGTCCCGGCGACGACCAGCGGCACCCCCACACCCCCGCCGGCGGCGACCTCGTCCCACGCCGCCATCAGCAGCCGCACACCCTTGGCCTCCGCGAGCCGGCCCAGGTACAGCACGTGCTCGCCCGTGCCCGAGCGGCGGGCCTCCGGGTCGGGCACGAAGTTGTGCTTCACCGCCAGCCGCCCGGCCGGCAGGCCCGCCGCGACCAGGATGTCGCGCTGCGCCGCCGAGATGCAGAAGAACCGCTCCACCCCCGACCACCAGCGCCGCCGGTTGACCGAAAGACTGACCGCGAGCGGCACCGTAGCCAGCCGCGAGTTCCGGTAGCAGCCGTGCCGCACGGCGGGCAGCGGCGTTCCCCCGACGCACTCGGTGCACGGCCGGCCCTCGCGCCGCAGCGTGCCGGGCGGGCAGACCTGCGTGTAGTTGTGCAGCGTGGCGACGGCCGGCACGCCCGCGTCGGCGCAGGCGGCCAGCACCGCGGGCGACAGGAGCGGGAAGACGTTGTGCACGTGCACCACGTCCGGCCGCTCGGCACGCAGCCGGGCCGCCAGCTCCCTGCGGACGGCCGGGTTCCACGGCACCAGGAGAGGCACCGCGGCCTTGCCGGGCAGGGACCGGCCGGCGATGTCGTCACTGCGCCGCTCGAACACCCCGACCCGGTGGCCGGCGCCGCGCAGCAGCTCCACCTCCTGGTCGACGACGTTGTTCTCACCGCTCGGCTGCGCCGAGTTGTAGCGGTTGTGCACCACGAGGACGTGCATGCTCAGGCCACCTCCGAGGTGCGGGCCCAGCGCGGGACGCGGCGCCGAGGGGGTTCGGGGACCGTCGGCAGCACGGCCGGGGCCGGTGCCGGTGCCGCCAGCAGGGAGGCGGCCACGGCCAGGTGCAGCAGGTACGGCGAGGCGTCGCCGAGACCCGCCTCCGTGTACGAGGCGAGGCCGCAGTAGCCGATCAGGAAGATCGCGCAGGCCCTCGCCGGCGACGGCGGACGCAGCAGCGCGACGCCGCCCAGCACGACGAAGACCGCGGCCACCAACGTGACGCCGATCAGGCCCTGTTCGTGGTAGACGGCCAGCCAGCTGTTGTCGATCGGCAGCCCGTCGAACGACTTGTCGCCCAGACCCGTGCCGAACACCTTCTCCCCGGTCGTCCGGGGCGCTGCCAGCAGCGCGTCCCAGACCTTGGCCCGGCCGGTGAGGTTGCTGAAGTTCTCCTCGCTCTGCCCCCGCAGGAACCATCCCCGCAGCGCCGAGGCGAACACCACCGCGGCCACCGCGGCGCACAGCACCGCCCAGGAGAAGAACCGCCGGGCGGCGGCACTGGTCAGGGTGAGCGAGCCGATCGCCAGCGCCAGGCCGACGAGCAGCCCCAGCGTGGCCGTACGGGTGTGGGTCAGCAGCAGCAGGACGAGCGAGGGCACGATCACCAGGGCCGCGCTGCGCCGGTCGGTGCGGCCGCCGAGCAGGAGCAGCACCGACAGCCCGATGACCACCGCGGCGTACTGCCCGATCTGCGGCGGCGTCAGCGGCCACAACGCGCCGACCAGCCGCCCGCCGTACAGGTCCGGCATGGCCGCCCCCGGCGAGACCAGCGCACCGGCGGCCACCGAGCACAGGATGACGAAGTACCACCGGATGTGGTGCCGTACGAACGTCGTCCCGCCGTCCCACCAGCGGCTGAGCAGCCACAGCGTGCCGGCGAAGAGGGCCAGCCGGGTGCAGCGGAACAGGGCGCCGACCCCGGACTGCAGGTCGGCACTGGAGATCACGCTCGGCACCAGCAGCAGGGTGAGCAGGAGCAGGTAGGCGCTGGGACGCACCCGCAGCCGGAGATTGAGCGCGAGCGCCAGCGTGAACGCGAGCGCCAGCGCGCCCATGGTGACCATCTGGATCAGCGAGCGGGGCAGCGGGACGACGGTCTCCGCCCCCGTGGAGCCCAGCGTGTTGACGACCAGCAGCCCCCAGGCGGTCCCGACCAGATTCGGCGTGCGCTCCTCGGCCATCTCAACCACCCTTCCCGGAACGGAAGGTGCTGCCCTCGTCCTGCCGGTAGGGCGCGGCACGCCACGCATCGGAGCCGAGGACCCGGCTCGGGTCGTGGGCGACGAACCGCCAGGGGCCGACGTAGACGTTGTCGTGCCAGCGGTTGTCCTGCAGGAGCGTGACGGCCTTCGCCACCTGCTCGCCCCGGTACGGGGACCAGTCGGGGTAGGTGCCGTAGTTGGCCAGCAGCGCCATGCGGTCGCAGTTCTCCGTGCACCCGACGACGGACTTGTCCAGCACGAAGCGGTTGTCGTGGATGTCCACCCGCTGGGTCTTCCACCGGCAGTCCGCGTACAGGGGCGCCTTGGCGATCCCCGGCCGCGCGCAGCGGCCGGTGTCCTCGACCAGCAGCGTGCAGTCACCGGACGAGGTGTTGGCCGGGCTGTTGCAGAACCGGTCGGCGTTCTCCCACAGGGTGATCCCGGACCAGTTGTCCTCCAGGACGTTCCGGTAGATCTCGATCCGGTCGGTGCGGGCCTCGACCCGCGGTTCGCCGCCGGACTCGGAGAGGTAGACGGTCGCGTAGGGGAAGGAGTCGCCGCCGCCGGAGTTCTCGCGGCCCTCCACCCAGTTGTTGCGCCGGATCGTGTTGTTCCGGACGACCGCGTTGTAGCTGGTCTCGTAGATCAGCGCGGCGCCGTCGTTGGACTCCAGTACGTTGTCCTCGACGAGGAAGTCGTTGTTGTTGGTGTCCGCCCACAGGCCGGTCCCGCGGTTGTCGTGCACCCAGTTGCCCCGCACGTCGGCGCCCTGGACGGCCCAGAACTTGACGCCGCCCGTGCAGCCGCAGCCCGGCCGCCTGCGCTCCCAGTCGCCGGTGTTGTTGCCGGTGATCTCGTTGCCCTCGACCACCAGGCCGTTGATGACGCCGTCGCCCTTGTACGCGTTCATGCCGTACTGGCCGTTGCCGCGCAGGCAACTGGCGCGGACCTCCTGCCGGTCGCCGGCCATGAGCCCCGCGCCGGAGTTGTTCTGGATCGTGGCGTGCTCGATCACCCAGCCGTCGGCGGAGTCGTGGTTGACCACGCCCTCGTCGTGCGGCGCGGCGAAGCCCTGCACCGTGAGGTGGCTGAGGGTGACGTCGCGCGCGGTGCCGCCGAACGCGTACTGGTTGGTCCCGCGGCCGTCGAGCACCGCGCCCGGCGCGCCGACGTACCGGTTCCCCTCCTTGGGGACGACCTGCGAGAAGCGGTCGGAATCGAGGCGGTGCCTGCCCGGCATGAGCCAGAAGGTCGTGTGCGCGGGGCTGTTGCGGGTCTTGGCGGCCAGGTCGCCGACGACCCCCGGGTCGACGGTCACCGCTCCCTCCGGTGCCCGGGCCGGACCCGGCTCCGGCCTCGCGCACACCCGGGCCGCGGACTTCGCGCCGGACTCCGCGCCGGTCGAGGAGGGGGACGCGGAAGGCTTCGGGGCGGGGCCGTCGTCCGGCGCGCTGTCGCAGCCGGTCGCCGGCAGTGCCAGTGCGAGGGCCAGGGCGAGGGCCGGGGCCCGCGTCGTCCGCACCGCGGCCCGCCGTGTCCGGCCGCGCCACGTGATCCCCATGTGTCTTCCCCCCTTCCTGTTCCTGGTTCCTGCTACTGGCCGCGAAACGTGAGCACGGTCGTGAACTGCCGTGCGGCGTCGGTGAATCCGGTGCCGACCAGCGTGGTGGCGGGCTGCTTGCGTCCGAAGCCGGGGGAGTACCAGCCCAGCGGCGGGCCGGTCTCCCCGCGGTGCGCCCGCCAGGACAGCCCGGCCGGCAGGTCGAGCACCGCCGAGCGCTCGAGCCCGTCCCGGGACCAGGTGAGCAGCGCGCGGTTGCCCGCCAGGGCGGCGGAGACGGCCGGGCCGAGGTGGAACGCCAGCCGTACGGCCCGGCGCGGGCCGCTCACCTCGTCCACCACCCGCAGCTCACGGCTCGCGGCCGTCAGCTCCACCCGGCGGCGGTGCGTGGAGGGTCCGTACCCGTCGTGCTCGGCGCACCAGCGCGAGACTCCTTCCCCGGAGGCGTCCACGGCCAGGACGCGGCTGCGGGCGTGCCGGGTCCACAGGAACGGGCCGCCCGAGCCGGACTGGTCGGCGCCGTCCAGCTCCAGCGTGTTGTGGCCGAGGGTCGAGCGGAAGTACCGCCGCCACTCGGGCTGCCCGTGGTAGCAGTACGTCCCCGGGTCGGCGAGCACGTCGACGCCCTCGTGCCGCACCTCCACCGACAGCGCGTCCGCGTGGGCGTGCGCGGCGATGGACAGGAAGCCGTGCGGCCCGCCGTCGCAGCGGCACCAGATCCCCGCGGGCCCGCGCAGGACGGTGAGTCCCGCGTCCGCGAAGTGGGCCGGGCGGCTCTCCGGCCGGGCCACGGCCGGGCCCGTCCCCTCCTTCGCGTACGGCTGGAGCAGCGCGGCCAGCAGCGGGGTGCGCACGTCGGTGCCGGTCACCTGCGGCCACCAGGGCAGTGCGCCGAACACGGCGTCCCCGGTGGCCAGCAGCGAGGCCCAGCGGTCGGTGCCGGCGCCGTCCACCACCAGTCCGTGGCCGTCGTCCGCGTCCCCCTGGCGCGGCGGCCGGAGCCGGTCGTCCACGACGGCGGCGAGCGCGTCGGTCATCCGCAGCAGCACCAGCCGGACGGTCCGCGGGACCGGCACCCCGGCGGCGTCCGCCTCCGCCACCGCGGCCAGACCGAGTTCCAGCACCAGCCCGTGGTACTCGGTGGCCAGCTCGCGGTTGAGGCCGGAGGGGAAGGTGTTGGCGCGCAGATGCCGCTCCAGGGACCGCAGCGCCTCCTCCCGCCAGCGTGCCGAGGAAGGGAACCAGCCGAAGGCGCAGGCGGCCGCGAGCTGCCCGGCGGACTCGGCGACGACGTGGTTGTTGGCCGACGAGCCCCGGCTGGGGAAGGCGGCCAGCCAGCGCTGGTGGTGCCAGATCTGCCCGCGTGCCACCGGGTTGCCCTCGAACAGCGCGGCGGCGCCCTCCCAGCCGTCGAGCAGCCGGCGGACCCACACCCAGGACAGCAGCCGGATGCCCAGCTCGATGCCGCTGATCCAGTGCACCCCGCGCAGCGGCGGGTTGGCCGACCACCACGACCGCAGATGCCCGGCCACACGCTCGGCGTACCGCTCGTCGCCGGTGAGCGCGTAGGCGGCGGCGAGCACCGTGAGGTACTGGTGCCGGGACGGCTCCCAGATCTGCTTGATGTCCCCGGCCGCCTCCTCGTCGCGGTACGGCACGTCGAAGGCGTAACCCCCCGGCGCGCGGCGCCCGGTCTTCGGGTCGTACCACCAGTCCGGGTCGGCCAGGTCCTCGCGCGGCACGCCGAAGTACTCGACGTGCCCGGCCATCAGCCGGTCCGCCTCGGCGACCAGACGCTTGGCGGCGTCCGGAGCCACCGCGGCGAGCGCGCGGTCGGGCAGTACGGCGGTGAACCGGGCGCCCGCCACGGCCGGGGCGAGGGGCGGCGCCGACCGCCACCGGCGCCGGCGCAGCGTGTCGCCCACCCGTCCGCCGACCTCGCGCGGCCCCATCCGGGACAGCCGCCGCAGGTACCAGCCCGTGCCCGGGGTCACGGCGCCTCCGCCAGGGTCACCGGAGCGCCGGCGGTCAGCGAGGCCCCCACGGCGAACGTGGCGGCCGTGGTGGCGGCCAGCGACCCGAGCGGCACCGGCATCGGGCCGCCGGTGCGCACCGCCCTGACGAACGCGGCCAGTTCGGCCGACTGGCCCTTGTCCCGGGCCTTGGGCAGCCGCGAACTGACCCACCGTTTGCGGCCGTCGTAGACCGAGGCCCGGACGAAGTCGTCGAGCTGCAGCACCTTGCCGTCGGCGACCAGGTCCAGCGTCTCCTTGGGGAAGCCGGCCGCCCCCGTGGTCACGTAACTGATCGTGGCGGTGGACCCGTCCGGGTATCCGAGCACGACCTGGAGGTCCTCGTTGCCCGAGGCGGCGAGGGCGTACACCGACACCGGGTCGGCGCCCAGCAGCCAGCTCGCCGTGTCGACGAAGTGCCCGCCCTCACCCGCGAACCGCGAGCCCTCGGTGTCCTGGCGCAGGTACCAGCTCCCGCGGTCGAGACGCCCCGCGTTGACCAGGTAGCGCAGGCTCGCCGGGCCGGTGCGGGCGCCGAGCCGTTCGCGGGCCTCCCGCAGCAGCGGCGCGAACCGGCGGTTGAAGCCCACCTGCAACCGGTCGTTGCCGGACTCCTCCACCGCCGCGAGCACCCCGGCCAGCTCCTCCCCGGTGAGCGCCAGCGGCTTCTCCACGAACACCGCCTTGCCGGCCCGCAGCGCCTTCCGGGTCAGGTCCGCGTGCGAGCTGTGCCGGGTGACCACGAACACCGCGTCGACGGACTCGTCGCCGAGCACCGCGTCGAGGTCGGTGGTCGCCGCGGCGAAGCCGAACTTGCGCTGCGCGTTGGCCGCGGACAGCGCCGTGGTGGTGACGACCGCCGACAGCTCGACGCCCTCGCGGCCGGCCAGGTGCGGCAGCAGCATCGAACTCGCGTAGTTCCCCGCGCCGACGAAGGCCAGCCGCACCGGCGTCCTCGCCGCCCGTGCCGGGCCCCGCCGCTCGGGCACGGCGGGCACGGTCACCGCCGGGGTCCGGGCCGCGCCGTGCTCCCCGTCGGCCTGCCCCGGGTACCGGAAGAGCACGGCCACGGCCTTCAGCTCGCCGTCCTCCAGGCGCCGGTAGGTCTCCACGGCGTCGTGGAAGGCGGCCGTGTGGGAGATCAGCGGCCCCACGTCGACCCGGCCCCGGGCGACGAGGTCGAGGAAGCAGGCCAGGTTGCGGCGCTCGGTCCAGCGCACGTACCCGATCGGATAGTCCCGTCCCTCCAGCTCGTACGCCGGGTCGTAGCGCCCGGGGCCGTAGGAGCGGGAGAACCGGACGTCGAGCTCCTTCTCGTAGTACGCGTTCCAGGGCAGGTCCAGGCGGCACTTGCCGATGTCGACGACCCGGCCCCGGTCCCGGCACAGCCGCGCGGCCAGCTCGACGGGCTGGTTGCTGCCGCCGCCGGCGGCCAGGTACACCTGGTCCACGCCGTGGCCGTCGGTCAGCTCGGCCACCGCGCTCTCCACGGCCGGGGAAGCCGGGTCGCCGCAGGCCGCCGCGCCCAGGCGCTCGGCCAGTTCGCAGCGCGCCGGGTCGGGGTCGGCCCCCACCACCCGGACACCCGAGGCGGCCAGCAACTGCACCACCAACTGCCCGATCAGCCCCAGCCCGACGACCAGCGCCACCTCGCCCAGGCGCGACTCGCCCTGGCGCACCCCCTGCAACGCGATCGAACCGACGGTCCCGAAGGCCGCGTCCCGCGGCGCCAGTCCGTCCGGCACCGGGGCGTAGAGGTTCTTGGGCACCCAGTTCACCTCGGCGTGCAACGCGTGCTCGTTGCCCGCGCAGGCCACGAGGTCGCCCACCTTCACGTCGTCGATCCCGGCGGCGACCTGCTCGACCACCCCGCACAGCGAATAGCCGAGCGGTGTGTACGAGTCGAGCTTGCCCATCACCTTGCGGTAGGTCGCCGGAACCCCGTTGGTGGCCACGCTCTGCACCACCTTGGCCACCTGGTCCGGCCGGGAACGGGCCTTGCCCAGCATCGACATGCCGGCCTCGGACACCTTCATCAGCTCGGTGCCGGTGGAGATCAGCGAGTAGGCGGTCCGCACCAGCACCCCGCCCGGCTTGCAGCCGGGCACCGGCACGTCGAGCAGCGCCAGCTCGCCGCTCTTGTAGTTCTGCACTACCTGTTTCACCCGAAGTCCTCTTGTCTCTGTGCCCGTTGTCTCTGTGCCGGTCGTCTCTGTGCCGGTCGTCCGTGCCGTTGTCTGTCCTGCGGTCCTCGTGCCGGGAGGCCCTACACCGTCGGTGAAGCGGCCGGGACGGCCCCGGAGGCCGCGCCGCGGTACCAGTACTCCAGGGTCAGTACGTGCCACAGGTGCTTGGAGAAGTCCCGCTGCCCGGCGGCGTCCTCGGCCACCATCCGGCGCAGCGCGTCGCGGCGCAGGAACCCGGACCGGACGAGTTCGCCGTCGTTGACCACCTCGCGCACCAGCGGTGCCAGGTCCCGGCTCATCCAGGCCCGCAGCGGGGCGCTGAACAGGCCCTTGGGCCGGTACACGATCTCCCGGGGCAGGACCGAGGCGGCCGCCTCCTTGAGGGCGGCCTTGCCCTGCCGTCCGACGATCTTGCGGTCCCCGGGCACCGCGAACGCCGCCCGCACCACCTCGACGTCCACGAACGGCACCCGCACCTCGGTCGACGCGGCCATGCTGGAGCGGTCCGTGTAGGCGAGGTTGAGGCCCGGCAGGAACATCCGGGCGTCGCCCAGGCACATGCGGTTCACGAAGTCGTCGAGGCCGTTGTCCCCGTAGACGTCCGCGTGCTCGCCCAGCACGTCGTCGACCGTCCCCGCCAGGTCCGGGTCGATCAGGCCGAGCAGCTCCTGCCGGTCGTACATGGTGTAACTGCGCCGGAACGCGGTCTCCTCCGGCAGGTCGGCGAAGGACAGGAACCGCTTGGCGAAGCGCACCGACCTCAGCCCCCGGCGGCTCGTCGCGACCGGCAGCCGGTCCACGGCCGCGGACACCCCGCGCCGCAACGGCCGCGGGACGCGCTGGTAGCGCAGCGCCAGCAGGTTGGCCAGGTGCTTGCGGTACCCGGCGAACAGCTCGTCGGCGCCCATCCCCGAGAGCATCACCTTGACCCCGGCCTCGCGGGCGGCCGAGCAGATCAGGAAGGTGTTGATGGCGGCCGGGTCGCCGATCGGCTCGTCCAGGTGGTACGTCATCCGCGGCAGCAGCTCGAGCACGTCCGGGGCGATCTCGATCTCGTGCAGGTCGACGCCGAACCGCGCGGCCACGTGCCGGGCGTGGCGCAGGTCGTCCGGCATCGCCTCGAACCGGGCGTCCTCGGCGCGGAAGCCGATCGTGTAGGCGGAGATCCCCGGCCGGTGACGGGCCGCCAGCGCGGTCAGGTAGCTGGAGTCGAGCCCCCCGGACAGGAAGGTCGCCACCGGCACGTCGGCCAGCAGGTGGCCGCGGGTCGACTCCTCGACGACGGCGGCCAGGTCCGGCCGCTCGCCCGCGCGGGCCCGCTCCTGGCCCTCGGCGGCGACGTCCTTCAGGTTCCAGTACCGGCCGCGCTCCACCCGGCCGTCGGGCCGGCACCGCAGCCAGCTTCCCGGCGGCAGCTTCTCCGCCTCGCGGTACGCGCACCGCGAGTCCGGCACCCAGTAGTACAGCAGCGAGGCCACCAGCGCCGCGTGGTCCACCTCCAGCTTCCCGCCGGTCACCGCGGCGAGCGCCTTCAGCTCGGAGGCGAAGACCAGACCCCCGCCGCGCCGCAGCAGGAACAGCGGCTTGACGCCGAGCTGGTCGCGGGCGAGCACCAGTTCACCGGTGCGCTCGTCGAACACGGCGAAGGCGAACATGCCGCGCAGCCGCGGCAGGCAGTCCGTGCCCCAGCGCCGCCATGCCTCCAGCACCACCTCGGTGTCGGAGGTGCCGCGGAAGCGCACCCCGGCGGCCTCCAGTTCGCCGCGGAGCCGGGGCGCGTTGTACAGCTCGCCGTTGTACGTCAGGGCGAGGCCGTCCGACACCATCGGCTGGGCGCCGGTGCCGGACAGGTCGACGATCGCCAGTCGGCGGTGCCCCAGGTGCACCTCGCCGTCCCCGGCGGGGTGGCTGTAGCGGCCCGCCCCGTCCGGACCGCGGTGCGCGAGCACGTCGGTGAGCCGCTCGGTCACGGCCTTCCCGTCCGGCCAGTGGAACGTCCCTGCGATGCCACACATGCGCTACCGCACCTCCTGGTCGCTGTCCGGGACCCGCACGGCCGGCACCGACGGCCGCTCCACCCTCGGCCGTCCCGCCCCGTTGTGCCGCTTCGGCCGTTCGCCCGGTCCGCGCGGCGCGAGGCGCGGGCCGTCCCACAGGGTGCCGTCGGTCCGGTCGCGCGGATCGGGGTCGATCAGCACCACGCCGGTCACCTCGACGCGCTGGTCCGCGAGCTGCCTGGCCACCGTGTGCAGCCAAGCGGTGCTGCCGTGCCCGGCCCGTACGACGAGTACCGTCCGGCTGCCGAGGTGGTGCAGGTCCGTCCACGCCGTGCCCGGCCCGACCGAGCCGACGCCGATGCGGCGCCCCCGCGGCGGCTCGTCCGCGGTGCCGTCACCGCTGAGCACGGCCGGCCCCGCCGGGGACCTGCGCCGCGCGTCGGCCAGTTCCGTGCCGGGCAGGCCGTCGACGACGGCCACGGGCCCGTCCGCCTCCAGCGCCGCGGCGAGGTCCAGCGCGATCACGGCGGCGGCCCGCGCACACCCCAGTTCCAGCAGGGACACCGGTTCCGGGGAGCGGCGCACGACACGGGCAAGGGTGGTGGTGAGCCGTTCGCGTGCCGCACGGGAGCGTCGGCGCTGCCACCGCCCCGCCGTCCGGCGGGGTGCGCGGCGCAGCTCCGTGAGGACCGAGGCCCCCAGGTGCGCCGCGATCTCCCGGCGCAGCACGGGGCGGTCCGCCACCACCGAGCCGACCGCGGCCAGGGTCAGCCCGGCGACGAGGCCGAGGACCAGCCCGATCGCGGCGTCGGTGGCCACCGCCCTGGGCAGCGAGTGCCGTACCGCGTGCGGGGCGTCCACGATCTGCGTGCCGGCGACGACCTCGGGCGTGCCGGTGCGCGCCTCCGCGGCCCGCTGGTCGAACTCGGCGATCCGCGAGTCCAGTTCGGCCCGGCGGGCGTAGAGCGACTCGATGCTCGCCGACGCCTTCGGGTCGTCGTCCGGCGAACGGTCCCCGATCGCCTTGTTGACCTGGGCGAGCTCCTTGCGCATGCGGTCGCGCTGGTCGAGCAGGGACTCGGCCTCGGCGTCGGCGGACTTCCGCATCCGCCGCACGTGGTCCGCGACGAACGCGTCGGCCAGCGCCTTGGCCCGGGCCACCGCCTCGGCGTCGCTGTCGCCCGTGACGTCGATCCGCATCAGGTTGTTGGTCAGTCCGGTGCCCCGGTAGTCCTTCATGAAGTCCTCCGGGTCCTGACCGGAGCCGAGCGCGCGCAGGGCCTGCCCGGCGATCCGGGTGGTGGCGAGCAGTTCGACATCGGTGCTGATCAGCGTGCCGGTGTCGTTGGGCTGGTCCTCCTTGTGCGCGACCAGCACCTTGGTCACCGCGGCCGGCCGGGGCGGCAGCAGCACCGCCACGGCGGCACCGGCCAGCAGCCCCAGCAGGGCCAGGGCGCCCCACAGCCGGCGCCGCCTGCGCACCGCCACCACCAGTGCCTGCAGGTCGAGCAGGGGAGCCGAGGCCGAGGACTGCGCGTCCGTGGACGTCGTCATGCGGAGCCTCCCGTCGCGTGCTCGTGCACGGCGGCCACCGCGGCGGCGGGCTCCGCAGGACCGCCGGCCCCCGACGAACGGGCCCGGACGGCACCGGCCACCACGACGCCGACGACCTCGTGGCCGCCGTCCGCGCACGCCTCGGCCACCCCGGCGAGTTCCTCGGCCGTCCGGACACCCGCGCTGAGCACGACCAGGGCACCGGACTCGGTGTCGCGGTCCGGCACCAGCGGCCGGGACACCCGCACCTCCACCACCCGCAGCAGCGGATCGCCCTCCGTCTCGGCCGCGAGCTGCCCGGCTGCCCGGCGGGCGACCTCGTCGTCGTCCGGTACGACGACCAGCAGCCGGCGCGCGTCCGGCACCCGGTCCCGCAGCCGGGCGCACACCCGCCGGTAGCGGATCCGCCGCGCCGCCTCGCCGCCGGACGACCGCGGGGCGGGCAGGTCCCACCGCGTGTCGGTGCCGAGCAGCCGCCGGAGGCGGTCCCGCATACCGCGCGCCTTCGGGCGGAGCGCCCGCCGCTGCCCGGGGACGTCGACGCTTCCCAGCAGCGCCGAGCCCAGCGCCGCGGCGATCTCCGGCTCGGAGCGCGGGCGCCGGTTCACCCGGGCGGCGGCGAGATGCCCGGCGACGGCGAGCACGAAGAACAGCAGCGCCCCGCCGCCCATGAGCTGCCACCGGGTCGGGGGCGCCTCACCGCCCGGCCGGGGGGCCGCACCCATGACGACCGGACCGGCCTTGCTCGTCGAGGGGTCGGTCTCCTCGAGCTTCTGCATGGCCTCCTGCAGCGCGGAGCGCAGCTTCTCCAGCTCGGTGCGGGCCTGCACGCTCTCCACGGTCCGCCCGGGGTCGGCCGCGTCGGCCAGGTCGGTGATGCGCTGGCTGGTCCGCGTCACCTGCTGCCGCAGTGCCTCGGGGCCCGTCGCACCGCCGGCCCCGGTGGTGCCGCCCGCGATCTGCGCCGCGTACGTCACGAACTGCTGGGCCATCTCGTCGGAGAGGCGCTGAGCGCGCCCGGGGGTCTCGGCCGTTCCGGAGATCTTGACGACGTTGCCGTCGGAGATCCTGGCGCTCACCCGCTCGCGCAGCTCCTGGCTGCCGACGCCGCTCCAGCGGAGCGTGTCCGCCGTCCTGTCGAGCACCGACGAACTGGTCGCGACCGCCACCTGGGTGCGCAGCTCGCGCTCCTCCCACTGCCCCGGCAGCAGGACGGAGGCCGTCGCCGTGTACCGCGGCGGGAACAGCACCGAGACGCCGTAGCCGACGAGGGCGCCCAGCACGACGAGGACGGCGAGCAGCCGTCGCCGCCGGCGGAGAATCCGCCCGACCGTGACCAGGCGTATCGTGTCATCACTCAACGGCGCTGCCTTCTCCCCGCTTCGATCCCCGTACGGCAGGCCGCGGCGTACGCGGCGAGCAGCGACGCCTGCGAGTTGCGCCAGGCGAGTGGTCCGTTGACCCGCTCCTCGCCGATCTTTCCCATCCGTGCCCGCTTCTCCGGGTCGTCCAGCAACTCGGCGACGAGACGGGCGAATTCGCGCTCGTCGTCGGCGGCCGCGTAGAGGGCGGCGTCACCGGCGGAGACCCGCGCCTCGCGCAGGTCGAACGAGACGATCGGCCGGCCCATCGCCATGTACTCCAGGACCTTGTTCATGGTCGACACGTCGTTGAGCGGATTGCGCGGGTCCGGGGACAGGCACACGTCCGCGGTGGACAGGTAGCGCACCAGGTCGGCGTCCGGGACGCGTCCGGTGAACTGCACCTGATCGGCGAGCCCCAGCGACCGGGACAGCTCCACCATCGCGTCGAAGGCGTCGCCGGAGCCGACGAAGACCGCGTGCCAGTCCTCGCGCCCCAGTTCGTCGCGCAGCTTCGCCAGGGCCCGCAGGGCGTAGTCGACGCCGTCCTGGGGGCCCATGACACCCAGGTAGCACAGCAGATGGGGTTTGCCCCGCTTCAACTCCGGCTCGGGCGGCACCTGTTGGAACCGGTCGGTGGCGGGCGCGCTGCGCACCACGAACACGTCCTCGGGCCGCCGGCCGCCCCGGCGGACCGCGACGTCCTTGTAGCTCTCGTTCGTGGCGAGCACGACGTCCGCGCTCCGGTAGGTCAGCCGTTCCAGCGCGCACACGGCGCGGTACAGCAGGTCCTTGCCGCGGCCGAACCGGGAGAGGTACAGCTCGGGAATCAGGTCGTGCTGGTCGAAGACGAACCGGGCGCCGCGCCGCTTGAGCCACAGGGCCGGCAGGAACAGCAGGTCGGGCGGGTTGCAGGCGTGGACCACGTGCACCGGTCCGACCCTGCGGGCCAGCCGGGCCGTGTGCCACAGCGCCGTCCCGTACTCGCGCAGGTAGCCGGCCGGTCCTCCGGTGGCCGCGCGCAACGGGTAGCGGTGGATGCGCACCCCGTCGATCTCCGTCTCCGCCTCCGTGTCCCGCCCGCTCCCCCGGGGGCAGATGACGTCCACCGTCCAGCCCGCGTCGCGCAGGGTGGTGCACTCCTGCCACACCCGCCGGTCGAAGGGCACCGACAGGTTCTCCACCAGGATCAGCGCACGCCGCCCCGGCCGGACGCCGGCACCGCCGCCGTGCGGCACGGCACCGGCACCGGAGTCCGCGTCACCGGCGGTGGCGCCGCCGGGCGCCGCGTCACCTGACGCCGAGTCACCAAGCAAGGCCCACATACCCCGGTTCGGCCCGGCGCGCGTCGGCGTCGGGAAGGCGGACGAGGTCGATCAGCAGCGGGTCGCCGCCGTGGGGGAGCGCCGACAGGACGGCCGGGTCCCGGGTGCCCACCAGGCACACCTCGGCGTGGTCGAGGACCTCGTCGACGGAGTCCGCGAGCAGTTGCGCGAGGTGCGGCAGCCGGGTCTCGACGTACTCGCGGTTCGCACCGAGCAGCCGGGACAGGCTCACGTTGGCGTCGTGGATCCTGAGGTCGTAGCCCTTGCCGAAGAGCCGCTCCGCCAGCTCGACGAGCGGGCTCTCGCGCAGGTCGTCGGTGCCGGGCTTGAAGGAGAGCCCGAACAGCCCCACCCGGCGCTTCCCGGCGCGCTCCACCAGGTCCACCGCGCGCTCCAGGTGCGCGGAGTTGGAGGGCAGCACGTGCGAGAGGATGGGCACCGACACGTCGGCCCGCTGGGCGGCGTGGACCAGGCTGCGCAGGTCCTTGGGCAGGCAGGAACCGCCGAAGGCGAAGCCGGGCCGCAGGTAGGCGGGGCTGATGTTCAGCTTGCGGTCGGCCAGGAACACGTCCATCACCTGGTGCGAGTCCACCCCGAGCGCCTGGCACACCGCGCCCAGCTCGTTGGCGAAGCCGATCTTGAGGCCGTGGAAGGCGTTGTCCGCGTACTTGATCGCCTCGGCCGTCGCCACCGGCACCCGGAACACCTCGCCGGGCAGGTCCTCGTACAGCCTCAGCACCGCGTCGCCGCTGGCCGGGTCGAGTTCGCCGACGACGGTCTTGGGCGGGTCGAAGAAGTCGCGCACGCTGGTGCCCTCGCGCAGGAACTCCGGGTTGACCGCGACTCCGAAGTCGACCCCGGCGGTCCCGCCGACGTACTTCTCCAGGATCGGTATCAGCAGGTTGGTGCAGGTGCCGGGGAGCATGGTGCTGCGGAACACCACGGTGTGCCGCCCGCCGCGCCCGGCACGCTCCGCCAGCGCGGTGCCGATCTCCTCGGTGACCCGCTCCAGGTACGTGGTGCACAGGCTGCCGTTGGGCTCGGACGGCGTGCCCACGCAGACCAGGGACACCTCGCTCTCCATGATCGCCTCGCGGACGTCACGGGTGGCGCGCAGCGCTCCGCCGCCCACGACCTCGGAGACCAGTTCGCCGATCCGCTCCTCGACCACCGGGGCCCTGCCGTCGTTGACCAGGTCGACCTTCACCTGGTTCACGTCGACCCCGATGACCTCGTGCCCCTTGCCGGCCAGGCACGCGGCCGACACGCAGCCCACGTAACCCAGGCCGAAAACACTGACCCTCATGACCCGTTCCTCCCCCCAGGCAGGCCCTGACGGCCTGCGGTCCGCGCGCCGGTCCGACGACCACCGCGCATCAGTAGGCCCCCTGCCCGTGCACGACCGCACGGAGCGTCTTCCACAAGATCACCGTGTCCAGGGCGAGCGACCAGTCCTCCACGTACCGAAGGTCCAGCCGGACCGCCTCCTCCCACGGCAGGTCGCTGCGCCCGCTGATCTGCCACAGGCCGGTGAGCCCGGGCTTGACCAGCAGCCGTCTTCGGATGTCCGGGCCGTACGCCGCGGACTCCTCCGGCAGCGGCGGGCGCGGACCGACGAGCGACATCGAGCCGGTGAGCACGTTGAAGAGCTGCGGCAGTTCGTCGATCGAGTACCGGCGCAGCACCGTGCCCACCCGCGTCACCCGCGGGTCCCGGCGCAGCTTGAACAGCAGGCCCGCGCCCTCGTTGCGGTCGGCCAGCGCGGCCCGCGCCCGGTCGGCCCCGGCGACCATGGTGCGGAACTTGACGATGGTGAACTCCCGGCCGTCCTTGCCCACCCTGCGCTGCCGGTAGAAGACGCCGCCCCGGCTGTCCACCAGGACGAGCAGGGCGACGAACACCATCAGCGGCGCGAACAGCGTCAGCAGGACCGCCGCGCCCAGCCGGTCGACGACCGCCTTGACCGCCCGGCGGCCGCCGGTGAAGGCCGGCATGCTGACCCGCAGCAGCGGTATCCCGAGCACCGCGTCGACGTGCAGCCGGGGACCGGCCACCTCCATCAGTACCGGGGCCACCACCATCTCGGCGTCGCTGCCCTCCAGGTTCCAGGCCAGCCGCTGCAGCCGGTGCGGTGTCCAGTGTGGGTCCGGAGTGATGGCGACGACCCGGTAGCCGTCGCGGCGGACGTGGTCGGCGACGTCCGACAGCGGGCCGACGACCGGCACGCCGTCCAGTTGGCCGGCGCCGTCCAGCCCCGGACCGTCCGTCGTGCACACCGCGTCCACGCGCCAGCCGAGGTGGGGGAAGCGCCGGGTGCGGGTGATCAGGTCGCGCACGGTGGCCGGGCTGCCCGCGGCGAGCACCGGTCTCAGGCACCGTCCCTCCTTGCGCTGACGGTGCAGCCACAGCCGCAGCACATACCGCGCGACCATGGTGACGATCGCGATCGCGGGAACGGCGACGAAGATCCACAATTTGATGTTGCGCGAGGTCAGGGCGATTCCACCGAGCGCCAGTACGACGGTCGCCATGAAAAGCGAGCGTCCGAGCCGACGGAATTCCTCGGCGCCCTGACCGAGTACCGCCGGGGACCACGACCGGCTGACCGCGAGCGACCCCAGTACCAGCAGTTCGGTGCCGAACGCGAGAATTCCCCACTTCTCGTGCCAGTTGGCCGCGTCCCGGACGCCGAAGAAATTGCCTATGCCCGCCACCACGACGGCCGTCGTCACGGTGTCACTGGTCATCACGGTACGGCGGTACCGCTGCTCCCACTCGATCGCCGGCCGGCCGACGGGCCCCTCCGCCAGTTGGCCGCGGGCCGACGGAAACGCGCTGACCAATCCCCCTTGCCGCACAGAACCCCCCAGGTCCCCAGTGGTTCGACGTGTTCGCCTAGCACTGTTCCTCCCCCTCGGGAGGCCCCCGCCTCCCGCGCCGCGCCGTTCCTCCCCACGGGCGGCCCCCGCCTGCCCGCGCACGACGACGTACTGGCCGTGTCACAGAAAAGTGCACAACTCACCGTGGTATCAGCAGACCCCCCTGCCCCCGACCTAAAGATCGTTATAGGTCGCCCCGTGCCTGAACAGCCGAAGCACGGTCAATCTAGACCATCGGGGCCACCGTGTAGAGGGGATGTGTGCAATTCATGGTCAAGCTTTGGGAGTTGATCAATGAACCGGTGAAATCCCACAGATGTGTTTGCGCCACCGTGATTTCTGCAGTAGCGGTTTCGGCGCCCGATTCACGCTTGTGGCGCGTGCGCGCACCGCCGGATCGAGCCAACGGCGGCCTCACGCCGCGCGGGGGCCGGGCGCCCGAAGCCGGGCGCCCGGCCCCCGCAGCGCTTCGGGTCAGCCCGCGAGCAGGTGGTCCCGGCCGAACATGGAGGCGGCGGCACGGGCGGTGGGCGTGCCGGAGTCCAGGTCGGCGCCGGCCTCCCGCAGTACGGCCACCACGTCGTCGGCACCCTTGAACAGGGCGCCGGCGATGGGGGACTGGTCCCTGTCGTTGCGCAGGTCGGGGTCGGCGCCGTGCTGCACCAGGGCCCGGACGGTACCGGCGTGACCGTGGTAGGCGGCGAGCATCAGAAGGGTGTTGCCCGCCGGGTCGCGTACGTCCACCGGCAGACCGTGCGTGACGAACTCCACCAGTTGCCCGGTGTCGCCCTCCCGGGCCAGGTCCATGGCGATGGCCACGACGCGCTCGGTCTGCTCGGGCGTCAGTCCACCGCTGTTGTGCGTGTTCATGAAGTCTCCGTGGCGGTACGGCCCGCACCGGCGCGGGCACCCCTGAGGTGCCCGCACCGGCGCGGGCACCCCTGAGGTGCCCGCGCCGGTGCGGTGCCGCGTACCGCGCGTCTTCGCGACCGGACGGTCAGAGGTTGCCGGCGGCCAGGGCCTCGATCGCCTTGCGGACGCCTTCGCCGTAGGCCGGGTCGGCCTTGGTGCAGTTGGCGATGTGCCGCTCGACGGTCTGCTCCGAGGCGCCGTTGATCGCGCGCGCCGTGTTCTCGAAGAGAACCTGCTGCTGCTCCGGCGTCATCTGCCGGAACAGGTTGCCGGGCTGCTCGAAGTAGTTGTCGTCGTCCTCGCGGTAGTTGAACCGGTCGGCGACGGCACCCACGGCCAGCGCGGGCTCGCGGTAGGCGGGCTGCTCCTGCCAGCGCCCGTAGGAGTTGGGCTCGATGCCCGGGGTGGCTCCCTGGTTGCCGTCGACGCGCATGGCGCCGTCGCGGTGGTAGGAGTTCACCGGGCTCTTCGGGGCGTTGACCGGGATCTGGTGGTGGTTGACGCCGAGGCGGTAGCGCTGGGCGTCGCCGTAGGAGAAGAGGCGGCCCTGCAGCATCCGGTCGGGGGAGAAACCGATGCCCGGGACCACGTTGGCCGGGCTGAACGCGGCCTGCTCGACGTCCGCGAAGTAGTTGTCGGGGTTGCGGTTCAGCTCCCACTCGCCGACCTCGATCAGCGGGTAGTCCTTCTTCGACCAGACCTTGGTGAGGTCGAAGGGGTGGAAGCGGTAGTTCTCCGCGTCGGCCTCCGGCATGATCTGCACGAACAGCTTCCACTTCGGGAAGTCGCCGTTCTCGATCGCGTCGAAGAGGTCGCGCTGGTGCGACTCGCGGTCCTTGCCGACCAGGGCCTCGGCCTCGGCGTCGGTGAGGTTCTTGATGCCCTGCTGGGTGCGGTGGTGGAACTTGACCCAGAACCGCTCGCCCTCGGCGTTGACGAAGCTGTAGGTGTGCGAGCCGAACCCGTGCATGTGCCGGTACGAGGCCGGGATGCCGCGGTCGGACATCACGATCGTGACCTGGTGCAGGGCCTCGGGGAGGTTGGTCCAGAAGTCCCAGTTGTTCTCGGCGTTGCGCAGGTTGGTGCGCGGGTCGCGCTTCACCGCGTGGTTGAGGTCCGGGAACTTCAGCGGGTCACGGAAGAAGAAGACGGGGGTGTTGTTGCCGACGAGGTCCCAGTTGCCCTCCTCGGTGTAGAACTTCACCGCGAAACCGCGGATGTCGCGCTCGGCGTCGGCGGCGCCGCGCTCACCGGCGACCGTGGAGAACCGGGCGAACAGCTCGGTCTTCTTGCCGACCTCGGAGAAGATCTTCGCGCTCGTGTAGCGCGTGATGTCGTGGGTCACCGTGAAGGTGCCGAAGGCGCCCGAGCCCTTGGCGTGCATCCGGCGCTCCGGAATGACCTCGCGGTCGAAGTGGGCGAGCTTCTCCAGGAACCAGACGTCCTGCAGCAGCATCGGCCCACGCGGACCCGACGTCAGGGAGTTCTGGTTGTCGGGAACCGGCGCACCGGCAACCGTGGTCAGCGGCTTCTGGTTGTTCTCAGGCAAGGCTTGCTCCTCGGAGTGGTTCTTCGCATGACGCTCAAGGCCTGACGGTCCCGGCCGGCCGGCGGTCCGGGGCAAGCTGACCCGCGCGTTCATGGACCCACCCTACCTTGGACTGGTTCTAAGGCAAGGCGCCATCCAGAGCGATATCCGCTCTTGAGTTGGTGCCGTTCCCTGCTAGGGTGCTGCCCATGAGTGATCTCCTGGAGAGGCTTCGCGAACGCGGCTGGCGGCTGACCGCCCAGCGCCGCGTCGTCGCCGAGGTCCTCGACGGGGACCACGTGCACCTCACCGCCGACGAGGTGCACGCCCGCGCCGCGGAACGACTGCCCGAGATCTCCCGGGCGACGGTGTACAACACACTGCGCGAACTGGTCCACCGGGGCGAGGTCCTCGAGGTCGCGACCGACGACCGCGCCAAGCGCTACGACCCGAACGCGCACCGTCCCCACCACCACCTGCTCTGCACACGCTGCGGCGCGATGCGGGACGTGAGGCCGACGGGCGACCCCCTCGCGGACCTCCCGGCGTCCCGGTCCTTCGGATTCACCGTCTCCGAGGTCGAGGTCACGTACCGGGGCGTCTGCCCGGACTGCGCGGCCTGAGGCCACTCATCCCTTCGGGGCGCCCAGAGCGCCGTCCTCCCCGGGCGCCGACACAGTGGTGACTGAACCACCCGGCTCCCGGAGGAAGAGAGGCGCGGCATGACGATCGGGGTCATCGGCGGTACGGGGCCGACCGGCTCGCCCGGATGAACGCACACGCCGGTGCGGCCCCCGCAGGGAGCCCGGCACCCGGGGGTCTCCTCCGGAGCCGGCCCGAGCAGTGGCTTTTCAAGGGCATCTACGGCCTGGTGCTGGCGAGCGCCCTGGTGGCCGCGCTGGACGTGCCGGGCGAGAAGGCCAACCCCGGTCCGGACGCGCTGTGGGTCCTGCTCACCGCGCTGGTGTCCGGCGTGGCCCACGGGTACGCCCACGTCATCGCCGGGCGTGCCGCCGCCGACGGCGCGGCCCGGCCCGGCAGGGTGCGCGCCGTGCTCGACGAGTGGCCGCTGGTCGCCGCCGCGCTGCCGACCGTGGTGCTGGTGCTCGCCGCCGCGGCCGGATGGTGGGCGGAGGAGACGGCCGTCGACACGGCCCTGGGGCTGAACACCGTCTCCCTCTTCTGCCTGGGCGTCACGGCCGCCCGCGCCGCCGGGCTCGGCCGCCTGGCGTCCTGCCGGGCCGGAGCCCTCGACATGCTGCTCGGCCTGGCGATCATCGTCGCGGACGTGCTGATCGGCTAACGCGTGCCGTCCGGTCGGTCGTCCAGTGCCTCCGTCATGGCGTCGAGGTCGGACAGCAGTGCCGCGAGACGGTCGGCGGGGACGCCGTCGATCATGCGCACCTCGATCGAGTAGACCGCCCGGCGGGCGGCGTGCAGGCGTTCCCTGCCGGCCGCCGTGAGGTGCGCGGGCAGGGCGCGGCCGTGTTCGGCGGACTCCGGCCGTGTGATCAGCCCCGCGTCCTTGAGTCCGCGCAGGACGACGTTGGCCGACTGCCGGGTGACGAAGGTGCCCCGGGCGAGGTCGGCGTTGGACAGGCCGGGCTGCTCGTCGAGGAGTTCGAGGCAGGAGTACTGCGGGACGGTCAGCCCGTGCTCCCGCAGTGCTCTGTCCATGGCGTTGCGCAGGGCGGCCGAGGCGCGCTTGAGGCGGTACCCCACGTGCTCGGTGACGTCCTTGGCGGCGTGCGGCGGGGGGACGGGCGTCGGAGTCTCCATGTCAGCATTTTGACATGCGAGCGCGCGCCCGCCTATCGTCCCCCATGTCAAAGTCCTGACATCGGGAGATCGAGGCCCTGACGCCCTGACGTCAAGGCGCTGACATCAAAGTCCTGGCCTCAATACCCCCCTGGAGGAAAACCATGACCACCGTCGCCGTCGAAGGTCCCGACTTCATCGCCCTGCAGGTCACGGACGTGCCTGCCGCCGCGGCCTTCTTCGAGGAACACCTCGGCCTGCGCCGCGCCCCCGCGTCTCCGCCCGGCGCGGTGGTCTTCGCCACCAGCCCGGTGCCCTTCGCCGTCCGGGAACCGCTCCCGGGCACCGACCTGAGCGGCGACGCCGTCCCCGGCCTGGGCGTGGCCCTGTGGCTGCGCACCGGTGACGCCCCCGCGCTGCACGCACGGCTCGTCGCCGCCGGGGTCGAGGTCGCCGGCCCGGTGCAGGACAGTCCCTTCGGGCCGATGTTCACCTTCACCGGGCCCGGGGGCTACCGGCTCACCGTCCACGGAGGCTGAGGCCGCTCGCGGCGGCCGGACGCGGTCTCAGTCCTCGACCCAGCCGTGGCCCTCGCTGAACTTCAGGAGGGCGCCGCGGATGGTGAGGATCTGTTCCGCGGTGAGCTGCGGACTCGAGGTCAGCAGCAGTTCCGTCACGTCACGCCGGTACTCGTCGGAACTCAGCACGTCGCACAGCGGCTGGCCGTTCTCGTCGGACAGCGGGGCCCGGGGCGCGGACTCCGGCCGGCGCCGCGGGGGCCCGGGCAGCTCACCCCCGGGGAGCCGGATGCCCGAGGCCTTGAGCCCGCGCTCACCGCGCTCCACGTCGAACTCCACGACCAGCCCGGAGCGCACGTACTCCTCGGGGATGAGCAGATCATTCACGTGCAGGAAGATGTCCTCGCCCCCGTCCTCCGGCGCGATGAACCCGTAACCCCGCGTAGCGTCGAAACGCACCACACGACCCGCGACCATACCGACCCCCAGCCCACTGGAAACCACACGGCTGCGAGGCCCTTCCCCGAAGCCGTGTGCATGCTATCGGGCCGGGTCCCGGTGAGTGCGCCGGGCCGGTCGGACGGACGCCTCGCGGGGTCCGGCTCAGCGCAGGACGCGCCAGCGGTTGTCGGCCGTGCCGTCGTCCGCGTCCTGGACGACGAAGGCGCCGACGGCGGGGGAGCCGTTCCGGACGGCGAGCAGCTTCCCGCTGTGGGCGTTGCGGATCGTGCAGGTGCCGTCGCCCAGCTCCTGGAGCGTCCACCGGTGGTCGGCGGTGCCGTTGTCCGTCCACTGCAGCACGGCGGCGCCGTCGGCCGTGGACATGTCGAGCACGCCCAGCACCTTCCCGCTGTGGACGTTGCGCAGACGGTGCGTGCCACCCGCGTCGGGCACCAGCTCCCAGTCGTGGTCGGCGGTTCCGGAGTCGGTCCACAGCAGGGCCCGGCCGCCGTCGGCCGTGGACATGTCCTGGATGCCCAGCACCAGGCCGCCGGCGGCGTTGGCGATACGGACGGAGGCCTGGCCACTGGTGTTCCAGTAGACGGTGTAGTTGTGCCCGTGGGCGTCGTGGAACGGGCCGAGGTTCACGGTGGCTCCGTCCGCCGTGGCGGTGAAGGCGAGCGCGGTCGAACCGGTCCGCCTGACCGAGCCCACGTCCAGGGAGGGCAGGGAGGACAGCGCGGTGTCGCCGTAGTCGCCGGACAGGACGACCGGTCCGTGGGTGACGGCACCGACGTTCGGATTGTCCGGGGCGGGTCGTACGACGGTGCGCATCGGCAGACGGACGGTGACGGTGTCCCCGGAGGTCCAGGCACGCTCCACGGTGGCGTAGGTCCCGGGCGTGGTGGTGATGTCCTGCGCGACGCCGTTGACGCTGACGACGGCACCGGCGGTCCAGCCGGGGATGCGTACGCGCAGCGCCCAGGTGCCGCCCGCGTCGCCGGTGACGCGGAGGGTGGTGGTGTCGCTCACCGGGTACGAAGTGGTCTGGGTGACGGTGATGCCGCGCGCGGCCCAGGTGAGGACCGAGGGGACGAACAGGTTCACGGTCAGGGTGGTGCCGCCGTCGTGGAAGTAGACGGAGTCCATCAGCCGGGTGTGCATCTCCAGACCGGTGCCCTGGCAGCACCAGAACGTCGTGTAGTCGGTGCTCCACGTGCCGCCGCCCCACGCCGGGCCCACGCCGCGCCGTCCGCCCGGCCTCAGCGGGGTGAAGTAGGTGACGTGGCCGTGCGGGTCGGCAGGGTTCTGCTGGCCGGTCATGTGATTGAGCCACGCCTGCTCGTAGAAGTCGAACAGCTCGGCCCGGTCCGGCGTCAGCATGAACAACTCCCGGGTGAGGACGAGCATGTTGACGGTGTTGCAGCTCTCGCAGGTGTCGTTCGCCAGGTACGCGGCGATGGCGTTCGGGGCGCGGAAGTGCTCCGCCTGGCTGTTGCCGCCGATGGCGTAGGTGTGGGTGCCGACGCACATGTTCCAGGCGTTGGCGGCGATGTCCCGGTAGCGCGTCGTGCCGGTGGCCCTGTACGACCGCACGGCCCCGATCCACTTGGGCACCTGTGTGTTGGCGTGCAGCCCCGCCAGGCGGTCCTCGTTCGCCGCCAGCGGGTCGAACACCGCGGCGTGGTCGAAGCGTTGGGCGACGGCCTGCCACCGGGTGTCGCCGGTCTGCCGGCCGAGGTCGGACAGGACGGCGTTCATGCCGCCGAACTCGGTCTCCAGTACGGCCTGTATCCGTGCGGTGCTCAGCCGGCCGGTGCGCCGGTCGACCCAGTCCGCCAGGGCGAGCAGGGCGTCGCGGGCCAGGGTGCTGCCGAGGAGCCGCCACACCTCCAGCAGACCGGCGAGGGTCTTGTGGATCGTGTAGTACGGCACGTTGCCGTTGACCGGCCCCCCGGACTCCAGTGCGTCGAAGTCCGACTCGGGATAGCCGCAGAGGTACCCGGCGCCGAAGCCCGCGGCGCCGTTGTTGGCCTGGCACTTGGCCAGTTCGGCCACCATGTACAGGGCCTTGTCCCGGCAGACGGTGTCGCCGGTCGCGGCGTACGCCTGCGCCCACGCGGTGAGGAAGTGGCCCTGCACGTGGCTGCGGAAGGGGAAGTCGGGCGCCTCCCAGCCACCGGTGGCGGCGGCGCCCCCGGTGGACAGGCGGTGGTTGGCGCGGAAGTTGTACAGCAACCGGTCGACGTCGACGAACCGCAGATAGGCCAGGGTCCGGTTCTGGTTGTCCAGCCACCTGCTCGCGGTCAGCCTGACCCGGCCGAGGTCGAAGGGGAAGGCCGGCCCCCCGACGTCGGGCCGGGCCGGCGCGGGGACCGCGCCGTGGGCGGGCAAGCCGCCGGCGAGAGGGCCGACGACGGTGGCGGCGGCCGTCGTCGTGGCGGCCTGGAGGATGCGCCGTCTGCTGAGGGGAGCGGGCATGGAACCACCTTTGCGTGCACCGTGCGGGGACAGGGGGACGGAGGACCGTGGTTCGTCTGTCGCTGCGTTCGTCATGTCGAACGCCGTTCGTGAAATCGTCGCGACCCTAGTTCCGGCACCCACGGCCGTCAATGCGTCCGGCACCCTCCGATTCCTCGCCGCGGTCGCGGTCCCGGCCGTCGGTCGCCTGTCGGCGGTGCGTGCGCGCTGTCGGTGATCTGTCGGCAGGCGGTGTCATCTTGGGCGGGCCGGTGCTCTCCAGGAGCACACCGTCCGAGAGCCAAGGAGCCTGTCATCGTGTCCTCCCCCTCCCAGAGCCGACCGTGGGACGTGCACCGGCTGCCGTCCGCCGAGGAGAAGAACTTCCTCGTCACCGGGGGAAACGCCGGGATCGGCTACTTCGCCGCCGAGCAGCTCGCCGCCACCGGTGCCCTCGTCGTCATCGGCAGCCGTGACCGCGGCCGGGCCGAGACCGCCCTGGCCTCGATCCGCTCGCGCGTCCCGGGGGCGCGCGTACGGCACCTGCCCCTGGACCTCGCCGACCTGCCCTCCCTGAAGGCCGCCGCGGACGGGCTGGGCCTCGGCCGTCTCGACGCGGTGGTCCACAACGCGGGCGTCGCGCTCGACGCCCCGCCGCGCCGGCGGACCGGGGACGGTCACGAGCTGATGTTCGCCACCAACCACCTTGGGCACTTCGCGCTGACCCGGTGGCTGGCCCCCCTCCTGTCGGCGGCGCCGGCGGGCCGCGTCGTGACGGTGGGGAGCTTCGCGGCGCGGTCCGAGCGACTGGACCTCGACGATCTGCAGTCGCTGCGGGACTACCGCCCCAAGCGCACCTACGGCCGGTCGAAGCTGGCACAGATGAGCTTCGGTTTCGAACTCGACCGCCGGCTGCGCGCCCTCGACAGCACGGTCCTGAGCGTGGTGGCCCACCCCGGCGGCGCCCTGGACTCCCTCACCCCCTCCCGCCCGCCGCTCAGCGTGGCGACCCCCGGCGAGCGGCTGCGCGGCCTGCCCGCCGGGCTCCTCGTACAGGGCAAGTACGCCGCGGCGTGGCCCCTCGTCCGTGCCGTCATGGACCCCGGTGTACAAGGAGGGCAGCTCTGGGGGCCGAGGGTCTTCGGGCTGCGCGGCTGGCCGCGACGCGAGCCCGTCCCCGCGCACATGGCCGACCCGTCCGTCGCCGCGCGCCTGTGGGCCGCCAGCGCGGAACTGGCCGCGGTCGATCCGGACCTCGGCTTCCGGCGGGCGCGGACCGCTCCCCGCGGCCGATGTGGCTAATGTGAGCGGCATGAGCGAACAAACGGAACGGTCCGTGGTCGTCGAACGCACGGGCAGCGGCCGGTTCGTCGCGACCAACACCCGCGGCGGATCGATCAGTTTCGGTACGTCCCCGGACGGTGGCCCGGACACCGGGTTCACCCCCGTCGAGCTGTTCCTGGCCGCGATCGGCGGCTGCACGGCCGTGGACGTCGACATCGCCACCGCCCGGCACGCGGAGCCCGCCCGCTTCACCGTGACGGTCAGGGGCGACAAGGTCAGCGACGACCTGGGCAACCGCCTGACCGATCTCGAGGTCGCGTTCACCGTGGACTTCCCCGACGGCGAGGGAGCCGAACGCGCCCGCGCGATCCTGCCCCGCGCGGTCAAGGCCTCCCACGACCGTCTGTGCACCGTGAGCAGGACCGTCGAGACCGGCACACCGGTGACCACCACGGTCGCCGGAGCCTGACCCGCGCGCCGCCCGCGCGCACCCGCCGTCTCCCGGCCGGAGCCCGGCACCTCCGTGCGAGTGGCTGTCCGTGGTGCCTGCCCGGCCCCGGACCGGCCACCCGCTGTGATGGCGGCATGACTCTCGAACGGCCGATGTACCGCGTCAAGCGGCGGCTCCTCGGCAGGCCGCTCACGACCGAGCGCGTCAGTGAGGAGAAGCTGGGCAAGCCGGCGGCGCTCGGGGTGCTCGCGTCCGACTGCATCAGCTCCTCGGCCTACGGCTCGGAGGAGATGCTCCGCGTCCTGGTGCCGGTCGTCGGAGCCGCCGCCTTCACCATGGTCATGCCGGTGACCGGCGCGATCCTGCTGGTGCTGCTGCTCCTGACGCTCTGCTACAGCGACGTCGTGACGATCTACACCCGGGCCGGCGGGTCCTACGTGGTGGCGCGGGAGAACTTCGGGCCGAACGTCGCCCAGGTCGCCGCCGTTGCCCTGCTCGTCGACTACGTCGTCACCGTGGCCGTCCAGGTGTCGGCCGGCACGAACGCGCTGATCTCCCTCGCCCATCTGGCCGGCCACGGCTGGACGGGCCTGGACCACCTCCAGTTGCCCGTGTCGGTGGCGGTGATCGTGCTGCTGGGGTACGGAAACCTGCGCGGAGTGCGCGAAGCGGGCCGGACCTTCGCGCTGCCCGCCTATCTCTTCATGGCCGCGATGGGCCTGGTCTTCCTCGTCGCGGCGGTGCGAGCGGTGACGGGAGGACTGCCGCACGCAGACCTGCACGCGCCGGGCGTCGTGCCGCTCGGAACCCCCGGCGACGGCTGGCTGTACGGCGCCTCGGTCTTCATCGTGCTGCGGTCCTTCGCCAACGGCGGCTCGTCCCTCACCGGGCTCGAAGCCATCTCGAACGGCATCTCCGCCTTCCGCGAACCGCAGGGCCGCAACGCCCGGCGGACCCTGATCACCATGAGCTGTGTGCTCGCCGCCCTGGTCCTGGGCGTCTCCACCCTCGCCCACGTCACCCACGCCGTCCCCTACACCGACGGGACCCCCACCGTCATCGCCCAGGAGGCGAGGCTCGCCTTCGGCACCGGAACGGTCGGGACGGCCGGACTGGTCTTCGTCCAGTTGGCGACCGCGCTGGTCCTCTACACCGGCGCCAACACCCCCTTCACCGGCTTCCCGTTCCTCGCCAGCTTCGTCGCCGAGGACCGGTTCCTGCCCCGGCTGCTCACCCGGCGCGGACACCGGCTGGCCTTCTCCAACGGCATCCTCACGCTCTGCGCCCTCTCGCTCGCGCTGCTGCTCGTCACGGGCGCCAGCGTCGACAAACTGGTGGCCCTGTACGCGATCGGCGTCTTCACCGCCTTCACCATGGCCGGCAGCGGCCTCACCGCCTACCACCTGCGCAGGCGTGAGCCGCGGCGCCGGGTGAAGATCGCGGTGAACGCACTCGCGGCGGCCGTCTCCGCCGCCGTCGTGCTGATCTTCGCCGTCACGAAGTTCACGGAAGGCGCCTGGCTGGTCGTGGTGATCTTCCCGCTCGGGGTCTGGGCGCTGATCCGGATCAACCGTGAGTACCGGCGCGAGGCCGCCGCCCTGGAGCAGTTGCCCGCGGGGGCGGACCGGCCGCGCACCCGCCGCCACCAGGTGTTCGTCCTCGTCGAGACGCTGGACCTGGCCGCGCTGAAAGCCCTGCGCTACGCCCACGAGCTGCGGCCCGACAGCGTCCGTGCCGTGCACTTCGCCATCGACGAGGCCCACGCGCGCCGCCTGTCCGCCCGCTGGGCGTCGACGTCCGCGACCTCGGTCGAGCTGGAACTGGTGGCCTGTCCCGACCGCCGTCTGCGGCACGCGATGCGGGAACTGGCCGTACGCACCACCGAGGACGGGGACACGTCGCTGACGGTGCTCGTGCCCCGGCGGATGTACGCCAACGCCCTCGGCAAGCTCCTCCACCGGGGGACCGGCGAGAAGATGTCGAGAGCGCTGGAGCAACTGCCGCACATCGCGGTCACGATCCTCCCGTTCAACGCGTCGCGCGCCATGCAGGCGCTGGAGTCGCACCACACGCCCGACGTGGACTGACGCGCGTGCTTGCGGCATCGGCATAGAGTGTTGCCCATGAAGCATGAAGGGGCGGAGCCGGAAGACGGACAGCTCGACAGTCTGGTACGCAAGCGGATCCGCGCACTGCGCGTCGCCCAGGGCTGGTCGCTGGAGGAGCTGGCCACCCGCGCCAACCTCAGCCAGTCCTCACTGAGCCGCATCGAGAACGGCCGCCGCCGCCTCGCCCTGGACCAGCTCGTCACCCTCGCCCGCGCCCTGGACACCACCCTGGACCAGCTCGTGGAGAACGCCGCCGACGACGTCGTCGTCAGCCCGATGATCGACGCCGCGCACGGTCTGCTGCGCTGGCCGGTGAAGGGCGACCCCGGCATGAGCGTGATGCGTCAGCGGCTGACCGACCCACCGCCCGACAACCCGGCGCGCATGCGCGCCCACCCCGGCCGCGAATGGCTGGTGGTCCTGTCCGGCACCGCCGTCCTCATGCTCGGCCACCGGCGCTTTCGCGTCGAGACCAACCAGGCCGCGGAATTCCCCACCATGACGCCGCACGCGATCGGCGCCGAGGGCGGGCCGTGCGAGATCCTGGGCATCTTCGACCGCGACGCCCGCCGCGGTCACCAGAGGACCCCCGGCGCCGACGGCTCGGAAGCCGACTGCTCGGACACCCAGGGGTACATCGGATAGCGGGCCGCAGTCCGCCGGAACCCCGTCGGACGGCGGGCGGTCTTGCGCGGCGGGCAGCAAACCGGGCCATCTGTTTGCGCAGTACGCAAGGCGTTGCCCGATCGGCGCATGACCGGCTTACGGTGATGCCATGACCCCGACGCACCACCAGACCCCGCACCACGGCGAATCCGCGCACCGCCCCGGCCCCGGCCACGCCGGCCACCACGAGCACGCCGGCCACCACGAGCACGACGGCCACCACGAGCACGACGATCACGGACAGGCGGAGATCCTCGACCTGGACGCCGAGGTGCTCGCCGAGCACATCGCCTCCATCACCGCATGGCTGCCGCTCACCAGCGAGCCGCGTCACATCGTCGACCTTGGCTGCGGCACCGGCGCGGGCACCTTCGCGCTCCTCGAACGCTTCCCCGACGCGCGGGTCACCGCCGTCGACAACTCGGCCGCACACCTCGGGAGGCTGAGCGAGAAGGCCCGCGCCCGCGGAGTCGAGGAGCGCGTACGCACCGTGCGGGCCGACCTCGACGCCGACCGCTGGCCCGACCTGGGCACGCCCGGCCTGGTGTGGGCCTCCGCCTCGATGCACCACATGGCCCGCCCCGACCACGCCCTGCGCAGCGTCCGCGAACTGCTCGCCCCCGGCGGCCTGTTCGCCGTCGTCGAGCTGGCGGGCTTCCCCCGCTTCCTGCCCGCCGACGCCCCGGAGAACCGGCCCGGCCTCGAAGAGCGCGCCCACGCCGCGACCGACGGGTTCCACGCCGAGCACGTGCCGCACCGCGGCGCCGACTGGGGGCCGATGCTGACCGCCGCCGGTTTCACGGTCGAGGACGAGCGCACCCTCACCGTCGACATCGAGGGCGGGCGCAGCGAAGCGATCGGCCGCTACGCCCACGGCAGCCTGCAGCGCATCCGGGGCGTCGCCGCACCCGTGCTCGACCCCCAGGACCTCGCCGCACTCGACGAACTCCTGGACACGGACGGGCCGAACAGCATCCTGAACCGCACGGACCTCGCCGTACGCACCGAACGCACCGTCTGGGCCGCCCGCCGGGCCTGACGCCCTGTCGGCCGCGTGCGCCGCGCCCCGCTCAAAGCATTGCGTGTCCCCGCCCGGCGAGAGCAGTCTCATACGTGGCCGACGACATGGCCGACGGGCCCGCACGTCGGTTCGGTGACGTGACAGCGAACAGGAGGCCGGGATGAGTGAGGCAACGGAACCCGAGGGCGTCGAGCCTCAGCAACAGGAGGGCGAGGAGACGGACCCCGACACGCAGGCAGCCGTTGCGCAGGGCGCGGACGCCGGCGAGTCGCAGGCGGCCGCGGCCGAGGACGAGGCGCACACGGACGGCTGGCCGGGGATCAGCTGACGGCGCGCGCTCCCGCGGTCACCGGTGCGGGGGCGCCCGCGTGGACGCCCCCGCACCACCGGTGGGACGGCCGGTCAGGCCTTCAGCGTGTCCGGGGCGGTGTGCGGCTCGGCCGCCAGCAGCGCGGTGATCTCCTCGGCGAGGCGCGGACCGAGTTCGCCCCAGCCGTCCTTGTAGCCGTAGACCGAGGCCAGGGTCCGGGCGTCGTAGTCACCGTTGAGGATCTCGATGTCCGTGGCCGTGATGAGGCCCGGGTGGGCCACGCCCACGGCCGCCGAGATCTTTGTCAACTCCTTGCGCAGAGTACGCAGGTAGACGGCGGCACGGGTGGCCTTCGACTCCGGGTCGAGGCCGCGGGCCAGCCACGCGTTCTGGGTGGCGACACCCGTGGGGCACTTGTCCGTGTGGCACTTCTGCGACTGGATGCAGCCGATGGACAGCATCGCCTCCCGCCCCACGTTGACCATGTCGGCGCCGAGGGCGAAGGCGACCGCCGCGTTGTCGGGCAGCCCGAGCTTGCCGGAGCCGATGAACGTGAGGTCGTCGGTCAGCCCCTGCTCGGCGAAGGTGCCGTAGACCCGGGAGAAGCCCATGCGGAAGGGCAGCGACACGGAGTCCGTGAAGGTGAGGGGCGCCGCACCGGTGCCGCCCTCGCCGCCGTCGACGGTCACGAAGTCGACTCCGCGGTCGCCCCGCGCCATCAGGGTGGCCAACTCGCGCCAGAAGTCCGTCTCGCCCACCGCGCTCTTGATGCCGACCGGCAAGCCGGTCTCGCCGGCGATCAGTTCCACGAAGTCCAGCATCGAGTCGACGTCGCCGAACGCGGTGTGGCGCGACGGCGAGGCGCAGTCCTTGCCCTCGGGGATGCCGCGGATCGCGGCGATCTCCGGCGTCACCTTGGCGCCGGGCAGCATCCCGCCCAGCCCCGGCTTGGCGCCCTGGGAGAGCTTGATCTCTATCGCCCTGACCGGGGCCCCCGCCACCACTTCCTTGAGCTTGCGGAGATCGAAGGTGCCGTCCTCGTTGCGGCAGCCGAAGTACGCCGTGCCGATCTGGAGGACGAGATCGGCACCGTTGCGGTGGTACGGGGACAGCCCGCCCTCGCCCGTGTTGTGCATCGTCCCGGCCAGCGCCGCGCCCTTGTTGAGGGCCGTGACCGCGGCGCCGGAGAGCGAGCCGAAGCTCATCGCCGAGATGTTCACGACGCTGTCGGGCCGGAACGCCTTGGCCCGGCCGCGGGGTCCGCCCAGCACCTTGGCGGACGGCACGGCGGCGGGCAGGTCGGGGCGGCCGTGCGACTCGGGCAGGCTCCGGGCGAAGGTGCGCTGCTTCACGTACGCGCGCCCCTGCACGTGCTCGACGTCGACGTCGGTGCCGAATCCGAAGTAGTTGTTCTCCTCCTTCGCCGACGCGTAGATCCACGTGCGCTGGTCACGGCTGAAGGGCCGTTCCTCCTCGTTGGACGTCACGATGTACTGCCGCAGCTCCGGCCCGATGGTCTCCAGCAGGTACCGGGCGTGCCCGACCAGCGGGAAGTTCCGCAGCAGCGCGTGCTTCTTCTGGAGGAGGTCGCGGGCGGCCACCACGGCCAGTGCCGCTGCGGTCGCCGTGCCGATGCTCCGGGCGCGCATGAGTCTTCCCCTTCTCGTCGGCCGGCCCCGTCGCCCCCGTCGGTGGACATCTGGTCATGCGGGCGGCGGGCGCGGCCGGACCGGTGTCGGTGTCCGCCGAAGAACGCAGTGCGATGGTAGGGGGAGCGAGCCGGGCGGCACGCGGCCGGGTGCGACCGCGTGCGGACACCGTGCCGGAACCACGGGTCCGGAGCTGGGCCGGAAGGCTTGGTTGCCGCGGCTCAGGAAGCCGCCCGTTTCTCCTGGGCGCCGGTGAGCGCGCGCACCATGAGAGCGCAGGCCACCGCGGCGCCGACGACCGCGGCGTCCGCCACCAGCAGCGGAGCGACCCCCGTGTAGGCGCGCGCGATGACCTCGTCCGTCGTGTCGGCGTACATCAGGCCCACCCCGCTCAGCAGACCGACCAGCCACAGCACCCACCACATGGTGACCACGCGGGGCAGGCGGGCGTCCGGAGCACCGGCGCGGTGCACGTCGGCCACGACCCCGTGAGGCACCCAGAGGTTGGCCACGGGGACGATCCAGCCGAGGTACACCCAGGGCGTGGAGTAGCGCAGCCGTCCCCCGGACAGGAGGCGCGCGTTGTCACGGGCCCGCGACAGCCAGGCCAGGAAGGCCACCGCGCAGAGCACCGTGGTGACGTCCCCCGCCGTACTGACGAGATGGTAGGCGTCCTCCAGGGCAGTCAGCGGGCGGTGCTGCCCGCCGCCCTGGTCCGGCGGGCCGGAGAGCGGCTGCCCGGCCACGGCGAGCCGGATCTGCCACACTCCTCTGGCAGCCCAGGCCACTCCCGCCAGGGCGAGGGCCACGGTCGCGCAGCGGGCGGCACCCGTCAGGGGTTGCAGGGCAGGTGTCTTGCCTTCGTCGTTCACCCGGTCATCCTCCATCACGAGCGCCGGGACGAACCCGCCCGCTCCCGTCCTGCGGCTGCGTCCCGAGGGGCTACTCCGTCCGCAGGGCCTCCGGCCGCATCACGCGCAGCAGCGGCGGCACGCTGAGCAGGGTGACCACGCCGACCACGGCCCCGCCCACGCCGGTCATCGTCAGCACCGAGCCCCAGTCCAGGGCCACCGGGGTGCGGGTCATCCTCAGCAGCATCGAGCCGAGGGTGATGCCCACCGTGGTGGCCAGCAGGAGTCCGAGACCGACCGGAAGGGCCGTCTGCCACAGCACCGACATGCCGAGCGTGCGGCGCCGGGTGCCGAAGGCGACCAGGGCGGCGAGCAGTTTCCGGCGTTCCCGGAGCTGTTCCATCTGCGAGACCAGCAGACTGGCGCCGATCAGCGCCAGCACGAAGACGGCGCCGACGAACAGCCCGGTGCGGATGGCGGAGTACCTGGCGTTCTCCTGGGTCGCCGACCAGCCGAAGGTCTGCGCCAGGGGGTCGAGCCGGGCCACGGCGTTGCGCACGTACTCCCGGGCGTCGGGGACCGAGGGGTCCAGCCGCAGGTAGAGCCCGTCCGAGTACAGCGCGGGCGAGGCCGCGGCGGGCAGGGCGGCGGGGGTGACCAGCAGGCTGTTGGCGTCATTGAGGGAGTCCTCGCGCGCCTCCACCACCCGCACGCCCGCCGGGACGGTCCAGGGCACCTCGCGTCCGCGTGCCGAGGCGTCTCCGAACGAGGGATCGACGTAGAGCCGCCGGCCGGGCTTCACCAACGCGATCTCCGCGGAGTTGTCGGAGTCGGTGAAGTTGCTCCTGGTCCGGGTGACGAAGACGTCGCCGTCCTCGCAGGAGGGCAGTGTGGCGAGTTCGCGCAGCGCGGTGCAGTCGCCCACGGTCATGCCGCCGGTGTTGGCCGGGTCCCGACGCGTGTCCCCGTACTGCGCGAGGGCCGGGGCCACGGCGGCCCGCACCCCCTTGGTGCCGGAGAACTCGTGGTCGACGCCGGACTGGAGCGTGGCCTTGCTGAACACGACCTGCATCTGCACCCGGCCGGGATCCTGGCCGGTGGCCTTGGTGTACTGGCTCTGCGTACCCGCGAAGAGCATCTGCAGGGCGATGGCTCCCGCCACCGCGACGGCGATGCCGTTGACCATGCGGGCGGCGGTCCCGCTGCTCGACTGGAGTCGCCGAGCCGCCAGTTGCCAGGACAGCGGGCCCGGTCCGAGACGGGCGACGACTGCCTCCACGACCCAGGGGAGCAGCGCGGTGATGCCGGTCAGCAGCAGCAGGACGCCGCCGATGACGAGGTACTCGTTGAAGTCGCCGTTCGTGCGGCCCTTGCCGACCATCGGGTAGAGCATCGCGAGGCCCGCGACCGGCGGCAGCAGCCGCCACGCCAGCCGCCGGCGGCGCTGCTCGGCTGCGCGCACGACGCCGAGCGGTTCGACGACCACACCGCGCATCGCGAGCAGGGTGACGAGCACCGCGGCGACCGGCACCGCCACCGCGACCAGTGCGGCGAGCACGGGGGAAGGGCCCAGGTAACTGGGCCAGACACTCACTCCCAGCACGTCGACCGAGGCCGACGCACGGCGGCCCACGAGGAACAGGCCGGTGCCGACGACCAGGCCGAGCAGGGCGCCGGCCAGGGCTTCGCCCGCCGCGATGCGCCGGGTCATGCGGCTGTCCGAGCCGACCAGGCGCAGCGCGGCCAGCCGGCGGTCGCGGCGCTCGCCGCCGAAGCGGACGGCGGCGGCGATGAACACGGCGACCGGGGCCAGCAGCACCAGGAACACGACCAGGACGATGAGCAGCAGCACCGGGTCGTTCTTCTCGGGTGCCGCGTCCGGCTTTCCGTACCGCGCCAGCCGGTGCACCGGTGACAGGTTGGCCGGTTCGAGCCCGGAGGCGCCCGCGTAGTAGGCCAGTTCACGCGATCCGATGAGTCCGCTCTCGCCGATCGTCCCCGTGATCCGGTACGGCAGCCGCTCGCGCAGCAGTGCGCCGGAGTCCGACTCCAGCAGCTCCTTCAGGGCGGGGGAGACCACCATCTCGCCCTTGCCGGGGAACCGCTCCACTCCCGGGGGCAGCGGCGCCTTTGTGCCCTCGGGCTCGAGGAGCCGGCCGCGGACGTCCTCGTCGTGCCAGGTGGTGTCGGTGTTGGCGCTCAGGAAGGTGGTCTCGCCCTTCGACGACACCTGGTCGGAGTAGACGGTGTCGAAGCGGGCGTTCTCCACCCTCGCGCGGGCGGTGAACACGTTGGGCAGGGCCGTGCACAACAGGAGCAGTGCCACACCGAGTCCGACCCCGAAGGAGGTGAGCGTCGTCCGCACCCAGCCCTCGCGCCCGCCGGTCACGGCGAAACGGGCGCCGACGGCCAGGTCCCTGGCCCACTGACGAGGACTCATGCAACGCGCTCCATGTCCCGGGACTTGCCGTCGCGGACGACGATCTCGCGGTCGGAGTAGGCGGCGACGCGTGCTTCGTGGGTGACGAGGACGACGGCGGCGTTG
>NZ_JOGV01000009.1:0-261149 GCF_000721365.1 Streptomyces sp. NRRL F-5650 | reverse complement strand
GGCCGGGGGCGGGGTGGTCGCGGGGGTCACCGGCCGCTGCCCCCGTGGTCCTTCAGGGTCACCGTGGTGTCCGCGCGGCGCAGGGACAGGGCGGCCGTGACCAGGAGCGGGACGACGGCCATGCCGGCCAGCAGAAGCGCGGTCCGGCCGGCCGGCAGCGTCACGTGCACGTCCGGCACGGGGCGGGTGGCCTGCGGGGTCAGTACGGTCAGCGGAATCACCGCCCGGGTCAGGACCACGCCCAGGGCGGCGCCGGTCAGCAGGGCCAGGCCGGTCAGCACGCCCTGCTCGGCGGCGACCGTCCGGGCCAGCCGGCGGCGCGAGGCGCCCAGGGCGCGCAGGACGGAGAACTCCCTGCCCCGCTCGCGCAGCGACCCCGCCGCGCTCACCGCGAAACCCACCGCGGCCAGCGCCGCGGCCACCAGGGTCGCCGCGGCGAACGCCGCCCCCGGCCCGGCGCCGAACGGGTCGTCGCGCAGCCGCTCGGCGGCCTCGTCGCGCACCAGGACCTGGCCCGGCGCCGTGTCCGGGAACGCCCGCAGCCCGGCCGCCGCCTCGCCGGCCCTGCCCGGCGCGGGCCGCAGCCACCACTCGGTGGGCTCGACGGCGGCGCCGTACCGCGCCTGCAGGTACCGGTTCACCGCCGGCAGGTCGACCAGCAGGGCGCCGCCGAAGCCCGCGGAGGGCGCGTCCGGCCCCGTGCCCGGCAGTTCGCGCACGGAGCGCACGATCCGCACCGGGACGTCGTCACCGGCGATCAGCACCGTGACGCGCTGCCCGGTACGGGCGCCGGCGGAGTCGAGGAAACGGTCGGTGGCCACGGCGGTCACCTCGGCCGGCTTCGGCTGGGCGACCCGCAGCCGTACCGTCAGCGCGGTCGTCTTCCAGCTCTCGGCGTCCGAGTAGCCCGTGGAGTACGCGACGGCGAGCGGCCCGGACTCCAGCAGGCGCGGCGTGGAAGGGGCACCGTCCCCGCCCGGCGTGTCCGCCGGCGGCGACAGTTCGGAGGCGGCCGTCCAGGTCTCCGGCAGCGGCACCGGCCGTACGGTCCCGTCGGCGGCCTTTGCCGTCACCCGCCGTACGGTCAGGCGGTGTTCCTCGCTGTCGCCGTTCGGCTGGGCCACCGTGAACTCGACGCCGGTGAGGGTGAGCGCCCCGGCGGAGACGTCCACGCCGAGGGTGTGCTCCCGGCCGTCGGCGGTCAGGGAGCCGGCCGGAAGCCGGTACGGCGTGCCCCAGCGGTCCTCGACGGTGACCGTCACGTCCGCCGAGCGGGCGTCCGAGCCGGGGGCGGGGGCAACGGCGTCCCGGGTGTCCTGGGCGTCCGGGGCGTCGGGGAGAACCGTCAGGGCCGCCGTCAGTGCGAGCCGGGCCGTGTCCGCCGGTATCCCCGCGCCCTTCGACCCGGCCTCCGGGGCCATCCCGGACAGCAGTCCGCGCGGCGACTCGTCGGCCAGGTCCGGCCGGAGCAGCAGCGTGTCCGCCGCGTGCGCCGTGTCCAGCGCGAGCACCGTCGCCGTCCGGTCGCCGGACAGGGAGATCTCGGCACGGGCCGCGGGCGCGACCTCCGCCACCCCCGGGACGCCCGCGATCCGGTCGGTGCGGCCCGCGCCCGGCGTGCCCTCGGCCCGCACCCGGATCGGCGCCCCCGTGCGGAAGTCGGCCTGGTCGTCCTGCGAACGGGACCACGAGGCGCCCTGCCCGATCGCCATGGTGCCCAGCGCCACCGCGAGCACCAGCAGCAGCACGGGACCCGCCCCGCGCATCGGACGGCGGCTGAGCTGCCAGCCCGCCAGCGCCGCCGCCAGCCCGCGCCCGCCCGCCGCCCGGCGCTCCGCCAGCCGCGCCACCAGCGGCAGCAGCCGCAGCGCCAGCACCGTCCCGGCCAGCAGCGCCAGCGTCGGCGTCGCCACGAACAGCGGATCGACCCCCAGGGCGCCCGCGTCGTCGGTTTCGCCCGGGCCGGCGGCGGAGGTCTGCTGGTCCAGTTGCCAGTAGGCGATGCCCGCGATCACCAGCAGGCCCACGTCCGCGCCGGCCCGCAGCCAGCCGGGCAGCGCCCGGGCCCGGCCGCCGCCGGCCTCCGGCGCCGGGGTCAGCGCCGGCAGCGCCACGGCCAGGGTGCACCCGAGGGCCGCCACCGCCGCCACCAGCCACACCGTGCCGCTGCCGCCGGCCGACAGCTCCCGGCCGAGACCGATCCGGGACAGTGCGCCCTGCCCGGCCAGCAGCCGGACCAGCGGCCCCGCCAGCAGCGGCGCGCAGACCAGCGCGGGCACCGCCAGCAGCAGTGCCTCCAGCGCCGAAGCCGCCGCCAGCCGGGCCCGGGAGGCGCCGCGGGCCCGCAGCAGCCGCAGTTCTCCGGCCCGCTCCACGCTCAGCAGCCGCGCCACCAGCAGCAGCGCGCCGCCCGCGAGCAGGACGAGTTGCAGCGCGATGACGAGGAGGGTGGAGCGGGAGACCTCCAGCGAACGGTCGAGGCGTTCCAGAATCGCGGGCAGGTCCGTCGTCGCCGCCGTGGTGCCGCTGAGCACCTTCTGTTCGCGCAGCCACGCCACGCCGTCCCGGGCCGCGTCCCCGAGGGCCTCGGTCCGCCCGGCCGTGAGTGTCGAGTAGTCCGCCGTCACCAGCCACCCGGACGGACCCGTGCTGACCCGGCCGCCGTTCAGCGCGCCCGGCGGGGCGAGCAGCGGCCCGTACGTCGTGAAGCCGCCCTGCTTCACCCCGCGCCCCTCCAGGTCGTCCAGGTGCCAGTACGGCGCCCCGGCGTCGACCGGCCGGTACAGTCCGCTCACCACGACGCGGACGGCCGGGCCGTCGAGCCGGTCGGTGAGGGTGAGCCGGTCGCCGGGCCCGACGCCGACGCGTTCGGCGGCGGCCACCGGCACCGCGACCTCGACCGTGCCGTCGGCGTCCGCGCCGCCGGTCCCCTTCCCCTTCCCGCTTCCGCTCCCGCTCCCGGTCGCGCTCACGGTCCCGGTACCGGTGCCGGGCAGGCGGCCCTCCTCGACGCGGACCTGTGCCGGGTCGAGCGCCGCGAAGTACGTCAGATCGGGGTCGCCGGAACGCTCGGCCGCCGGCCGCAGGGAGGTGGGCAGGGCGTACGGGCCCGAGCGCACCAGGGTCCGTACGGTGAGCGGCAGCCCGTCGAAGGTCTTCGCCGCGCCTTCGCGCACGGTGGCGTCGGCGGCCTTCCGCTGCGCGGCCGGTACGTCGGCCTTCACGACCAGCGCGGCGTCGGCCCCGGTGCCCGTGTCGGCCAGGGCGTGCCGCAGGGCCGCGTCGCCGACGGCGCCGGAGTAGGCGGTCAGGGCGGCCAGCACCGTCGTGGTGAGCAGCACGGTGAGCAGGGCCGCGGCCAGCAGCAGGCGGTGCGCCCGTGCCCGCAGCAGCACGAACCGCGTGAGCCCCCCGAACCCCGACACCCGGCCCCCCTGCCGCTGTTGTCCAGACCTGGTCGGGATGTTGTCAGAGGAGGAGGGCCGGAAGTAAGCGCTCGGAACCCGGGCTTGACCGGATCGTGACCGGAATCCGGCGTCGGCTGACCGGAATGCGTCCGTCAGCGCGCCGGGTCACGCGGGGACGGGGATCAGTCCGGGGTGTTGATCATCGAGGCCGCCGCGTACGTCAGGTACTTCCACAGCGTCTGCTCGTGCTCCTCGGACAGGCCCAGCTCGTCGAGCGCGACCCGCATGTGCTTCAGCCAGGCGTCGTGCGCGGCCCGGTCGACGGCGAAGGGGGCGTGCCGCATCCGCAGCCGCGGGTGGCCCCGGTTGTCGCTGTACGTCGTCGGGCCGCCCCAGTACTGCATCAGGAACAGCGCGAAACGGTCCTCGGCCGGACCCAGGTCCTCCTCGGGGTACATCGGCCGCAGGATCGGGTCCTCGGCGACCCCCTGGTAGAAGCGGTGGACGAGCCGGCGGAAGGTCTCCTCCCCGCCGACCTGCTCGTAGAAGGTCTGCTCCTGAAGCGTGCCGCGCCGAATCTCATTCACGCCGTCCATGGTCTCAGACACGGGGGCATAGGACTCAAGACCTAGGCCGGCCCCCGGGACCCGCCCGCCCCGTCCGCCCGGCCCGTACTGTGGAGGCATGGGCGGGTACGCGGACCTGGACCGCCTCGCCGCCTCCGCGCGGGCGGAGCTGGTGCGGGAGATCGAGCTGAGCGGCGCCTGGGCGGCCGACCCGGTGTGGCGGGAGGCGTTCCTGGCGGTTCCGCGCCACCTCTTCGTGCCGTACTACTACGTCGGCGTCCGGGGCGGCTACGAGCGCCGGTGGGGCGAGGACCCCGACTCCGGCGCCCGCGAGCGCTGGGTGCGCGGCGCCTACGCCGACGCCCCGCTGGCCACCCGCCTGCGCGACGGAGAACTGCTCTCCTCCAGCAGCCAGCCCTCGCTGATGGCGATGATGCTGGTCGAGCTGGACGTGCGGGACGGCGACCGGGTCCTGGAGATCGGCGCCGGCACCGGCTACAACGCCGCCCTGCTCGCCCACCGGCTGCGCGACGACGGCCTGGTCACCACCGTCGACCTGGACCCCGAGATCACCGAGTCGGCCCGCCGGCACCTGGACGCCGCCGGGTACCACCCCGCCGTCGTCACGGGCGACGGCGCCCGCGGGGTGCCCGAGCGCGCCCCCTACGACCGGATCCTCGCCACCTGTGCGCTGTCCTCGGTGCCGCGGGCCTGGCCGGCCCAGTGCCGCCCGGGCGGCCGGATCCTTGCCCCGCTCGCCACCGGGCTGGTCGTCCTCACCGTCCGCGACGCACAGCACGCCGAGGGGCGCTTCCTGCCCACGCCCGCGTACTTCGTGCCCCTGCGCGGCGGGGGCAGGGCCGAGCCGGAGACGCCGGGCCTGGGCGGCGTACCGCGCCGGGCCCGGGAGAACGACCTGTTCCGCTTCCTGCTGGCGCTGAGCCGGGGCAGCCTCGACCCGCAGGAGGCGTACGCCCTGTGGGACCGCGAGGACGCCCCGCGCCGCGAGCGCTACGGCATCACCGTCAGCGGCGAACGGGCCTGGGCGTGGCTGGACGACCCCGAGGGGCCCTACGCCTGGCCGTTCGCCTGACGGAGGGCACCGGGCCCGTCCGGCCCGTCCGGCCCGTCCCCTGCTATCCCCGGCGGATCGTGATCGTCGTCCAGGCGCCCACGTGCACCCGGTCGCCGTCCTGGAGCGGCACCGGCACGAAGGGCTGGATCGGCTCCTCGCCGCCGTTGACCGTCGTGCCGTTCGTCGAGTTCTGGTCGACGACCGCCCAACTGCCGTCGGGCTGCTGCACCAGCACCGCGTGCTGGTGGGAGACGCCCGGGTCCTCCGGAGGCACGGCCAGGTCGATGTCCGGGGTGTCGCCGGTGGAGTGCCGGCGGCGGCCGATGGTGATCTGGTTGCCGGTGAGCGTGCGCTGCTGCTCGGGCGAGTACGCGGGCAGGTTCAGGCCGGCGGCCTCGGGACCGGAGCGCTGCATCATCGCCATGAAGTACTCGCGGTCCGGGCCGATCGTCGCCGACCAGGTCGTCGGCTGCTGGGGCCGCTGCGGGAAGCCCTGGCCGGGCGGTGCCTGCGTGGCGCCGGGCTGCGGGTAGCCGTAGCCGCCGCCCTGGGCCGGGCCCGGGCCGCCGGGGCCGCCCGGGCCGCCCGAGCCGCCGGAGGTCGGCGGGGAGAGCACCCAGTCGTCGTCACCGCCGCCGAAGGACGGGCCGCCCTGCTGCGGGCGGTTGGTCTCCTGCGGGAAGGCGGGCGGCGCCGGGGGACCGGCCTGGAACCCCTGCGGCGCGCCACCGGGACCACCGGGCGCGGGCGGCACGGGACCGGGCGGCGGCGGAACCGGCCGCGAGGGGTCGGCACCGAAACCGGGCGGGGACGGAGGCCCGGAGGGGCCGTTCGAACCACCGGGTCCACCAGGACCGCCGGGTCCACCAGGACCACCCGGCCCACCAGGACCGTTGGGGCCACCGGGCGCACCGGGACCGTTGGGACCGCCCGGCCCACCGGGGCCGCCGAAAGCACCGGGACCGCCGGGGCGGTTGGGACCGCCGGGTCCGTCAGGGCCACCAGGCCCACCGGGGCCGCCGAAGCCGCCGGGCCGGTCCGGACCGTCGGAGTTGCCGAATCCACCCGCCCCGCCGGGACCGTTGGAGCCGCCGGGCCCACCGGGGCCGTCGAAGCCGCCGGGCCGGTTGGGACCGTCGGAGTTGCCGAATCCGCCCGCCCCGCCGGGACCGTTGGAGCCGCCGGGCCCACCCGGGCCGCCGGGACCGTCGAAGCCGCCGGGCCGGTTCGGGCCGTCGGAGCGGCCGAAACCGCCGGGCCCGCCAGGACCGTTGGGGTCACCGGGACCGTCAGGCCCACCAGGCCCACCCGACCCGAAGGGGCCGCCGGGCCCGCTCCCCGGGCCGCCGGGCCCGCCGCGGCCCGACGAATCGGCGCCGAAGGGCGGGGGGCCCGGGGGGATCGGCTCGGCGGGACGGTTCATCTGGGACGGGCGCGAGCCCTGGTAGTCGTACGCGTCACCGCCGCCGAAGGACGGGCCTCCCGAGGGGCCCGCCGGGGGGCGGCCGAAGGGCGGTGCCGACGGGCCGCCGGACGCCGGCGGACGCGGGGCGGCCGGGGTGTACGACGTGGCGGTGTTGGTCAGGAAGTTCCACCGGCACTCCTCGCAGAACGGCGCACCGCCCTCACGCGGTGTGCGGCACTGCGGGCACAACTGCGGCTCGCAACCGCCGGCGGGCGGCGGGGGAGGCGGAGGGGGCGGTACGGCACCGGCCATGCGGTGACCACAGACCTCGCACCAGTCGTCGGAACCCGACTGGTGTCCGTTCGGGCAGGTCGGCATGTCGGAGCTTCCCTCTCTTGCGGGCGTGTCGCGCGGTTGTTGTGCGTCACTTCTTTACACGAACAGTCTTTGTCGACCGGGTCTCGAGAGTCATCTCGTCGGCCTCCTCGACCTTCGCTTTCAGTCGCACAGTACCTGCCGCCGCGTCCACTACGTCCACCACCTTCGAAAGCAGTTTCGCCGTATCGGCGTTTCCGGAGGCTCCCGCGAGCTGAACCGCGCGGCCCAGTTTGGCCGTTGCTCCGTCGATGTCTCCCGCTTTGCGCAGATCCAGCCCCTGCTGGATGGCTTGTGCCAGTTCGGCCTGCCCGGTGTAGTGGGCGACTTGGGGGTTGATCGACGTGGAGGCGGCCATGTCGTCCGTCCACACGGCCCGTACGAGCCCCTGCGCGCCGAGGTTCTGGACGCTGCCCCCGGGCTCCGGGATGACCAGGGAGACGCGGGCGGCCAGCATCTCCTGGCCGAGGCCGGCGGCCGGTACCTCCACGCAGACGTGGTAGTCGCGGGACTCGTCGCCCCAGGAACCGGTGGGGTAGTCACCGGCCCGCGGTCCCGCCTCGGTGCGGCGGCCGGTCAGCTCCTCGACCGTCGGCGCGACCTGCTTGACGAACCTCACGGTGGTGCCGACCGGGGTCCACAGGCGCAGCGCGACGTCCGCGACCTCCTTGCCCATGGCCGTCTCCATCATCCGCGTGAAGTCGGCCGCCAGGCCCGCCGGATCGGCCACGATGTCGGCGGTGCCGAGCAGGGCGGAGGCGATCCCTGTGACTTCTTTCACTTCCCAGTCGGTGCCCACGCCGCGGGCGTCGCACGTGAAGCGCCCGGCGCAGGCGTCGAGCGCCGCCTTGAGGTCCTCGGGCGACTCGTGCTCGTTGCGGCCGTCGGTGAGCAGGATGCCGTGCCGGATGGCGACGTCCGCGGTGGCCAGCAGCCGGTCGGCCAGCCGCAGCCAGGTGCCGATGGCGGTGCCGCCGCCCGCGGCGAGGCTGCGCAGCGCCCGCTTGGCCTGCGCGCGGGTGGTGGCGTCGGCGACCGCGAGCCGGCCGCCGCCGGGGTAGACCTCCTTGGCCACGTGGGTCCCGGCCACGACCGTGAAGTGGACGCCGTCGCGCAGGGTGTCGATCGCGGCGGACGTGGCGTCGCGGGCGTTGCGCATCTTGGTCGGCGGGTAGTCCATCGAGCCCGAGCAGTCGACCAGCAGCGCCACGGCGGCGGACGGGCCCTGGCCGGGCGAGTACAGGTGCGGCGCGGCGACCGCGCTCCCGATCGTGCCGCCGCCGGTGGCGGTGACCGTGACGATGGCGTTGACCTCGCGGCCGCCCTCGGGCAGGTACTCGTTCTGGTAGACGTCCACCGCGAACTGCGGCACGTTCGGCTTCGAGAAAATGGCCATGCCGGATCGCATCCCCCTCCGTGACCCCGGCGACCGGGGTCCTGGCTCTCGTCGGCGCGGACCGCCCCCTGCGGTCCGCGAGGCCGCCCCCCGACCCGTACCCGTGCGGGGGCCTCAGGCCGATCCTGCCCCCTGCGGCGGGGCCGGGAACGGCAGGAGGGCCACTGTTACGTTGTCGTGGCCCCCGCCGTCCAGGGCGTGGCCGACCAGAACGCGGGCGCTGTGCAGCGGGCGCGAGGCGGCGTCCAGGGGCACGGCCTCGGCCATCTCCTGCGCCGATTCCGCGTAGTTCCACAGGCCGTCCGTGCAGACCACGACCACGCCGGCGCGGTCCGGCTTGAACGACGCGGTGTGCGGCTCCAGTTCGTAGGCGTCGGCGCCCAGCCAGCCGGTGATCGCGTGGGCGCGCTCGTCGGCGTACGCCTCGGCCTCGTTCATCAGGCCCGCCGCGACCATCTGCGCGGCCCACGAGTCGTCCTCGGTGAGCCGGGCGGGCGGGGCGGAGCGGTCGGCGGGGACCCAGTAGACGCGGCTGTCGCCGACCCAGCCCACGACGAGGAGGCCGGCGGTGACCACGGCGCCGACCAGGGTGCAGGCGGGCGCGTTCTGGTGCGGGGCCTGCTCGCGGGCGGTGGCGGGCTCGTCGGCCAGCGCGTTGACGGCCTGCGCGGCGGCGAGGATGGCGTCGTGCATGGCCTGCTGCGGGTGCGTGCCGCGCGGCAGGGCACCGAGCAGCGACTCGCCGGCCGCCCGGGACGCGGCGAGGGAGGCGTCGTCGGGGCGGGTCGCCGAGGAGACGCCGTCGCAGACGATCGCCACGGAGGCCGGGGCGCCGTCGGGCAGCGCGGTGCAGCCCACCGAGAAGGCGTCCTCGTTGCGGTGGTGGCGCAGGCCGCGGTCGCTGACGGCGGCGACGGGGCCCGACTCCTGCTCCATGTGGTCGCGTTCGCGGGGCTGGGCGTGCCCGCAGTTCTCGCAGTAGCCGTCGTCGTCGACCCGGCCCGCGCGGCAGGCCACGCACACCTTCTCGGCGACTGCGGTCCCGGCGGTCCCGGCGGGCCGGGACTGTCCGGGGACGGGTGCCGGGGCCGCTTCCGCGGTCAGTCGCGGGTCGGGCGCCTGCAGGGGGTACTCGTCGGGCTCGGCCGGCCGGTCGAGGCGCACACCGGGCGCGGAGGACTCCGCGCCGGCCGCCGGAGCCGCCGCCGGAGCCGCGGGCGGTGCCGCCGGAGGGGCGGGCGGGGGCGGCGGCAGCGGGGAGCCGCCCGAGTCGGTGCCGGGCACCTCGGCCGCCGCGTGCACGGGGGCGGGGTGCCCGTGGCCGTCCGAGTCCCGGGCCACGGGCCAGTCCACGCCGTCGGGCGCGGGCACCGCGCCGTTGACGGCGAGCGTCGGGCTGTCCTCGGGCCGGGCGGGCACGACGGACAGGTCGTATCCGCACGCACCGCAGAAACGGTCACCCGACTCGAGGGGCTCCTCGCAGCTCGGGCACTTCGGCACAGCGGCCTGCTGGGGCATCTGCGACATCAACTACACCCACGTCCGGGGCCGGTAACGATTGGCACGTTCCACCAGGTCGATCCTCTCCTCGCCGCCTCGCGCCAGCCGGGCCAGCGTGCGGTACGAACGCTCCAGGCCGAAGCGCAGGCCGCGTTCGTCGAGGGCGCTGCCGAGCAGCGTCCGCCCCCCGGCGGCACGGGGGTCCCCCCGCTCGGGCGGAGCCGAGAGCGGGGCGGGGACGGAACCCCGACCTCCGGAGAGTACCCAGTCCAGCGCGCAACCGAGGACCTCGGCCGACAGTTGCTCGCGCCGCGCCGGGTCCAGACCGTACGCGTCCAGCGTCTCCACCTGCCGCGCGGCGGCGACCAGGTCGTCCAGGAACTCCAGGTCGCCCGCGGCGGCGGTGCGCTGCCGCAGCCGCGCCCGTACGGCCGCCACGCGCGCCCCCGTGTAGTGGATGGACGACTCCGGCACCGACTCCAACGTCCGTACGGCACCCGTCCGGTCGCCGCCGGCCAACTGGACCCGGGCCAGACCGAAGGCCGCGCTGACGTGGCTGGGGTCGGAGGACCACACCAGCCGGTAGTACTCGGCGGCGTTGTCGAGCTGCCCCAGCACCTCCGCGCACAGGCCCAGCGCCAGCTTGGGCGCGATCTCGCCCGGGAAGGCGTCGTAGACCGCGTCGAAGGCCAGCGCGGCGTCCTCGTGGGCGCCGGTCACCAGCGAGGCGAGACCGCGGTACCAGACCACCCGCCAGTCGTCGGGGCGCTCGCCCTCCAGGGCGCCCAGGACCTCCAGCGCGCCGGACGTGTCACCGCTCTCCAGCCGGGCCCGGATCTCCCGCAGCCGCGTCTCGGCCGACGGTGCCGGCGCGGCGGCCAGCGCGGTCAGCAGCTCGTTCGGCGCGGACGCCATCAGGCCCGCCAGGAAGCCCGCGTTGGGGTCCGCGGCGTCGACCCGGGGGACCGGCAGCGCGAGCGTGGCGGCGGGCGCGTCGGCCGCCTTGACCAGGCCGGAGGAGGCCCCGGTGCCGAGACCGCCGACGGCGCTCACCGCGCCCGGCAGTGACGCGCTCGCGCCCCCCGGCGCGCCCCCCGGTACGCCACCGGCGCCGGCCGCCGGGGCGTGCGCGACGGTCCCGCCCGGCGCGCCCACGGCGGGAGCGGCCCCACCCGGCAGCGCGGACGACGGGTCCGGGCCGCCCGGCAGCGCGGGAGAGGGAGCCAAGCCGCCCGCGGGCGCCGTCCCGGCACCGCCCCGGCGGCCACGTCCACGTACCGCCCTGGCCCCCAGCCGTGACACCTCGCCGTCCAGGCGCGGGAACAACTCCGTGTCCGTCACCCGCACCTCGGGCCCGAACAGCGTGGAGACGGCGGGCCGGGCCCGCCCCGTCTGGAGCGAGACCACCTCGCGCAGCACACCCGTCAACTGCTCGGCCATCTCCTGCGCGGAGGCGAACCTGCGGGCCGGATCGGGGTCGGTGGCCCGCACCAGCAGCCGGTAGAACGACTCGTACCGCCGGAAGACGTCGATGTTGTCCGGGTCCGGCAGGCTGTCCGCGTAGACCGTGGTGTAGCCCTGGAAGTCGAAGGTCAGCACGGCCAGCGTGCGCCCCACCGTGTACAGGTCGGAGGCCACCGACGGGCCGACCTCGGCGACCTCGGGGGCCTGGTAGCCCACCGTGCCGTAGATGGCCGACTCCTCGTCGTCCATGCGGCGGACCGCGCCCATGTCTATGAGCTTGAGCTGGTCCTCGGTCTGGATGGCGTTGTCGACCTTGAAGTCGCAGTACAGCAGCTTGCGGCTGTGCAGGTGGCCGAGCGCCTCCAGCGCCTCGATGCCGTACGCGCAGGCCTGCTCCACCGGCAGCGGATCGCGTCTGCCCCCGGGGGAGCGGCGGGCGTTGGCGATCTCCTTGAGCGACTTGCCGCCGACGTACTCCATGACGATGTAGCCGTCGAGGGAGCCGGTGCGCTGGTCGAGATGCTCGACGAAGTTGTAGATGCGGACGATGTTGGCGTGCTCGATCTCCGCGAGGAAGCGCCGCTCGGAGATCGCCGCCGCCATCGCGTCCTGGTCGCCGGTGTCCAGCAGGCCCTTGAGGACCACCCAGCGGTCGGAGACCGCCTTGTCCACGGCGAGGTAGATCCAGCCCAGGCCGCCGTGCGCGAGGCAGCCCACGACCTTGTACTGGCCGTGCACCACGTCCCCGGCCTTGAGCTTGGGCACGAACGAGTACGGGTGGCCGCACTTGGTGCAGAAGCCCTCGGTGCGGCCCGGCCGCTCGCCGCGCGCCCGGCCGACCGGTGCCCCGCAGTCCGAGCGCGAGCAGAACCGCTTGCGCTCGGGCACCTCCGGGCGCTCCATGACCATCTCGCGCGGGTCGGGCCGCGGCACCCCCGGCACCTCGACCAGCCCGGCGCCCAGGCGCCCGCGCCCGGTGGAACCGGCGCCCGAACCCGAGCTGCGCACCGACACCGAACGCCCCGTGGAGCGGCCCGAGACGGCGCGCGAGAGCCGGCCCGACACCGAACGCCGGGACTTCGACGACTGCGAGGACGTACGCGAACTGCGGGCGCCGGAGCGGGAACCGCCGCTGCCCGACGAGCCGCGCGAGCCCCGGCCCCCGCCGCCGGTGACGCCGGTCGGCGCGGAGCCGAGCGCGCCGCCCGCCGCGACGACCGGCGCGAGACCGCACGTGTCGCAGTACAGCTCGCCGCCGCCCACGTCCTCGTAGGTCCCGTCGCAGCCGGGACGCTGACACGTCCGCCCTGCCTCACTCATGCCGCTGCCTCCCCCTTCTCGCTCATGCGCCGGGCCCCGTCCGGTCCACCGGTCCGGCCTGGCCGGGCACGCGCGGGGCGGCGGCGAGGAGTTCGGCCGCCGCCCGCTGGTAGCGCAGCACGGCCTGCTCGGCGACGCGCAGGTCGCAGGGCGCGCTCCACAGCATGCGGCGCGCCTTCTCGTACTTCTCGGCCAGCTCCGGGTCCTCGGCGTACCCGAGCCGGGCCATCTTCGCCTTGTACGCGTCCAGCCGGCCGCGCAGCTCGGCACGGACCGCGAGCGGTGCGGTGACCGCCGTCAACGACTCGCGGGCGCGCAGCAGTTCGTCCTCCGCCTTCTCCTCCAGGGACTCCAGGAGCGGCGACAGGCGGTGCCACTGGGCGTGCCTGCGGTACTCGGCGGCCGCCGCGAGCTGCTCCTGCAGCACGATCGGCGGCCCGCCCACCACCGGCACCTCCGTCGCGGCGATCTTCGCCAGCACCTCGCCGCGCGCGGTGCGCGCCTCGGCCAGCGTGCGGTCGGCGCGCGAGAGCACGTCCCGCAGCCGCACGATCCGCTGCTCCGCGTCCTGGCGCACGGCCAGCACCGCCTCGATCTCCCGGCGCACCTCCTCCAGCGCCCGCGCCTCCCGGTCGTACACCGTGGTGTCGGGACGGCCGCCGCCCGGTGCCGAACTGCCCTGCGCGGGCGTCCAGAAGGCCAGCGGGTCGGACACCACCCGCTCGCGCAGCCGGGTCAGGGTTCGGGTGATCCGCTCCAGGCCGTCCCCGGCCGGGTGCTCACCGGGGCGCACGCCCACGGAGTGCGCCAGCTCGCGGGTGCGGCGCAGCTCGGCGGCGAGTAAATCGATCCGGGCGGGCAGCGCCGACCACACGGCGTCGGCGGCGACCACCATGTCCAGGGAGGTCGCGTAGAGCTGGTTCATCCGCTCCACCAGCGACGCCAGGGTGTACCGCTCGCTGAGCCGGCCCGGACCGCCGTCGGGGGCGGGCGCGTGGGCGCCGGCGGCGGCCGGACCGGCCACCGTGACGGCCTCGCCGCGCAGCAGCTCCGTCAGCTCCACCAGGTCCTCGCGGCTGGACCAGCGCCGCCGGGAACGGATCTCCCGGGCCGTGCGCAACGCGCCCGCGTACGCGTCGAAGTAGGCCCACAGCAGCGTGATCGACGCCTCCGTGGCCGACCAGCGTTCGGCGGTGACCCCGGTCAGCTCGGCGCCCTCGAGGAGTCTGCGGCCCGCGTGGTCCTGGAGGGCGAGGAGCGAGGTCTCGATCGCCTCGTGCTCCGCGCCGAGCCGCGCCAGCGCACGGTCCACCTCGTCCCGGTCCATCACCGGCCCGGCGGGTCCCGTGTCGCCCATCGATCACCTCTCGCCGTAGCGGACTTGCCTGTTCCGTGCGTGCGTTCCCTCTTCGCCTGCGCCGCCCCGCCGGTCAGCTCCCGCGCAGGTACTGCGGCGTCGGCGGCAGCGACTTCGCCGCGCCGTCCATGGTCTCCGACAGCCACCGGTCGTATGAGTGCTGCCAGCCCCCGGTCCGGTCCGCGCGCCACTGCTCCAGGACCCGGTTGACCCGGCGTACCAGATCGTCGGCGTCCTTCTTCATCGCCACGCCGTAGTACTCGGTGGTGAAGGCGTCGCCCTTCAGCTCGACCGTCGGGTCCTGCGCGGCCTGGCTGGCGGCGAGGGCGCCGTCGGTGACGACCGCGTCGACCTCGCCGAGCTGGAGCCGTACCAGGCAGTCCAGTTGGCTGGGGACGGTGGTGCGCAGGTCGACGCCCTCGGGCAGCCTGCCGTCCTCGCGGTCCTGCTCCAGCGTGCTCAGCGCCGTCGAACCCGCCGCCGTGCAGATCTCCTTGCCGGCCAGGCTGCGGTCGTACCCGGTGATCTCCGAGGACTTGGGCGCCAGGACCTGCTGGCCGGTGCGGAAGTAGGGCGCGGAGAAGGCGACGTCCTGGAGCCGGTCGCAGTTGATGGTCATCGTGCGGACCACCATGTCGACCCGGCCGTCCTGGATCGCGGGGATGCGCTGGTCGGTGGGGATCGCCTTGAACTGCACGGCGTCCGCGTCGCCGAGGACGTCCTTGGCGATGCGGTGCGCCAGGTCGATGTCGAAGCCCTCCAGGCGGGCGTCGCCGCCGCTGTTCGGGTCGCGGTAGCCCCAGCGGTAGCTGTTCTGGTCGACGCCGACGACCAGCTTGCGCTTGCCGCCCTTGCGGGAGCGGATCTCGTCGATGGTGGGCCCGTCGTCGCCGGAGGGGGCGAGGGTCTGCTTCTCCGGGTCGGTGCACTCCTGCGCGGCCCGCGCCTGGCCGCCGTGGGTGGCGCCCCGGGTGCCGTCGCCGGGGCGGGCGCCGTCCCCGCCGCGCGAGTGGAACGTCGGCAGGAGCAGGGCCGCCAGCACCGCGAGGGCGCAGGCGAGGGCCATCACCCCCACACCGCCCCAGCCCTTCAGGCCGGTCCGCAGCCGCCGCGCACGCATCCTCACGCCCCCTCTCCCGGGTACCGCCCCCACGGGCACTCCTTCCCGCCGGCCCGCCGGGCCCACTCCCCGCCTCACCGGTACTCCGACAGCCTGCGGCCGATGCCGATCAGCGCGCCGGCCGCACCCAGCGCGGCGAGCACACCGGCGCCCTGCGGCAGGTAGCCCATCGCGTCCAGGCCGTCGCCCGCCGCCCGCTCGAACTGCGCCTTCTCGTGGCCGAGCGCGGTGGCGAGCGCCGCATCGACGCCGTCGAAGCACTCGACCGTGGCGCCGTCGCCGCCGATCACCAGGTCCAGCGCCTGCTGGTAGTTGCCGTTCTCGTCCTGCTCACGGGCCGAGGCGTGCCGCTTCTTCCACTCCGCCATGTCGCGGTCGGCCGCGGCGACCGGCCGTGCGCCCGCCCCGTCGTCGGCGAGCCGCCCCGCCTCGGCCAGCGCCTTGCCGAGGGCGTCCATGTTCTTGCCGAAGGCCAGGTCGTAGGAGTCGTACGTCCTGCCGCCGGCCTTCGTGGTCTCCGCGCCGCGGGAGACCAGGGTCAGGTTCTCGTTGCCCCGGGCCTTGAGGGAGGCGATGCGGGCCTCGTTGAGGGCGTTGAGGGAGCGCACGCCGTGTTCGTAGGAGTCGGACAGGTTCGAGCGCGCGACGCCGTGGCCGACGACCAGCCAGACGAGCACGGCCACCGAGGCGGCGGTGGCGGCGACCAGGCCGCGGTTCAGGACGCGGTTGGTGCGCCGGTAGTGCCGGTGCTGGGCCCAGGCCAGCGCGGCGAGCAGGACGACGCCGAGGGCGATCGCCGCCCAGGGATAGGGCTCGGCGTCGCCGTAGTCGGCGCGCAGCCGCTGGTTCTCCTTGGTGTAGAGGTCCTCCGCCGCCGGGAGCATCTCCTTCTGCATCTTCTCGTTGGCGTAGCGCAGATAGGCGCCGCCGACCGGGAAGCCCTGCCGGTTGTAGGTGCGGGCGCGCTCCACCAGGCCCTTGTACTCGGGCAGCAGGCGGTTGAGTTCCTCGATGGTCCGTGCCGCCGGTGACTTCGGCTCGGAGTTGGCGGCGGCCGTCACGAGCCCCTCGGCGGCGGCGCGGATGCCCTTGTCGTACCGCGTGCGGGAGTCCTCCGCCTCCTGGCCGCCGGCCAGGAAGCCGCTGGAGGCCGCGGTGTTGGCCTCGGCGAGGGAGCGGTAGATGCCGGCCGCGGCGGAGCTGAGGGGCTGGCTGCGGGACAGCACGTCGTCGGCCGCCGCGGCCCGCTCGTTCATCTGCCACGCGGTGACGGTCCCGAAGGCGGCCACGAGGACGGCGAGCAGCGCGCCGATGATGCGCAGCCGCCCCGGCTCGGTGACCGCCGCCGCGCGCAGCCGGTCCACGCCCTCGGCGAACGCGGTGCGCCGCCGGGGCGGCTGGGGCGGCGGGGCAGCCACGGGCGCGCCGCCCGACCGCTGCGCCGGCACCGGTGCGGAACGCGGCGGTGCGGCGGGCGGGCCGGGCACGCCCGGACCGGGCGGCGGCGCCGCACTGCCCTTCGGCGGTTGAGTCACTGCTGACCTCCCCCATGGTCATCCGTCGCCGCAAGTATCGCTGCCCGCCCCGGCATTCGCACCGGCCTTCACCCGATCTTGATGATGCGGGCGCAACGCACCACCCCTGCCCATGAATACGCCACGGGAACCGGTTCGGTTCCCCGGACCGGTCCCCCGGACCGGTTCCCGTGCGCGGGCACGGCGGGGGACGCGGGCGGCTCACGCGCCGAAGTGCTCCCGGACCCGCGCACGGGCCCCGGGCGCCGCGCCCACGCGGTCCAGGCCCAGCAGCACCGCGCCCAGCACGGGCGGCGCCGTCACCACGCGCGGCACCGCCTTGGGGGCGCGGGCCGCCAGCAGCTCCCGTATCCGGTCGTCGAGCCGCGCGTGCCGGGCCGCCAGCACGCTGCCGCCCAGCAGGACCGGCGCCGGTTCGTCCAGCAGGTCCAGGCGGGTCAGCGCCACCGTGGCCATGGCCACCACCTCGTCGGCCTGCCGGTCGACGACCGACCGGGCCAGCGGGTCGCCGCCGGCCGCCGTCGCGAACAGCACGGGGGTCAGCTCGTGCCGCCGCGCGGGCTCCACGTGCCGCAGGTGCAGGGCCTCGATGAGGGCGTACATCGAGTCCAGCCCGAAGTGCGCCGGCAGGGTCCTGGCCAGTTCCGTGGGCTCCCCGCGCCCGTCCTCCGCGCGCGCGGCGTGCCACAGCGCCTCCTCGGCCAGCCCCCAGCCGCCGCCCCAGTCGCCGGAGATGCGGCCGATGGCCGGGAAGCGGGCGGTGCGGCCGTCGGGGCGCATGCCGACGCAGTTGACACCGGCCCCGCACACGACCGCGACACCCAGCGGCTCGGCCACCCCGGCCCGCAGGACCGCGAAGGTGTCGTTGCGCACCTCGACGTGGGCACCCCACGCGCGCGCGTGCAGCGCGGCGGCCAACTGCTCCTCCTCCACGGGCAGGTCGGCGTTGGCCAGGCACGCCGACACGTGCTCGACGGAGGTGACGCCGGCCGCGTCGAAGGCCCGTGTCACCGCCTCCGCCAGGGCGTCCACCGCCCGCTCCACCCCCACGGCGGGCGGACGGAACGCCCCGCCGCGCGCGGTGGCGAGGACCTCCCCGCCGGCCGTCACCACGGCCACGTCGGTCTTGCTGTTGCCCGCGTCGACGGCGAGGACGCCCGCGCTCACGCCCACGCCAGGTGCTCCCGGTTGTGCGCGACCAGCCGGTCGGTGAGCTGCTCGGCGTACGCGTACTGACCGACGAGCGGGTGGGCGAGCAGCGCCCGGAAGACCCGCTCCCGCCCGCCGCGCAGCGCCGCGTCCAGGGCCAGGTCCTCGTACGCGGTGACGTGCGCCATGAGCCCCGCGTACAGCGGGTCCACCTCGGCCACCGGCAGCGGGGAGGCGCCCTTGCCGCCCACCGCCGCGGGCACCTCGATCACCGCGTCGTCGGGGAGGAAGGGCAGCGTGCCCCGGTTGAGGGTGTTCACCACCTGGTACGGGGAGCCCGAGCCGCCGAGCAGGGCGGCGGCGAGGTCCACGGCGGCCTCGGAGTAGTAGGCGCCGCCGCGCCGGGCGAGCAGCTCCGGCTTCTCGTCCAGGGCCGGGTCGCCGTACATCTCCAGCAACTGCCTCTCCATCTCCGCGACTTCGGCGGCCCGGGACGGCTTGGTGCGCAGCTCGTCGACGACCTCGTCGTGGGCGTAGTAGTAGCGCAGGTAGTACGACGGGACGACGCCCAGGCGGTCCAGGAGGGGCCGGGGCAGGCGCAGGTCGGCGGCGATCCCCTCCCCGTGCCCGGCCAGCAGGCGGGGCAGCACGTCCTCGCCCTCGGGGCCGCCGAGCCGTACGCCGGTCTCCCAGGTGAGGTGGTTGAGCCCGACGTGGTCCAGGTGGACGTCGGCCGGTGCCACCCCCAGCAGCGCGGCGAACCTGCGCTGCAGCCCGATCGCCACGTTGCACAGCCCGACCGCGCGGTGCCCGGCCTGGAGCAGGGCGCGGGTGACGATGCCGACCGGGTTGGTGAAGTCGATGATCCACGCGTCGGGGCTGGCCCGGCGCACCCGCTCGGCGATGTCCAGCACCACCGGCACCGTGCGCAGCGCCTTGGCGAGCCCGCCCGCGCCGGTCGTCTCCTGCCCGACGCAGCCGCACTCCAGCGGCCACGTCTCGTCCTGCTGCCGGGCCGCCTGCCCGCCGACCCGCAACTGGAGCAGTACGGCGTCGGCGCCGTCGACGGCCGCGTCCAGGTCGGAGGTGGTGACCACACGGCCGCCGTGCCCCTGTCGGGCGAAGATGCGGCGGGCCAGTCCCCCGACCAGCTCCAGCCGGTCCGCCGCCGGGTCGACGAGCACCAGCTCCTCCACCGGCAGCGTGTCCCGCAGCCGGGCGAAACCGTCGATCAGTTCGGGGGTGTAGGTCGAACCGCCGCCGACCACGGTGAGTTTCATGCAGTCATCAACCCTTTACTCCGGTCAGTGTGACGCCCTCGACGAACGCCTTCTGCGCGAAGAAGAACACGAGGATCACGGGGGCCATGACCAGCACGGTCGCGGCCATGGTGAGGTTCCAGTCGGTGTGGTGGGCGCCCTTGAAGGACTCCAGGCCGTAGGAGAGGGTCCAGGCGCCGGGGTTCTCGGAGGCGTAGATCTGCGGGCCGAAGTAGTCGTTCCAGGCGTAGAAGAACTGGAAGAGGGCCACGGCCGCGATGCCCGGCTTCGCCATCGGCAGGACCACCTTCAGCAGGGTGCGCAGCTCCCCGCAGCCGTCGACCTTCGCCGCGTCCAGGTACTCGTCCGGGATGGTCAGCAGGAACTGGCGCAGCAGGAAGATGGAGAAGGCGTCGCCGAAGGCCATCGGGACGATCAGCGGCCACAGCGTGCCGGACAGGTCGAGCTGCTTCGCCCAGAACAGGTACATCGGGATGACGACCACCTGCGGGGGCAGCATCATCATCGAGATCACCAGCATCAGGGACAGGTGCCGGCCCCGGAAGCGGAACTTGGCCAGCGCGTACGCCACCGGGACCGAGGACGCCACCGTCAGCACGGTGCCGAGCCCCGCGTACAGCAGCGTGTTCTTCCACCAGGTGAGGAAGCCGGGCGTGTCCAGGACGGTGCGGTAGTTGCCCCACTCCCAGGTGTGCGGCCACAGGTCGCGGGTGAGCGCCTGCTGGTCGCTCATCAGCGAGGTGAGCACCACGAACACGAACGGCAGCGTGAAGAAGAGGGCGGCGGCCACGCCCAGCGCGTGGACGCCGATCCAGTGCAGCAGCACCCGCCGGCGGGCGGTGCGCTTCGTTGCGGGCGGCGGGCCCCCGGCCGGCGCGGGCCGGGCCGGCGGAAGAGCCGTCGATACCTGGGTCATCGGTCACCTGCCTGGATCAGACCGCCCCGGCGGCGCATCAGCAGCGCCGTGAACGCCATCGCCAGCGCGAACAGCACGAGCGCGACCACGCAGGCGGAGCCGTAGTCGAAGCGCTGGAAGCCGAGGTTGTAGACGAGCTGGGGGAGGGTGAGGGTGGACTTGTCGGGGTAGCCGGGCTCGAAGGACTGCCCGGAGCCGCCGATGATCCCGGAGGCGACCTTCCCGGCGACCAGCGGCTGCGTGTAGTACTGCATCGTCTGGATCACGCCCGTGACCACGGCGAACAGCACGATCGGCGAGATGTTCGGCAGCGTCACGAACCGGAACCGCTGCCGGGCCGACGCCCCGTCCAGCTCGGCCGCCTCGTACTGCTCCTTGGGCACGTCGAGCAGGGCGGCCATGAAGATGACCATCAGGTCGCCCACGCCCCACACCGCGAGCGCGGTCAGCGCCGGCTTGGACCAGGCCGCGTCCGTGAACCAGCCGGGCGCGGGCACGCCCAGGCCCTCCAGGACCGAGTTGACCGGTCCCGTACCGGGGTTGAGGAGGAAGACGAAGGCCAGGGTCGCCGCGACGGGCGGGGCGAGGTAGGGCAGGTAGAAGAGGGTGCGGAAGATCCCGGCGCCGGTCTTGATCTTCGTGATGAGCAGCCCGACGCCGAGGCCGAAGACCACCCGGCAGGTCACCATCACCAGGACCAGCCACAGGGTGTTGCGCAGCGCCGGCCAGAAGAGCGGATAGTCCTGGAAGACGTACGCCCAGTTCTCCAGGCCCCGGAACTCCGGGACGCCGAAGCCGTCGTACTTCATCAGCGAGAAGTACACGGTGGACACCAGGGGGTAGGCGAAGAAGACGCCGAACCCGACGAGCCACGGTGACATGAAGGCCACCGTGCGCAGCGCCGAGCGCCGGCGCCTGGCACGGAGCGCGCGCGGGGCGCGGGGGGCGCGCGTGGAGGTCGTGGAGGTCGCGGATGCCATGGACCGCTACTTCGTCTGCTCGATGTCGCGGTCGATCTGCTCGGCGGTCTTCTCCAGCCCCGCCTTGAGGTCCTTCACCCTGCCCGACTCGTACTGGTACCCGAAGTCCTGGAGCGTGAGCTGGTAGGTGGCGCCGTTGACGGAGGCCGGCGGGGAGTTCGACTCGGGGTGCTGGGCGATGTCCAGGAAGGTCTTGAACTCGGGGTCGGTCTTCAGGCCCGGCGACTTGAGGGCCGGGAAGGTGGAGGGCACGTTGCGGATGGCGTTGGCGAAGGCGACGACGGCCTCGGTGTCGGTCGTCATGTACTTCACCAGCTCCCACGCCGCGTTCTGCTTCTTGCTGTGCGGGGCGATGCCCATCACGGTGCCGGACAGGAAGCCCTTGCCGTACTCGTCGGCCTCGTCGTCGGCGACGGGCATCGGGGCGGTGCCGATCTCGAAGCCGACGCCCGCGTCCTTCGCCATGCCGAGCCGCCACTCGCCGTCGAGCTGCATGGCCACCTGGCCGGTGTGGAAGGGGTGCTTGGCGCCCCACTCGTCGCCGAAGGTGTTGCGGTACTTCTCCAGCCTCTCGAAGCCGCCGAGGTCGTCGACGAGCTTCTTCTGGTACGTGAACATCTCGGCGAACGCCGGGTCCTTGGCGACGTTGGACCTGCCGTCCGCGTCGAAGTAGGCGTGGTCCCACTGGGACATGTAGTGGTCGACGACGGTCTCGTAGCCGTGGTAGTTCGGCATGAAGCCGAGCCGCTCGTACCCGTCGCCCCTGGTCCTGGTCAGCTTCTTCGCCACCCGGGCGAACTCGGACCAGGTCTTCGGCGGCGCCTTGATCCCGGCCGCCTCGAAGGCGTCCTTGTTGTAGTAGAGGCCGTAGGCGTCGCCGAGCAGGGGCAGGGCGCAGCGCGTGCCGTCGAACTGCGTGTAGTCCAGCATCGGCTTCGGGATCAGGGCGTCCAGATCGAGCTTCGACTTCTCGACGAACGGCTTCAGGTCGAGGAAGGCGCCCGAGGAGCAGAACTTGCCGATGTTGGAGGTGGTGAACGAGGACACCACGTCGGGGCCGCTCGAACCGCCGGCGCGCAGGGCCTGGTTGAGCTTGTCGTCGTTGATGTTGCCGACGACCTTCACCTTGATGTTGGGGTGCGCCTTCTCGAACCGGTCCACGTTGGCCTGCACGGCCTCCACCTCGGCGGGGGCGCTCCAGCCGTGCCAGAAGGTGATGGTCGTCTCGGCGTCCGGGTCGTCGGAGGCGCCGGTCTCCGCCTGGCCGGTACAGGCGGTGGCGAGCAGGGCGAGGGAGGCGGAGGCGGCGACGGCCAGGGCCGCTTTTCTGGATATTCCGGGCATGGCGAGGCTCCCAGGGGCAGGGTGGGGACAGGTGGATGGGGCGCGTCGGGACGGGGCGAGTCGGGGGCGCGGGGTCAGCGCGAGGTGTCGAAGACCTCGTCGCGGGTGGTCGCGAGCGCGCTCTCCAGTGCGCCGCGCAGAACGGGGTGCTCGGTCACCTCGCCGACGGCGAGCCGGGGCCTGGAGGCGGCCAGTTCCTCCAGCTCGTCGCGGACCAGGTCGCGCAGCGCCTCGCCGCCGGCGGTCAGCGAGGTACCGCTCAGGACCACCAGCTCGGGATCGAGTACGGAGACGAGGGAGGCGAGGCCGGTGGCCAGGCGGGTGGCGTAGGTCCGCAGCAGCCGGCGGTGCGGGCCGTCGTCGCGGCCGGCCCGGGCGCCGCGGGCGACCAGGGCGGCGGCCACCTCGGGATACGGCCCCGAGGGGACCTCGGCGACCCCCAGTTCCCGGGCCAGTCCCGCCAGCGCCTGGGAACCGGCCAGCTCCTGGAAGCCGCCGCTGCCGGTACGGCTGACCTTGCGGACCAGCGGGGCGCCCGGCACGGGCAGGAACCCGACCTCGCCGGCGCCGCCGGTCCAGCCGCGGTGCAGCCGGCCGCCGAGGACCAGGGCGGCGCCCAGGCCCTCCTGGTTCCACAGCAGCACGAAGTCCTCGTGCCCCCGGGCCGCACCGAGCCGCTGCTCGGCCACGGCGGCGAGGTTGACGTCGTTCTCGTACTCCACCGGCATCGGCAGCGCGGCGGCGAGTTCGTCCAGGAGGGCGGGGGAGTGCCAGCCGGGCAGGTGGGAGGCGTAGCGCAGCCGCCCGGTGCCCGGGTCGAAGGCGCCCGGGGTGCCGATGACGAGCCGGTGCACGGCACCGCGGTCCAGCCCGGCCGCCTTCACCGCGCCGTCGAGGGCGTCGGTGACCTGCCGGACGACGGGCGCGGCGGGGCGCCGCCCCGGGGTGGGCAGCTCGTACCGGCCGACCGTGCGGCCGGTGACGTCGGCGACCGCGGCCAGGATGCGGCCCGGGGTGACGTCGAGCCCGGCGGCGTACGCGGCGGCCGGGTTGACCTCGTAGAGCTGGGCGCCGGGCCCGGGGCGCCCCTCCGTCGTGCCCCCGGCGAGCACCAGACCCGCCGCCTCCAGCCGGGCCAGCAACTGCGAGGCCGTCGGCTTCGACAGGCCGGTCAGCTTGCCGATCCGGGTCCGGGACAGCGGCCCGTGCGCCAGCAGGAGGTCGAGGGCGGCCCGGTCGTTCATGGCGCGCAGGACGCGCGGGGTGCCCGGCGTACCGGCGGTTCCTGCCATGCGTGTCCACACCTGCCTCTCGGCCGCTCAGCTTTTCAGGGGCGGTGGGCCAAGTCCACCGCGTGGATCACGGGAAACGCCCTCCCGTGTGTCTGTTAGGAAGGTTTCCTGTTGGACGGAGAACGTAGGCCCGCCCGGGAGGTGCCGTCAAGAGACCGCCCCCGGGGCGACGCGGTCGTTGCCCCGGGGGCGGGAAGGGCCGGGAGCCCGGCGGCGCTACTTGCTGGTGCTGGGCGGCGGAATGGGCGAGGCCGCGAGGGACTGCGGCGACGAGGTGCTCGCGTACGCCGACGGCGCCGCGACGCCCGCCGTCGGGTCGGCGGCGGCCGGGGCGCCCTCCAGCGGCACGGTGGCACCGCCGACGATCGCGATGCCGGCCGCGTCGAAGGCCCGCTTGATGCGCCAGCGCAGCTCACGCTCGACCGTGAGGGACTTGCCGGGCATGGTCTTGGCGGAGACCCGCACCACCATGGAGTCGAGGAGCACGGAGTCCAGCCCGAGGGTCTCGATCGGCCCCCAGAGCATCTCGTTCCAGGGCTCCTCCTTGCTCATCCGCTCGCCGACCGCGGCGAGGGTCTCCTTCACCTTGTCCAGGTCCTCGTCGGCGCGGACGGTCACGTCGACGCCGGCCGTGGACCAGCCCTGGGAGAGGTTGCCGATGCGCTTGACCTCGCCGTTGCGGACGTACCAGATCTCGCCCTCGGCGCCGCGCAGCTTGGTCACTCGCAGGCCGACCTCGATGACCTCGCCGGAGGCCACGCCCGCGTCGATGCTGTCGCCGACGCCGTACTGGTCCTCCAGGATCATGAAGACGCCGGACAGGAAGTCGGTGACCAGGTTGCGGGCACCGAAGCCGATCGCGACGCCCGCGACACCGGCGGAGGCCAGCAGCGGGGCCAGGTTGATCTGGAAGGTGCCCAGCACCATCAGGGCGGCGGTGCCGAGGATGAGGAAGCTGGCCACCGAACGCAGGACGGACCCGATGGCCTCCGAGCGCTGGCGGCGCCGCTCGGCGTTGACCAGCAGCCCGCTGAGCGCGGTGCCGGCCGACGAACCGCTCGTGCGGTTCATCCGCTCTATCAGCTTGGTGATCGCCCGCCGCACCACCGCGCGCAGCACGACCGCGATGGCCACGATCAGCAGCACCCGCAGCCCGATCGCGAGCCACGTCGACCAGTTCTCCTCGACCCAGCCCGCGGCGTTGGTCGCGCTCTCGTGGGCCTCCCGCAGCGAGGGCACGGTCGGGTCCGACGGGGTCGGGGACGGCGAGGGCGAGGACGAACCGGCGGCCAGTAGGACGGCGGCTGACAGGGACACGGTGGAAACCTCCAGATGCGGCGGCCCGTCCTGCGCGGTCCGGTCCGAGGTCCGGTCCAAGGTCACGGAATGGTCACCGGACGGGCAGAAGCACCACACTAACGGGGCACCGGACGCGGTCCGGCCCGAAGAGGGCGGGCGGGACGCCGCTCACCCGCGCCCGGACTGGTCACGCCCGTGGAGCCGGGACCCGTGTGGTCGAAAACACTCCCAGCCCGTTACCGGGACATGGTGGCGCTACGACCAGCCATGAGGGGAGACTGAACCAGATCGTCCCGGCGCGAGCCACGCGCCGCCGACGCCCAAGGAGGCACCCGTGCCGCATGTCCTGGTCCTCAACGCGTCGTACGAGCCACTCGGCGTCGTACCGCTCCGCCGCGCGCTCGTCCTCGTCCTGGAGAACAAGGCCGTGTGCCTCGAGGAGTCCGGCGCCTACCTGCACAGCGCGACCGTCACCGTGCCCGCACCCAGCGTGGTCCGGCTCAAGCGCTTCGTCCGGGTGCCCTACCGGGGCCCCGTCCCGCTCACCCGCCGCGCCCTCTTCGCCCGCGACGGCGGCCGCTGCATGTACTGCGGCGCCGTCGCCACCAGCGTCGACCACGTCGTTCCGCGCAGCCGCGGGGGCCTGCACGCGTGGGACAACGTGGTGGCGTCCTGCCGGCGCTGCAACCACGTCAAGGCCGACCGTCACCTGGTCGAACTGGGCTGGCGCCTGCGCCACAAACCGGCCCCGCCGACCGGCCTGGCCTGGCGCATCATCGGCACGGGCCACCGGGACCCGCGCTGGCTCCCGTACTTGCAGCCGTACGGCGCGGAGGACGCCATGGCCCGGATCGACGGCATCTCGGCCTGACGCTCCCGAAGGGGGCTGCCGTCAGGGGCGGCGCCAGACGAGGCTGTAGCGCCAGAAGAGGCGGCGGCGCAGCCGGGCGCCGGGCAGAACCGTGCGGGCCGCTTCGGCGATGTCCCGGAAGGGCATGTCGGCCGGTCGGGTCCGGGCGGTCATCGAGGTGGGCGGAGCCGTGCTCCGGCCCTTGTTCTTGAGCCAACCGGTGGCGGCGTTCAGGGGGACCGCGGTCGCGGCGAGCAGGTGGTCCGCCGCGGTCTGCGGCCGGTAGAGGCCGACGACGACCAGGGTGCCGCCGGGCGCGAGGTGACCCCGGAAGCCGCTCAGCGCCTGGGTGAACGGCAGGTGGTGGAGGGTGGCGACGCAGGTGATGACGTCGTGGGGTCCGGCGGGGAGTTCGGTCGGGGCGTCGGCGACGGTGAAGGACGCCGCCGTCGCCTCCGGGGTCAGCCTGCGGGCCCGCGAGACGATCACGGGGTCCGAGTCGACGCCGTGGACCTCGGCGGCGCGGGTGGCGAGCAGACGGGCCAGGTCGCCGGTGCCGCAACCGACGTCCAGCGCGCTGCCGAACCGGCGGGGGAGCTGCCGCAGGATCCAGCGGTGGTAGTGGGCGTTGTGGTCCCAGGGGTGAGCCGCGTTGAAGCGGTCGAGTGCGTGGGCGAGCCGACGGGGCGGGTCCGCAACGTACGAGGCGTGCACCGCCGATGCCGGCGTCGCGGTGTCGTGGCCGGTCGGGGCCGAGCCCGTGTCCCCGTGCGTCATGCCGTACGGACCTCCGTGGTCAGGGTGGTGAGCCGGGCCGCCGTGGTCGTCATCCAGCGGAGGTCGGCGTCGAGGTGGCTGAGGGCGTAGTCGGCCGAGAGCACGGTGGTGAGATCCGCGCCCGGGGCCGTCCTGACCGCCGTGAGCTCCCGCATCCGGCCCGTGTGCGCGGCACGCTGGGCCAGCAGATAGGTGCCCGCGTCGCCACCGGTGAGGATCGAGACGACGACCTTGGCGAAGATCTCGTTGGTCACGAAGGGGGCGGGCGGCGCGATCTCGCCCGACCAGCGCTCCAGTTCACGCCTTCCCTCGTCCGTGGCGCGGTACGCGGTCCGCTCCGGGCCGCCGTCCGAGGCGGTGCCGTCGACCTCGGCGAGTCCGTCCCGTACCAGGCGCTGCAGCGTCGTGTAGACCTGCCCGTACGCCAGCGGGCGGGCCTGGGGGAAGCGTTCGTCGTGCCGCCGCTTGAGGTCGTAGCCATGGCTCGGCCCCGAAGCGAGCAGCCCCAGGAGGATGTGACGGGTGCTCATGGGGATCAGTATTCGCCGAGTACATGTACTGAGTGGATAGCTGAAGGGGATCCGCCGGGGAGCGGCGTGCGTGCGTGACCAGTTTGTGCGATCCGCGCTCGGGTTAGGTGATTTTTTGGCCGGTTCTGCGTTGATTCGGAAGGGGGTGGATGTGACCAGGACCACGTTGGTGGTATTGGGGCGTCTGTCCTCGCGGGGACTGGGTAGGGGCTGCCGTAACTCGCCACAAGCGTGCTCGACGCCCTGCCCGATCCCGAGCCCGTTCCACCGTCCGACCCAGAGCCTGATCCAAAGGAGACCCCCGTGGCTGCACTGGCGCCCCTTCTGCTGCCGGCCCCCTCCAAACCCGTGGCGGAGCCGTCCACCCCCTGGGCGGAGCCCTCCGCCGACTCCGAGACCCCGCACTACTGCGTCTTCGGCGCCACCGGAAGCTGTGCCGAGACCCCGCTGACCAGCGAACCGCCGCTGCCCGACGCCGAACCCCTCACCAGCGAGTCGCCGTTCGCCGACGCCGTACCGCTGACCAGCGAGTCCTCGCCCGAACTCACGGCCGACGTGCCGGAGCAGGGCGGCCCCTCCTTCGCCGTCCCCGTCCCGGAACCCACGAGGTCGTAGAGGAAGCAGATGCCCGCAGCGCAGCCGGCCGAGCCCCCCGCCGGGGACCTTCCCGAGGAACTGACCAGGCTCGCCGCCCTGCACGGCGTCGCCACCTCCTACCGCCCCTCCCCGGACCGCACCGTCCCGGCCTCGGCCACCGCCGTCACCCTCGCGCTGGCCGCCCTCGGCGTCGACACGAGCAGCCCCGGTGCCGTACGGGCCGCGCTCGCCGCACGCGAGAGCGAGCTGCGCGAACGGCTGCTGCCGCCCACCGTCGTCCGCTGGGAAGGCGGCGGCACCCCGGACGCGCTGGCCGCCCTCCCGCCGGGCACGCGGCTGCGGGTCGACACCGAGCAGGGGGAACGCCGTGACGGCACCCGGCCGCTGCCGCCCGGCGTCCACCGGCTGACCGCCACCGCGCCCGACGGCCGGGTTGCCGTGTCCCACCTGATCGTCGCGCCCGACCGGCTGCCCGGCCCCGCCACCCGCTCCCACGGATTCCTCGTCCAGCTCTACTCCCTCCTCTCCCGCCGCTCCTGGGGCATGGGCGACCTCGGCGACCTCGGCGAACTCGCCGCCTGGGCCGGACGCGCCCTCGGCGCCGGATTCGTCCAGGTCAACCCGCTGCACGCGGCCGTACCCGGCGCCCCCACCGACCCCTCCCCGTACCGGCCCTCCTCGCGCCGCTTTCCCGACCCCGTGCACCTGCGGATCGAGGACGTCCCCGAGTTCGCGTACGTCCCCGACCCCGAGCGCGCCCGGGCCCTGCGGGAACGGGCCGGGCGGCTGCGCGAGGGCGTGCTGGAGAAGGACGCCCTCATCGACCGGGACGCCGTGTGGGAGCTGAAGCGCGAGGCGCTCGAACAGCTCCACGAGGTTCCCCTCGGGCCCGGCCGCCGCGCCGCCTACTGCGACTACCTCGCCGAGCGGGGCACCGCCCTGGAGGACCACGCCACCTGGTGCGCTCTCGCCGAGATCCACGGCTCCGACTGGCACCGGTGGCCCGAGGGCCTGCGCGACCCCCGCTCGGCCGCGACCGACCGCGCCCGCCGCGAGCTGATGGACCGCGTCGACTTCCACTCCCGCCTCACCTGGCTCACCGACACCCAGCTCACCGCCGCCCAGCGCACCGCCCGCGAGGCCGGCATGCCGGTCGGGATCGTCCACGACCTCGCCGTCGGCGTGCACCCGCGCGGCGCCGACTCCTGGGCGCAGCAGGAGTACTTCGCCGCCGGCATGTCGGTGGGCGCCCCGCCGGACGCCTTCAACGCGCTCGGCCAGGACTGGGGGCTGCCGCCCTGGCGCCCGGACCGCCTCGCCGACTCCGGCTGCGCGCCGTTCCGGGAGCTGCTGCGCGGCCTGTTCCGGTACGCCGGAGGACTGCGCGTCGACCACGTCATGGGCCTGTTCCGGCTCTGGTGGGTCCCGGAGGGCCACGCGCCCACCGATGGCACCTACGTCCACTACGACGCCGAGGCCATGCTCGCCGTCCTCGTCCTGGAGGCGAGCCGGGCCGGTGCCGTCGTCATCGGCGAGGACCTGGGCACCGTGGCACCCGGCGTGCGCGAGACGCTGCGCGAGCGCGGGGTGCTGGGCACCTCGGTGCTGTGGTTCGAACGGGACTGGACCGGCGACGGCCGTCCCCTGCCGCCCGAGCGGTGGCGCGCCGACTGCCTGGCCACCGCCACCACGCACGACCTGCCCCCCACCGCCGCCCGCCTCACCGGCGAGCACGTCGAACTCCGCGACCGGCTCGGCCTGCTCACCCGCCCGCTGGAGGAGGAACGCGCCGAGGCCGCCGCGGACACCGCGCAGTGGCTGGACGTACTGGCCCGGCTCGGGCTGCTGCACGGCACCGGCGGCGATGCGGGCACGCCCGCCGAGGAGGCCGGGATCCAGGCCGTGCACCGCTTCCTGCTGCGCACCCCCGCCCGCATGGTCGGCATCTGGCTCCCGGACGCCGTCGGCGACCGCCGCCCGCAGAACCTCCCGGGCACCTGGGACCAGTACCCGAACTGGCGGCTGCCCGTCGCCGGTGCCGGGGGCCGCCCGGTGACCCTTGAGGACCTGGCCGCCTCGCCCCGGCTGCACGCCCTCGTCGACGCCGTGCGCGATGCCGCGCGGGACGCCCGGCGGGAGGGCGACGGCGGCAGGGGCGGCTGAGCCGGGCGCCCGCGGGCCCCGTACGGGCACCCCGGGCGCGCGGGCGCCGGGACCGTTCGCTAACTTGGCACCGTGGACAAGAAGAACGCCCTGCGCGCCGGCGCCCTGGCAGCCGGTACGACGCTGATGATGCTGCTCATGTCGTCCCCCGCGCTCGCGCTGACGCGCGACGACGGCGACGACCCCGGCACCGGCCTGAGCGTCGTCGAGACGCTGGGCCTCTACGTCCTGGCCCCGATCGCGCTGTTCGTGATCGTCGCGGGCCTGGTCATGGTCCTGGACCGGTCCAACCCGGACCACCTGGTGAAGACCCCCGGCTCCAGGACCAAGGCCAGCGCCAAGGTCAAGGCCGGCGCGAAGGCCTGACCCGCCGCCCGGCCCACCGCCCCAGCCCGACCGAGGGCGCCGCCCCCGCCGTACGTACGCGCACCAGCCGTACGCCGACGGGGACGGCGCCCTCGGTCGTTTCCCCCGTCCGCGTCCGCGTCCGCGTTCGAAGGGGCGGCCCTACTTCTCCGTAGCGGCCAGGAGGTCCCGCAGCAGGCCGGCCAGGTGGGCGGCGCGCTCCGGCTCCAGGGAGGCCAGCGCCTCGGTCTGGGCGGCGAGGCCCGCGCCGACCGCCTCGTCGATGAGCTGCAACCCCCGGTCGGTGAGCGTGACCTGCAGTCCCCGGCGGTCGTGCGGGTCGGGGGAGCGGCGCAGCAGGCCCGCCCGTTCCAGCTTGTCCAGCCGCCCCGTCATGCCGCCGGTGGTGAGCATCAGCGCGGCCGAGAGCTGCCGGGGGGAGAGCGTGTACGGCTCGCCCGAGCGGCGCAGGGTGGCCAGGGCGTCGAACTCGCCCCGCGAGATGCCGAAGCGCGCGTAGGCCCGCTCCATCCGGTCGCCCATCGCGCGCGAGAGCCGGAAGATCCGACCGAACACCTCCATGCCGGCCGTGTCCAGGTCGGGCCGGACCTCCGCCCACTGGTCGACGATCACGTCGACGGGGTCCTTGCGGGGTCCGGGCTGGGGGGGACGTTCAGTCATGGGACGAGTATCGAGGCTCTTCCGCTCGGCCGCAAGAAAGTAGCTTGACGGAAACTTGCTTGGAAGTAAGCTACTTGCCGACGAGCTTCATTCGCCTCCGAAGGGTGCCCCATGGCCGCCGCCCGCACCGCTGCTCCCGCCAGCACCGCTCGCCCTGCCCTCATCGCGCTCACCGCCCTCGCCCCCGTCTCCTGGGGCACCACCTACGCCGTGACCACCGAGTTGCTGCCGCCCGACCGGCCCCTGTTCACCGGACTGATGCGCGCCCTGCCCGCCGGTCTGCTGCTGCTCGCCCTCGCCCGGGTGCTGCCGCGCGGTGCCTGGTGGGGCAAGGCGGCGGTGCTGGGCGTGCTGAACATCGGGGCGTTCTTCCCGTTGCTGTTCCTCGCCGCCTACCGGATGCCCGGCGGGATGGCCGCCGTCGTCGGCTCGGCCGGCCCGCTCCTCGTCGTCGGCTTCTCGGCGCTGCTCCTCGGGCAGCGGCCCGCGGCCCGGTCCGTCCTCACCGGCGTCGTCGCCGCGTCCGGCGTCAGCCTGGTGGTGCTGGAGGCTGCCGGGGGACTGGACGCCCTGGGCCTGCTCGCGGCCGTCGCCTCCACCGTGTCCATGTCCGCGGGCGTCGTGCTCACCCAGCGCTGGGGCCGTCCCGACGGGGTCGGCCCGCTCGCCCTCACCGCCTGGCAGTTGACCGCGGGCGGCCTGCTCCTGGCCCCGCTCGCCCTGGTGGTCGAGGGTGCCCCGCCCGCGCTGGACGGCCCGGCGGCCGGCGGGTACCTGTACCTGGCGCTGGGCAACACGGCGCTGGCGTACTGGCTCTGGTTCCGCGGCATCGGCCGGCTCTCGGCGACGCAGGTCACCTTCCTCGGTCCGCTCTCGCCGCTGACCGCCGCCGTGATCGGCTGGGCCGTGCTGGGCGAGGCGCTCGGTCCGGTGCAACTGGCGGGCATGGCGCTGGCGTTCGGGGCGACCCTGGCGGGGCAGCGGGTGCCGCGCGGGCGGACGGTCGCGGGAGCCGCACCGTTCGGTTCTGCTTCAAAGAACGATCGAAAAGATTCGATGGACCTGATGGGTCCGGCCCTGCGACGGTAGGCCCGCCATGCCTCCGACCAGGAAAGGACCTTCGTGGCCACAGCCGCCCACCGGAACCCGACCGAGAGCGTCCCCTCCCGGGAGACCACCGCGACTCGGCCGCCGGCGCCCGTCGCCCTCGGGCTCGCGCTCGCCGTCCTCGCCACCCTCGTCTGGTCCGGCAGCTTCGTCACCTCGCGGGCCCTCGGCGACAGTGTGCCGCCGGTCCAGCACGCGTTCTGGCGCTGGGTGGTGGCCCTCGCCGTCGTCGCCCCCTTCGGCGCCCGGCGGGCCTGGCGGCAGCGCGCGCTGATCCGGCGCCACCTCGGCTTCGTGGTCCTCGCCTCGCTGCTCGGCGTGACCGTCTACAACACCCTCGTCAACCAGGCCGGCGTCACCACCCCCGCCGCCAACATGGGCATGATCATGGCGGCGTCCCCCGTGCTCATGGCCGTCTACGAACGCGCGGGCGGCGTCCGGCTCGGCTCCCGCCGGATCGCCGGGCTGGCCATCGCCTGCGCGGGCGTCCTGCTGCTCGTGGGCGGGGACGGGACGTCGTTCTCGGCCGGGGACCTGTGGATGATCGCCGCCGCGTGCTGCTTCGGGTCCTACAGCGCGCTGCTGCGCCGCAGGCCCGAGGGACTGGACGGGGCCGGGTTCCTGTTCACCACGTTCCTGGTCGGCACCGTCCTGCTGCTGCCCGCCCAGGGCGTCAGCCTCGCCGTCCAGGGCGGCTTCCAGCCGACGCCGGGCACCGTCTGGCCGATCCTCTACGTCGGGGTCGCCTCCTCCGCCGTGGCCTTCTTCGCCTGGAACAAGGCGATCTCCCTGATCGGCCCGTCCCGCGCCGGGGTCGTCTACTACCTCCAGCCGGTGTGCGTCGCCCTGCTGTCCTGGGCGCTGCTCGCCGAGCCGACCGGCTGGGCGCAGGCGGGCTGCATGGCGCTGATCCTCGGTGGCGTCGTCCTGGGCGCGGGGGCCCGGCGGTAGGTTGCCGCCATGGCCGACTGGGACCTCCGCAAGCTGCAGATCCTGCGCACGCTGCGGGAACGGGGCACGGTGACCGCGACGGCCGAGGCGCTGCACATGACGCCGTCCGCCGTGTCCCAGCAGTTGACGAACCTCTCCCGGCAGCTCGGGGTGGAGCTGCTGCGGGCCCACGGCAGGAGGGTCCGGCTGACGGACGCGGCGCGACTGGTGCTGCGGCACGCCGAGGCGGTGTTCGAGCAACTGGAGCGCGCCGACGCCGAACTGGCGGCCCACGTCCGCGGGGAGGCGGGCGAGGTCGGGGTCGGTGCCTTCTCCACCGCCGTACCCGCCCTCGTCGTACCGGCCGTCACCGCGCTGCGTGCCTCGCGTCCCGGGATCGCGGTGCGGGTGCGGGAGGCCGAGGCGCAGGAGGCGTACGAGCTGCTGGCCGCCGGGGAGGTCGACCTCGCGCTGTCGCTGGCCGCGCAGGCGCCGAGCGCCGTCGACCCGCGCTTCACCCGCGTCCCGCTGCTCGCCGACCCGCTCGACGTCGCCCTTCCCGGCGACCACCCGCTGGCCCGCGCGGAGGGGCTGCGGCTGGCGGACCTCGCCGCCGAGCCGTGGATCTTCGGCGGCAGCGGGCCCTGGTCCGACATCACGCGCGGGGCCTGCGAGGCCGCCGGGTTCCGGCCGCACCAGGGCCACGCGGCGGCCGGCTGGCCGGCCATCCTCGCCATGGTCGGGGCGGGCATGGGCGTCGCCCTGGTACCGCGCATGGCGGCCGTCCCCCGGGACGGGGTGGTGATGCGCGAGCTGCGCGAGGACCGCCCCGTCCGGCACGTCGTCGCGGCCGTGCGCAGGGGAGCGGAGCAGGCCGCGGCCGTCGCCACGGTCCTGGAGGCCCTGCGCACGGCGGCGGACGAACGGAACGCCTGAGGACGCCCCGGGAACGCCCTGGGAACGCCCGACACGGTGCCGGAGGCGGAGCCGGACGCGCCCTGCCGGGTCCGGCGGGTTCACCGCGGCCGTGCCCTGGGCCACCCGGCGCACGGGCCGCGCCGCCGCGGGTTCCACGGGGACGCCGGGCAGGAGTCCGGGGCCCCCGCGGGGCGGGGCAGGACCGGGACGCCCGCCCGCCGTGCGGCATGCGGGCGGGCGTGGTGCCGTGGCGCGGTTTTCCGCCGAGGCCGCGGGCGGTGCCGGGGGCTTCGGGTGGCGGGGCGGTTGCCCGGGGCGGGCGGGTGGAGGGGCGGGCCTGCCGAAGCCGGCGGGCCCGCCCCCGGGCCGGGGTGTACACGTGCGAGGGGCGCCCGCGTCGTGCACGTGCCGGGCGCCCCTCCCCGCGTACCGCGGCCTACTCGGCCGCCGCCGCGTCCGCGGCCTGGGCCTTCAGCGCGCGCTCGATGCCCGAGCGGGACTCCGAGACCAGGCGGCGCAGGGCCGCGTTCGGGGCGGCGGAGGCCAGCCAGGCGTCCGTGCGGTCCAGGGTCTCCCGGGAGACCTGCACCGCCGGGTACAGGCCGACCGCGATCTGCTGGGCCATCTCGTGCGAACGGGACTCCCAGACGTCCTTCAGCGCCTCGAAGTACCGCTCCGTGTACGGCGCCAGCAGCTCGCGCTGGTCGGTCTGGACGAAGCCCGCGATGACCGCCTCCTGCACGGCGTTCGGCAGCTTGTCGGACTCCACGACCGACTCCCAGGCCTCCGCCTTGGCCGCCTCGGTCGGGCGGGCCGCCCGCGCGGTGGCCGCGTGGCGCTCACCGGCGGCGGTCCTGTCCCGCTCGTACTCCGCCGCGATCTCCGACCCGCCGAACCGGCCCACGGCCGCGAGCCGCTGCACGAACGCCCAGCGCAGCTCGGTGTCGACGGCCAGGCCCTCGATCGTCTTCGTGCCGTCCAGCAGCGCGTCCAGCAGGTCGAGCTGTTCCGGCGTCCTGGCCGTCGCCGCGAAGGCCCGCGCCCAGGCGAGCTGGTGGTCGCTGCCCGCCTCGGCGGCCCGCAGGTGGGCCAGCGTGGCCTCGGTCCAGCGGGTGAGCAGCGCCTCGCGGGCGCTCGGGGCGGCGTACTGGTCGATGGCCAGCTTCACCTGGCGGTGCAGCGACTGCACGACACCGATGTCGGACTCCTTGCCGATGCCCGACAGGACGAGGGACAGGTAGTCCCGGGTGGCCAGTTCCGCGTCCCGGGTCATGTCCCACGCCGACGCCCAGCACAGGGCGCGCGGCAGGGACTCCGTGAAGTCGCCGAGGTGCTCGGTGACCACGGCCAGGGACTGCTCGTCCAGGCGGACCTTCGCGTAGGACAGGTCGTCGTCGTTCAGCAGCAGCACCGCCGGGCGGGGCCTGCCCACCAGCTCCGGCACGGACGTCAGCTCGCCGTCCACGTCCAGCTCGACCCGGTCCCCGCGCACCAGCTTGCCGTCGCCGTCGAGGTCGTAGGCGCCGATCGCGATGCGGTGGGGGCGCAGCGTCGGCTCGCCCTTGGCGCCGGCCGGGAGCGCCGGGGCCTCCTGGCGGATGGCGAAGGAGGTGATGACGCCGTTCGCGTCCGTCTCGATCTCCGGGCGCAGCACGTTGATGCCGGCCGTCTCCAGCCACGCCTTCGACCAGGTCTTCAGGTCGCGCCCGGAGGTCTCCTCCAGCGCGCCCAGCAGGTCCGACAGACGGGTGTTGCCGAACGCGTGCCGCTTGAAGTACGCCTGCACGCCCCGGAAGAACGCGTCCTCACCGACGTACGCCACGAGCTGCTTGAGGACGCTGGCGCCCTTGGCGTACGTGATGCCGTCGAAGTTGACGAGCACGTCGTCCAGGTCGTTGATGTCCGCCATGATCGGGTGCGTGGACGGGAGCTGGTCCTGCCGGTACGCCCAGGTCTTCATCTGGTTGGCGAACGTCGTCCACGAGTGCGGCCACTTCGACCCCGGCGCGGCGGCCTGGCAGGCGGCCTCGGCGTAGGTGGCGAAGGACTCGTTCAGCCACAGGTCGTTCCACCACTCCATGGTGACCAGGTCGCCGAACCACATGTGCGCCAACTCGTGCAGGATCGTGGCGGCCCGCACCTCGTACGCGGCGTCCGTCACCTTGGAGCGGAACACGTACTGGTCGCGGATGGTCACCGCGCCCGCGTTCTCCATCGCGCCCGCGTTGAACTCCGGCACGAAGAGCTGGTCGTACTTCTTGAACGGGTACGGGTAGTCGAACTTCTCCTGGAACCAGTCGAAGCCCTGCCGGGTGACCTCGAAGATCGCGTCCGCGTCCAGGTGCTCGGCCAGCGAGGGGCGGCAGTAGATGCCGAGCGGGACGGACTGGCCGTCCTTCTCGTACACGCTGTGCACCGAGTGGTACGGGCCGACGACCAGCGCCGTGATGTACGACGAGATGCGCGGGGTCGGCTCGAACTCCCAGACGTTGTCCTTCGGTTCGGGCGTCGGCGAGTTGGAGACGACCGTCCAGCCCTCGGGCGCCTTCACGGTGAACTGGAAGGTCGCCTTCAGGTCCGGCTGCTCGAAGCTGGCGAAGACCCGGCGCGCGTCCGGCACCTCGAACTGCGTGTACAGGTACGCCTGGTCGTCCACCGGGTCGACGAACCGGTGCAGGCCCTCGCCGGTGTTGGTGTACGCGCAGTCGGCGACCACGCGCAGGATGTTGCGCCCCGGCAGCAGCCCCGGCAGGGCGATGCGGGAGTCCTGGAACACCTCGGCGGCGTCGAGGGCGTCGCCGTTCAGCGTCACCTCGTGGACCGTCGGCGCGACCAGGTCGATGAAGGACTCGCCGCCGCCCTCGACGACGTCGAAGCGCACCGTGGTCACGGACCGGTAGGTACCGCCCTCCTGCGCGCCGGTGAGGTCGAGATCGATCTCGTACGAGTCAACGGTCAGCAGCGTCGCCCGCTGCCGCGCCTCTTCGCGAGTCAGGTTTGTGCCAGGCACGCGGTCATCTCCTCGTTATGTGTGGGTTCTGCCATCCTTCCACGTGTTCTGTGTCCAACGCGATGTCCGATTTCCGCCGGTGCGCGGCGCGTCCGCGCGCGAGCCTGGGCCCATGAACGAGTGCACCGCACACGCCGTCCCCCCGGCCACCCTCGACGAACTGCGCGCCACCGACGACGCGGGCCGCGTCCCCGCCCCCGTGACCGACGACGAGGGCGGCGCCCCGCTGCGCTGCTGTCTGCGCCACAGCCGCGCCGGTGAGCGCATCGCGCTCGTCTCCTACGCCCCGCTGCGCCGCTGGGCGTCGGCCACGGGCGCCGACCCGGGCGCCTACGACGAGCAGGGCCCCGTCTTCATCCACGCCGGCGCGTGCACGGGACCGGAGACGGACGGCCTCCCCTTCACCAACTCGCACCGCATCCTGCGCCGCTACTCCGCCGACGGGCACATCCTGGGCGGGCGGCTGATCGGGGACCCCGGCGCCTTCGCGTACGGCCTCCGGGAAGCGTTCGACGACCCGGCCGTGGCGTTCGTCCACGTCCGGGCCGTCGAGTACGGCTGCTTCCTCTACGAGGTCACCAGGGACCAGGGGTGTCGTTCGGATCAGGCCGCAGACGCGGGGTGATCCGAACGACACCCCCTAGCCCTTCAGCTCCGCCGCCACCAGCTCCGCGATCTGCACCGCGTTCAGCGCCGCGCCCTTGCGCAGGTTGTCGTTGGAGACGAACAGGGCGAGGCCGTTGTCCACGGTCTCGTCCCGGCGGATGCGGCCGACGTACGACGGGTCCTGGCCGGCCGCCTGCAGCGGGGTCGGCACCTCGGTGAGCGCGACGCCGGGGGCGCCGGCCAGCAGCTCCTTGGCGCGCTCCACGCCGAGCGGACGGGCGAAACGGGCGTTGATCTGCAGGGAGTGGCCGCTGAAGACCGGCACGCGCACACAGGTGCCGGAGACCTTCAGCTCCGGGATCTCCAGGATCTTGCGGGACTCGTGGCGGAGCTTCTGCTCCTCGTCCGTCTCGTGCAGACCGTCGTCGACGATCGAGCCGGCCAGCGGCAGCACGTTGTACGCGATCGGCGCCACGTACTTCTCCGGCTTCGGGAACTCGACCGCCGAGCCGTCGTGGGTCAGCCTGGGGGCGTCCGCGCCGACCTTCTGGACCTGCTCGAACAGCTCGTCCACCCCGGCCAGGCCGGAACCGGACACGGCCTGGTAGGTGGCGACGACCACGGCTTCCAGGCCCGCCTCCGCGTGCAGCGGACGCAGCACCGGCATCGCGGCCATGGTGGTGCAGTTCGGGTTGGCGATGATGCCCTTGGGGCGGTCGGCGACCGCGTGCGGGTTCACCTCGGAGACCACGAGGGGCACCTCGGGGTCGCGGCGCCAGGCGGAGGAGTTGTCGATCACGACGGGACCCTGCGAGGCGACCTTTTCGGCCAGCGCCTTGGAGGTGGCACCGCCCGCCGAGAACAGCACGATGTCGAGCCCGGAGTAGTCCGCGGTGGCCGCGTCCTCCACCGTGACGCCGTCCAGCTCCTTGCCCGCGCTGCGCGCCGAGGCGAACAGGCGCAGCTCGGTGACGGGGAAGTTCCGTTCCGTGAGGATCCTGCGCATGACCGTGCCGACCTGACCGGTGGCTCCGACGATTCCGACCCTCACGGTGACTCCTTCTCCGTTTGTGCGCGTGTCTTCACGCGTGCTTTGCTCGGCCGAGACTTTTCCATCATGGGGCGAAGCCCGGCCCGCCTGTCCAATCCATTGCGCGGTGTGCCCGCACACTGGGACGCGGCGGCTCGGACACGAGGTGCGTTCCTTGCGCGGGAATCCCGGCTGAGCTGCAGAAATTCCGTCACCCCGCCCCCGCGCCGCAAGCTGTGCTGTTCCGCCCCTGCCCACCGCTCCCCACCCCACACGACGATGTGACGTATGCCTCGTGCGCCCCGTACCCCGCAGGGGGCGAGGCAGGGCGTCACGCGCAGGGGAGAGGAGGGACACCGTGCGCGAAGGGAGAGGGGCGGACGCCCGAACCGCGCGCCCGCCCCTCCCGGTACCGCAGCGGACTACGGCACGACCTTCCCGATCCGCACGCTGCCGAGGCCCGCGACCGTGCCGTGGGCGTTGACGAGCTGGACCCGGCCGAAGAACTCGCGGCCCTCGGGGGCGGCGGCCAGGGCCGTGACGCTGCCCGTGACCGTCGCCGAGGCGCCCGTGCCGAGCTTCACCGCCGCCGAGCCGTCCACGGAGACCGAGCCGAGACCGGCGGAGAAGTACACGTCCCGGTAGTCGTACTCCGTGCTGCCCGACGGCACCGAGTAGCCCGCGACCACGACGGTGTAGGTACCGGCGGCCGGCTTCGCGATCGACACCGACTCCTCCGAGTCCCCGTCGGCGGACTGGGCGACGACGGCCCCGTTCGCGCCGTAGACCGTCAGGTCCAGGTCGGCGGCGGCGTCGGAGACGCCCCCGATCGCCACGTCCAGCGACTCGGCGCCCTCGGGCACCTCGACCGTGGAGGTGGCCGTCTCCCCCTGCTTGATCGTCGGGCGGGACGTCTCGGAGGAGCCGAGCGGGCCGCCGACCAGCTTGCCCTCCAGCGCGGCGTACTTGTTGGTCACCGTCCAGGAGGCGTCCGCCGGGGTGCCCGCCTTGGCCTCGGGCACGGTCACGACCTGCGGGTCGAAGGCCGCGCCGAGCACGGAGACGTCCAGCTCGTAGGGGTTGTCGAGCAGCGGCGAGGTGCGCCGGGCCTCGACCTCGACCTCCCAGACGCCGGGCTGCGGGTCGGCGTACGCGCGCACGTCGGGGCGGCAGCCGTTGCCGTCGAGGTAGTTGTTGTAGCAGTACGGCGTGGAGGTGTTGTCGGACGGGACGCCGTACGGGTGGATGGAGATGAACCGGGTCTGGCTCTTGCCCTTGAGCCCGCCGATCGCCACCTCCAGCGACTTGGCGCCCTCGGGGACGGTCACGAAGTAGGACGCGGTGCTGTTGCGCTGCACCGAGCCCTTCGCCGAGAAGTCGTACGTCAGCGGGGCGGAGACCACGACCGTGGTCAGGACCTGCTGGTCGACGCCCTCGGTGCGCGGGTCGTCGACCTCCAGGATCGCGCTCTTGAGACCGGCGGAGCCCGGCCGCGCCTCGACCTTGACGGTCACCGGCTCGTTCAGCGGCAGCTTCACCTCGTCACGGCCGACGACGCGGAAGGTGTTCCCCGCGTTGTTCTCGAAGTGCAGCTCGTGGCGGAGCGCCCGGTCCGGGCCGGAGGTGCGGGTGAGCGTGATCTCGTACGTCTTCTTCTGCCCGGCCCGCAGGCCGCCCTCGCGGTCGTAGAGGCCGGTGCCGTGCCCCGGGGTCTCCAGGAACTGGTCGATCGCGGTGTCGACCGGTGCCTTCACCGTGTACTCGTGGGCGGTGGCGCCGCGCCGGATCGACTTCCAGGCGTCGGGCACGTTGATCAGGCCCGCGCCCTCCTCGTACGCCTGCGCGCCCTTGATGTGGTCGGCGGTGGAGGTCAGCGCCGTGCGCAGCTTCGCCGGGGTCAGGTCGACGCGGGCCTGCTTGGCCGCCGACAGCAGCAGCGCGGAGGCGCCGGCGGCCTGCGGGGAGGCCATCGAGGTGCCCTGGAGCATGCCGTAGCCGGCGGGCAGGTCGTAGCCCGCCTCGGGGACCGGGGCGCCGGGCATCCAGGTCTGGATGGAGTTGACCGCCGCGCCGGGCGCGGTGAGCGTCGGCGTGAAGCCGCCGTCCTCACGCGGTCCGCGCGAGGAGAACGGCATCATCTGGTACTTGGTCTTCACCTCGGAGCCGTAGTTGGCGGCCCAGGTCTCGCGGGAGATGGACGCGCCGACCGAGATCACCTTGTCGGCCAGGCCCGGGTCGCCGATGGTGTTGGCGCCGGGTCCGGAGTTGCCCGCGGAGATGACGAGCTGGACGCCGTAGGTGTCGATGAGCCGCGTGTACAGCTCGGCACGGGCGTTGTTGCCGTCGTTGAGGGCGGGCAGGCCGCCGATCGACATGTTGACGATGTCGACGCCCCGGTTGATGACGAGGTCCGCCATGCCCTCGGTGAGCGCGACGTTGGTGCAGCCGCCGCTCCAGGTGCAGGCGCGGGACGACACGATCTTCGCGCCGGGCGCGGCACCGTCCATGCGGCCGCCGAACAGTCCGTGGGCGGCGGCGAGTCCGGCCACGTGCGTGCCGTGCTCGGACTCGATGACGCCGATGTTGACGAAGTCGGTCTTGGCGCCCGCGGAGTTGTAGACGACGTCCTTGCGGATCTCGACCACGAACGGCTGGCGCTCGGCCACGTCCGTCTTCGGGTCGTCGGTGCCGAAGTACCCGACCTGGAAGCCGTCCTTGTACGGCTTCATCGGGGTGTCGTCGGAGAAGTCGTGGTTGTTGTTCAGGTCGACGCGGACCGTGCCGGCCTTCGCGTCGTACAGGACACCCCAGGAGTCGGTGGTGTCGCCGTCCCGGTTGGCGTCGCCCGCCGCGTCGCCGCCGGTGGTGTACGACTCCAGGAAGGTGCTGACCCGGTACTCGCCCGCGGGCGCCGTCCAGGTCTGCCCGCCGTAGGTGAAGGTGGGGCCGGAGACCGAGGTGGTCATCGGGCGCCAGGTGCGGTCGCCGTCGACGACGGGGTCGGTGGCGGTGACCCAGTCGACGATCTTGCGCTCGCCGGTGGTGGTCTTCTGCAGCGCCGGATGGGCGAGGTCGACGCCGGAGTCGAGGATGCCGATGGTGACGCCGCGGCCGTCCGCCTTGGGGTTCTTCTTCACGAAGTCGACGGCGCCCGTCTCGAAGGACGGGTTGTACGGGTTCTCGGCGGGCGTCCCGCGGCCGGGCGCCGGGTAGGAACGGCCCTGGTGCGAGGCGCCCTCGGCCATGTCCGCGCTCGGCGTCGGGTCGTCCAGCTCGATCTCGTCGCGCAGGTCGATGCCGTGCACGGAGGAGAGCTTCGCGGCGGCGGCGATGGCCGCGTCCGCCCTGGCGGTCGGGACGGTGGCGCGGACGTAGCCCAGCTCGTCGTAGGTGCGGCCGACGGAGCCGCCGGGGACCGCGTTCAGTTCCTTCGCCACCTGCGCGGTCGCGCCCGGCGCGGTGGCGATCATCATCGTGACGTTCTTCTCGCCGCCGGCCTTCGCGGCGGCGAGCAGGTCCGCGTCGTGGGAACCGAGCTTGTCGTGGGCGGACTTGACGGAGGCGTCCGCGGGCGGCGCGGCCGGCGCGGGTCCGTCGGCGGCCAGGGCCGCGGGCACGGGCCCGACGGCGGCGAGCGCGGCGACGAGGCCCGTGGCCAGGACGATCCGCGCCGCGCGTCTGACGCCCGGTATCGGTTCCCGCTCGGGGGTGTGGGTCATCGGCATCCCTTGGAGTGAAGGAACGTACGGAACGACCGGAACCGATCGGTCCCGGCCGAAGTGGTCCGGAATCCGATCCCGGACGACCGCTCAGCCTTACGCAAGGGGCCGACCTTTGGGGAGAGTTGTCCGGGACGGGACGGAGCGATGGCGTACTTCCGCCATACGCCACCGGGGACACAAGGGGTGGCCCGTGACAACCGAGGCGGAGGAGGGCCGAAAGGTGCTCAACCCTCCCGGACCGAGCAACCCTCCGGCCGCCCCTCCGGTCTCTCCCCGGACCGAGCAGCACGGAACACAGGAACGGGGAAGACATGACCGCACGCGTACGCACCACCCTGGCGGCGGCCTGCGCCGTGGCACTGTCGGCGGCGCTGGCCGCCCCGGCCGTGGCGGCGCCCGCCGCCCACGGCCACGACGCCACCGACCGCGCCCTGAAGGCAGCGGTCGCCGACGGCGTGCCCGGTGTCACCGCGACCGCCCGCACCGACCGGCGCACCTGGTCGGGGACCGCCGGAGTGGGCGACCTCAGGACCGGTGAGCCGCGTTCCGAGCGGGACCGCTACCGGGTGGGCAGCATCACCAAGACCTTCGTCGCCACCGTCCTGCTCCAACTGGAGGCCGAGGGCAGGCTCTCGCTGGACGACACGGTGGGCGAACGGCTCCCGGGCGTGGTCGAGGGCCACGGCCACGACGGGGACCGCATCACCCTGCGCCAGCTCCTGAACCACACCAGCGGCGTCTACGACTACACGTCCGACGAGGCGTTCCGCCGCGACCGCTTCACCCGGGACGGCTTCGCCGAGCACCGCTACGACACGCTGACACCACGGCAGTTGGTCGCGATCGCCACCTCCCACGCGCCGGACTTCGCACCCGGCCAGGGCTGGTCGTACTCCAACACCAACTACATCCTGGCCGGCATGGTGATCGAGGAGGCCACCGGGCGCCCCTACGCCGAAGAGGTGCGCCGCCGCATCATCGGCCCGCTGAAGCTGCGCGCCACCTCGGTCCCCGGCACGCGGACCGGCCTGCCGCAGCCCAGCAGCCGCGCCTACTCCAAGCTGGACGGGACGGCGACGGACCCCACCCACGACGTCACGCGGCTCAACCCGTCCATGGCCGGCTCGGCGGGGGAGATGATCTCCGACTCCGCCGACCTGAACCGCTTCTACACCGCCCTGTTCCGGGGCAGGCTGCTGCCCGCGGAGCAACTGGCCGAGATGACCACCACGGTGCCCGCGCTGCCGGGTGCCTCCTACGGCCTCGGTCTGATCAAGCGGGACCTCGACTGCGGAGTGACCGTCTGGGGCCACGCCGGCGGCATCCACGGCTCCTCCTCGGAGGCGGTGACGACCCGGGACGGCCGGCACGCGCTCGCCCTCAACTTCAACGGCGACTGGTCGGGCGACAGCCAGGCCGTGATCGAGGCGGAGTTCTGCGGCGACTGACCCGGGCGCCGCGCCGGGGCTACCGGGGCAGCACCACGACGTAGGCCGCGGGCTCCCGGTCCCCGGCCGCCGTCAACGCCGTACGCACGACGGCCGCCTGCTGCTCCGGGCAGGCACGCAGCCCGCGCGGGGCCAGGCGCACGACCGTGATCCCGAGCCGTTCCAGGTGCTCGCGCCTGCGGGCGTGCTCCGCCCGGGCGGCGTCGTCGTCCTCCTGCTCGCGGTGGGCCCGGGTGTCCAGCTCCACCGCCACCGCCTGCTCGGGCCAGAAGGCGTCCACCCCGCCCAGGTGGGGGCCGCCGGGCAGGCGCAGGTCGACGTTCCAGACCGGCTCCGGCAGCGCGTGCTCGCGCACCATCCGGTACAGCCGCTGCTCGGCCAGCGCCCGCCCCTCGGCGACCAGCGAGTCCACCGCGTCCACCACGTGCGGGCGGCTGAGCAGCCGGGCCCGGTTCAGCTCCCGCACCACGGCGGCCGGTTCGCAGTGACCGTCGCGCACCGCCTCCCGCAGCAGCTCGCGCACGGTGCCCGGATCGGCCGGCTCCGCCACCGCGTCCGCCAGCGCCCGCGCCACCGGCGCCACCGGTACGCCGGTGACCTCCACGGCGGTCGGCAGCGCGGCCGTCCGCACGATCCGCGCGCAGCCCGTCGTACGCAGCCGGCGCAGCCGCGGGACCAGGACGTCGATGACGTCGAGGGACGGCAGCGGGGGAGCCGCGGCGAACCCGTGCAGCGCCAGCGCGGCCAGGCCCGTGATCACCGCCTCCCCGTAGGCGGGCACGGGCGCCTGCGCCGCACCCGGCTGCACCGGCACCGAGGCGGCCCTCCCGGCCCCCGCACCCGCGGGCGTGCCCGGAGCGCGGTCGCGCCCCGCGTACAGGAGCACCGCGTGCAGACGCTCCTCGCTGGTGGGCGGTCCCGGGTGCAGCAGGACGACGTTCGGCAGCAACCGCTGCCAGGGCCCGCCCGGCCGGCACTGCTCGTCGGTCTCGGCGGCGGAGACGCCGTGCGCCCGCAACTGGGCGGCCGTCATCAGCCGGCGCCGGCCGTCGGCCAGTGCGTGGAGCGGGCGGGGGCGGGGGGAGAGCGGGGTGTTGTGCGTCATGACCGGCACTGTCCCCGTGTCCGATCCGCGCCTTAACCCCTGTTACACACCCATCGCCGAACCGGGACGAGCCCGGACCGCGGTACGGGTGTTCGGACGCCGAAACCCCTGGTCCGTACGGGTGGGACCAGGGGTTACGGCTGCTATTGACCGCGTTCCGTAACGACGCCGGAACGCCCGGGAGCGGGCCTACCGGCCGCCGGAGGCCCCGTCGCGGGCCTGCGCCCGCAGGGCCCGCGCGAGATCGTCCCGCCCTTCCAGCACCAGCCGCCGCAGGGCCGGTGCCGCGTCCTCGTGCGCGGACAGCCACGCGTCGGTCGCCTCCAGCGTCTCCCGCGAGTCCCGCAGCGACGGGAACAGGCCCCGGACCACGTCCATCCCGATCTGGATGGACCGCTCGGCCCACACCCGCTCGATGGCCGCGAAGTACTTCTCGGTGTACGGCGCGAGCAGTTCCCGCTGCGAGGGCTGCACGAAACCGGCGATGGTCGCCTCCACCAGGGCGTTGGAGAGCTTGTCCGACTCCACGACCTGCGCCCAGGCCTGCGCCTTGACCACGTCGGAGGGCCGCGCGGCCAGGCAGCGCACCTGGTGCCGCTTGCCGGAGGCCGTGTCGTCGCGGGCCAGCTCGGCCGCCAGGACCGGCTCGTCCACCGCCCCGTGCGCGGACAGCGGGGTGAGGAAGGTCCACCGCAGCTCCTGGTCCACCTCCAGCCCGTCGATCTTCTCCGTGCCCTCCAGCAGACCCCGCAGCACCGCCAGGTCGGCCTCCTCCGCCGCCACCGACGCGAAGAACCGCGCCCAGGCGAGCTGCTGCTCACTGCCGGGCGCCGCGTCCCGCAGCTCGCGCAGCGCACCCTCGGCGAGCAGCCTGCCGCCCGTCTCCCGCCAGTCCGGAGCGGCGTAGTGCACCAGGGCCGAGCCGGCCCAGGCGTGCAGCATCTGCAGGACGCCGATGTCGGACTCGCGCCCCGCGAACCGCAGCACCAGCGCCGCGAAGTCCCGGGCCGGCAGCAGCGCGTCCCGCGTCATGTTCCACAGCGCCGACCAGCACAGGGCACGGGCCAGCGGGTCGGTCACCGCGCCCAGGTGCTCGCGCAGCGTCGCCAGCGAGGTCTCGTCGAAGCGCGTCTTGCAGTACGTGAGGTCGTCGTCGTTGACCAGGACCAGCTCGGGCGCCTCGGCACCCGCCAGCTCCGCGACCAGCGTGCGCGGACCCTCGACGTCCGCCTCGGCGCGCGCGTACCGCTCCAGGGCGCCCTCGGCCGTGCGCCGGTACAGGCCCACCGCCACCCGGTGCGGGCGCAGTTCGGGGTGGGACTCCGCCGCCTCCTGCACCACGGCCAGCTCGTCGACCGTGCCGTCCGCGCCCAACAGCACCTGCGGCGTGAGCGAGTTGACGCCGGCCGTCTGGAGCCAGGAGCGTGCCCAGGCGGCCATGTCCCGCCCGCTGGTCTCCTCCAGGACCGACAGCAGGTCGCCCAGGCGCGTGTTGCCGTACGCGTGCCGCTTGAAGTAGCGCCGCGCGCCCTCCATGAAGGCGTCCTGCCCGACGTACGCCACCAACTGCTTGAGCACGCTGGCGCCCTTGGCGTAGGTGATGCCGTCGAAGTTGAGCTTGGCGTCCTCCAGGTCACGGATGTCGGCCGTGATGGGGTGCGTGGAGGGGAGCTGGTCGGCGCGGTACGCCCACGCCTTGCGGCGGTTGGCGAAGGTGATCCAGGCGTCCTTGAACCGGGTCGCGCCGACGTTGGCGAAGGCGCCCATGAAGTCGGCGAAGGACTCCTTGAGCCACAGGTCGTCCCACCACTCCATGGTGACCAGGTCGCCGAACCACATGTGCGCCATCTCGTGCAGGATCGTGTTGGCGCGGCCCTCGTACGACGCCCGCGTCACCTTCCCGCGGAAGATGTACTCCTCCCGGAAGGTCACCATCCCCGGGTTCTCCATCGCGCCGAGGTTGTACTCCGGCACGAACGCCTGGTCGTACTTCCCGAAGGGGTACGGGTAGTCGAAGTGGTCGTGGAAGAAGTCAAGGCCCTGCTTGGTGATCAGGAAGACGTCGTCGGCGTCGAAGTGCGGGGCGAGCCCCTTGCGGCACAGGGCGCCGAGCGGGATCTCCAGCCGCGTGCCGTCCTCGAGGACGCGCTCGTAGGAATCCGTCACGTAGTGGTAGGGACCGGCCACGACACACGTGATGTACGTCGAGATCGGCTTGGTCTCCGCGAACCGCCACACGCCGCCCGCCCGCCGCCCGCCGCCACCCTTCTGCGGGAGCGCTGCGCGCCCTTCCTCCATGCGCTCGCCCGCGCCGTTGGACCACACCGTCCACTCCTCGGGCGCGCGCACCTCGAAGCGGAAGGGCGCCTTGAGGTCCGGCTGCTCGAAGTTGGCGAAGACCCGGCGGGAGTCGGCCGGCTCGTACTGGGTGTACAGGTACACCTCGCCGTCCTCGGGGTCGACGAAGCGGTGCAGGCCCTCGCCGGTGCGGGAGTAGGCGCACTGGGCGTCGACCACCAGCTCGTTGTCGGCGGCCAGGTCCTCCAGGGCGATCCGGGCGCCGTCGAAGACCTCGCTCGGGTCGAGGTCGCGGCCGTTGAGGGAGACGGCGGTGACGCTCGGGGCGATCAGGTCGGCGAAGCTGCTCGCGCCGGGCTCGTTGCAGCGGAAGCGGATCGTGGTGACCGACCGGAAGGTGCGCGGACCTTCGCCCTCGGCCTCGCCGACGGCCGAACGCACGTCGAGGGACACCTCGTACCCGTCGACGGACAGCAGTGCGGCCCGCTCCCGGGCCTCGTCGCGGGACAGATTCTCACCGGGCACGGGCGGCACTCCTCGGATCGTGGTCGGACACGTGTGGTGTTCAGTATGCGGACAGCACCGATCCTGCCATGCGCCCCTGACACCCGGCAGCCGGGAATGGGCGGGACCGCCGGCCGGTTGCTCCGGGAAACGGCCCGTCACGCGCCACATGAGGAGAGACATGTCCGAGAAGACGCCTGTCGACTTCTGGTTCGACCCGCTGTGCCCCTGGGCCTGGATGACCTCGCGCTGGGTGCTGGAGGTGGAGAAGGTCAGGGACATCGAGGTCCGCTGGCACGTGATGAGCCTCGCCGTCCTCAACGAGGACAAGCTCGACGAGCTGCCCGCCGAGTACCGCGAGATGCTCGAGGTCAAGGCGTGGGGCCCGGTCCGCGTCGTCATCGCGGCCCGCGAGGAGCACGGCGCCGAGGTGCTCGGCGACCTCTACACGGCGCTCGGCACCCGCATCCACAACCGGGACGAGGGGCCCGGCCGGGAGACGGTCGCCGCCGCCCTGAAGGACGTCGGCCTGCCCGAGTCCCTCATGGACCACTGGGACGGCACGCCGTACGAGCCCCAGCTCCGCGCCTCCCACAAGGAGGGCATCGACAAGGTCGGTCAGGAGGTCGGCACTCCGGTCATCGCCGTGCCCGGCGCCGACGGCGAGCAGCTCGCCTTCTTCGGCCCGGTCGTCACCCCCGCCCCCAAGGGCGAGGACGCCGCCAGGCTCTGGGACGGCACCCTCGCGGTCGCCTCCGTGCCCGGCTTCTACGAGATCAAGCGGACCCGCACCAAGGGCCCGGACTTCAGCAACCTGTAGGCGGCACACCCCGCCCTTCCCGCGCACAGGAAGCCTCCGCGCACAGGAAGCCCCCGCGAGTCACGTCCTCGCGGGGGCTTCCCTCATTCCGCCTGCCCGGTGAAGGGTGAGAAGACGATCACGAGGCAGGACGACCGGAGGCGCTCAGGGCGCCAGCAGCAGGGTGTTCGTGCGGGACTTGGCGGCCTCGTAGCGCCGGGCCACGTCCTGCCAGTTGACGACGGCCCACATGGCGTCGATGAAGTCCACCTTCTGGTTCTTGTACTGCAGGTAGAAGGCGTGCTCCCAGGCGTCGAAGACCAGGATCGGGGTGGAGCCCTGGCCGACGTTGCCCTGGTGGTCGTAGACCTGCTCGACGATCAGCCGGCCGCTCAGCGGCTCGTAGGCGAGGACGCCCCAGCCGGAGCCCTGGGTGGTCGCGGCGGCCTTGGTGAGCTGCGCCTTGAAACCGGCGAAGGAGCCGAACGACTCGGCGATCGCGTCGGCGAGGTCACCGACACCGTCGGCGGCCAGGGGTTCGCCGCCGCCGTCGCCGGTCATGTTGTGCCAGTAGATCGAGTGCAGGATGTGGCCGGAGAGGTGGAAGGCCAGGTTCTTCTCCAGGCCGTTGACCGAGCCCCACGTCTCCTTGTCCCGCGCCTCGGCGAGCTGCTCGAGGGTGTCGTTGGCGCCCTTGACGTACGCGGCGTGGTGCTTGTCGTGGTGCAGCTCGATGATCTCGGGACTGATCACCGGGGCCAGCGCGGAGTAGTCGTACGGCAGTTCAGGAAGCGTGTAGACGGGCATGGTGGATCCCCTCCGACCTCTTATTGCAAAAGGCTTGCAAGTGCACGCTAGCAGCAAGAGGTCGAAGAGGCGCGCAGGGCCGGACACGCGGTACACGAAAGGGCTCCCGCACGCGACCGTGCGGGAGCCCTTCGGGCGTTCCGGGCGGGGGCGGCTAGCCGAGGCGGGCCCGCCGCCGCTGCCGGGCGTACCCGACGGCCGCCAGGAACAGGGTCATCCCGCCCGTCGAGTAGAGCTGCACCCGCGTGTCCGGCTCGCGGGCCATCAGCACGAACACCGCGGCCATGCCCGCCAGCGCCACCCAGGTCAGCCACGGGAAGCCCCACATGCGCACCACCAGCCGCTCGGGCGCCTCCCGCTCCAGTCGGCGGCGCAGCCGCAGTTGCGAGGCGGCGATGAAGATCCAGACGACCAGGATCACCGCGCCGATCATGTTCAGCAGCCAGGAGAAGACGTCGTCCGGCCGCCAGTAGCTGAGCAGCACGCAGCCGAAGCCGAACAAGGAGGAGACCAGCACCGCGATCCGCGGCACCCCGCCCGACACCCGGCCCAGCGCCTTCGGCCCCTGCCCCCGCTCGACCAGCGAGTAGCCGATGCGGGAGGCGCCGTAGATGTTGGCGTTCATCGCGCTGAGCAGGGCGACCAGCACCACGACGTTCATGAGCTGACCGGCACCCGGGATGCCCAGCTCGTCGAGGGCGGCGACGTACGGGCCCTTCTCGACGACCTCGGGGGAGTCCCACGGGACGAGCGTCACGATGACCGCCATCGAGCCGATGTAGAACAGCGCGATCCGCCACATCGCCGTCCGTACGGCGCTCGCCACGCCCTTGACCGGGTTCTCCGACTCGGCCGCCGCGATGGTCACCGTCTCCAGGCCGCCGTAGGCGAACACCGAGGCGAGCAGGCCGATGATCAGGCCGTTGCCGCCGTTCGGCAGGAAGTCGCCCAGGTGGGAGGTGCCGGGGGAGTCGGTGCCCGGCAGGACGCCGCAGATCGCCAGCACGCCCAGCACCAGGAACAGCGAGATCGCGCCGACCTTGAGGGCGGCGAACCAGAACTCGAACTCGCCGAAGTTCTTCACGGCGGCCAGGTTCGTCCCGCAGAACACCACCATGAACAGCGCCACCCACGCCCACTCGGGCGTCCCCGGCAGCCAGCCGTGCACGATCTGCGCGGCGCCGATGCCCTCCAGGCCGACGGCCGTGCACAGCAGCACCCAGAAGGCCCGGCCCGCGGTGAACCCGGCCCACGGCCCGATCGCCCGCTCGGCGTGCGCGGAGAAGGAACCGGACGACGGATACGCGGCGGACATCTCGCCCAGCATCCGCATCACCAGCATCACGAGGAGACCGGAGAGGGTGTAGGCGACGACGATCGAGGGCCCGGCGGCGGCGATACCGGCACCGGAACCGACGAACAGCCCCGCGCCGATCACGCCGCCGAGGGCGATCATCGACAGGTGGCGCTGCTTGAGGCCGTGGGAGAGGGAGGCGTCCACCGGCTGCTGGGGCGCCGTGGAGGTGGTGCTGTTGGACATGGAGCGGCTCGTCCAATGCGTGGGGGGCTCGGGCAGGGCAAAAACGCCCACAGTCTCCGGTCTCGCGCCGGCCGGCGACAGCGGACGCCCACGATACGGACGGACCGGATGCGGAGCGTGACAGTCCGAATGCGGCGTTCCGCTCAGCGGTGACGCCCGCCTCACCCCCTCGGTGACCGGTGTCACCCGCGTCCATGTGTATCCCGCGCCCTTTGTCGGGAGCCCACCAAGCCGACGAGCGGGCCTTTGTCGAGCGCTGCCGGTGATCGGCTCGGGGCGGCTGGGATAGCGTCGCGGTGTCCCGACATGTCCACACCACCGCGGAGTCCCCATGAGCACCGCTGCCGTTTCCGCCCGTCGCTCCGGGCAGGTCCTCGCCGACCTCATCCCTTCCTCCCGAGTCCGGGACGTCGCGCTCGTGGCGGGCGGCGCCGCGCTCACCGGCGTCGCGGCCCAGATCGCCGTGCCCGTGCCCGGCTCCCCGGTGCCGGTTACCGGCCAGACCTTCGCGGCACTCCTCGTCGGCACCGCGCTCGGCGCCCGCCGCGGCCTCCTCTCGCTCGCGCTGTACGCCCTGGTCGGCATGGCGGGCGTGCCGTGGTTCGCGGAGGGCGGCTCCGGCACCGCCGCCCCGTCGCTCGGCTACGTCTTCGGCATGCTGCTCGCCGCCACCGTCGTGGGCGCGCTGGCCCGCCGGGGCGCCGACCGCTCGATGCTGCGCACGGCCGGCACGATGCTGCTCGGCGAGGCGATCATCTACGCCGTCGGCGTGCCGTACCTGGCCCTGGCCGCCGACATGTCCCTCACCGCCGCGGTCGCGGCCGGCCTCACCCCGTTCCTGGTCGGCGACGCGCTGAAGGCCGTGCTGGCGATGGGCGTCCTGCCCACCGCGTGGAAGCTGGCCGACAAGCGGTAGCAGGCCGCGGGCCCGTGCGAGGACCCCGCCGGGGCCGCCGGCGGCGTCCCGGCGGGCACCCCGACCCCGCACGACCAGGGGCATCGCGCCGTGTCACACTCGACGCATGCGCGTGTATCTCGGCTCGGACCATGCGGGCTTCGAACTCAAGAACCATCTCGTCGAGTGGCTCAAGGCGGCGGGGCACGAGCCCGTCGACTGCGGCCCGCACATCTACGACGCCCAGGACGACTACCCGCCCTTCTGCCTGCGCGCCGCCGAGCGCACGGCCGCGGACCCCGACGCCCTCGGCATCGTGATCGGCGGCTCCGGCAACGGCGAGCAGATCGCCGCGAACAAGGTGAAGGGCGTGCGCGCGGCGCTGGCCTGGAGCGAGGAGACGGCGTCGCTGGGCCGCCAGCACAACAACGCCAACGTCGTCGCGGTCGGCGCCCGCATGCACACGCAGGACGAGGCGACGAAGTTCGTGGAGACCTTCCTCGCCACCCCGTTCTCCGGCGACGAACGCCACGTCCGCCGCATCGACATGCTCACGTCCTACGAAACGACGGGCGCCCTCCCGCCCGTCCCGCCCCACCACCCGCAGCAGTAGCCGTACCCGGCACGGACACGGCCGCCCCCCGCCCCGCCGGACCCGCGGGCTGGGGGACGGCACCGCCGGGCCGCCGGAACCTGATCCCAGAGGGACGCGGAAGCGGCACCGCCGGGCGCTCCTGCGGGGCGGGGGAAGCGGCTCCGGAGGGGCCGGAATCCGATCCGCGTGGTGTGGGGAGGCGGTGGCGCCGTCGGGTGGTCGCACTCGATCACTGCGGGGCGGGGAAGTGGCGTCGCCGGGTGGTCGGAACCTGATCCTTGGGGGTTGGGGGAAGCGGCCCCGGAGGGGCCGGAACCCGATCCGCGTGGTGCAGGGGAAGCGGCAGCCCCACCGGGCCGGTCGGACCCGATCCCCGCAGGACGGGGGAGCAGCCCCACCGGCTGGTCGGAACCCGATCCCCAGGGTGGGAAAGCAGACCCAGGGGTGCAGGGGACGGAGTCCCCGCCGGGGCCCGGGGCGGAGCCCCGAACGGATCGAGCCCCTTGCCCCACCGAGTCGGGTGGGCGGGTGGGCAAAGGCCACGGCGAGTGCAGCGCAGCGCACCGTGGGCAAAGGCCACGGCGAGTGCAGCGCAGCGCACCCTCGGCAAGGGGGCCACGACGACCGCACCGCAGCGCAGCGCAGCGCACCGCACCGCACCGCACCCGCGACGAAAGGACACCACCCGTGCCAGAGGGCCACACGATCCACCGGCTGGCCCAGGACTACACCGCCGCCCTCGCCCGGACGGCAGTCCACGCCACCAGCCCCCAGGGCAAGTTCACCGACTCCGCCGCCCTCCTCGACGGCACCGTCCTCACCACCGCCGACGCCCACGGCAAGCACCTCTTCCTCGGCTTCGGCGCCGCCGGAACCGCCCCCGAGACCTCCTCCTGGGTCCACATCCACCTCGGCCTCTTCGGCAAGGTCGCCTTCGGCCCCGCCCCCGCGCCCCCGCCCACGGACACCGTCCGCCTCCGCCTCGCCAACGACACGGCGTACGCCGACCTCCGCGGCCCCGCCGCCTGCGCCCTGATCACCGACCCGGAGAAGCAGGCGATACACGACCGTCTCGGCCCCGACCCCCTGCGCCCGGACGCCGACCCGGAGGCCGCGTACCGCAGAATCTCCCGCAGCCGTACCACCGTCGCCGCCCTGCTCATGGACCAGAAGGTCGTCGCCGGCGTCGGCAACGTCTACCGCGCCGAGGTCCTCTTCCGCCACGGCATCGACCCGTACCGCCCCGGAAAGGACCTCACCCCCGCCGAGTGGGACGCCGTCTGGCAGGACCTCACCGGCCTCATGCGCGAGGGCGTGCGCGACAACCGCATCGACACCGTCCGCCCGGAGCACACCCCCGAGGCCATGGGCCGCCCGCCCCGCGTCGACGACCACGGCGGCGAGGTCTACGTCTACCGCCGGGCGAACCAGCCCTGCCACCTGTGCGGCGGCCCGGTCGCCACCGCCGCCCTCGCCGCCCGCAACCTCTTCTGGTGCCCGGGCTGTCAGAAACGGTAGGGGCCCGCCCTCAGAACCCGTGCGGCAGCCACGGCGCCACGTCCGACCCGAACGCCACCGACGCCTCCGCCAGCGCCCCGCCCCGCACCTCGCGCACCCGCCCGGCCGCCGCGAGCGAACCGAGGCTCACACCGCCCAGGTACGCCGCCGCCAACTCCCGCACGGACAGGGCGAGATCGGCGGCATCGGTCGTACGCTCGCAGGACGCCCCCTTCGCGTCGCCGCTCAGCCGCCAACGCCCCGCGTTCCACGGGCAGAAGGCGTCCTCGACCTCGAACACCACGTCCACCGGCGCCTGGTAGGTCCGCGCCGCGAGCGCCGCGCCCACGTCCACCAGACGCACGTACAGCGCGTCCCGCAGCGCCGGCCGGCACCGTCGGATGTCCGACACCTGGTGCTGCCACGCCTCGTCGACCGGCCGCCCCCGCACCGACAGCGTGCCGGTCAGGTCGATGTCGTACAGGAAGCGCCACAACGCCGCCTCGGTCGCCGCGTCGAGCCCGGCCAGGGCGGCCAGGACCACCGTGCCCCTGGGCCCGTCCTGCTCCCACGCCGGACGCACCCGGAACCGCGCGTACCCGGTGACCTCGCCGCCCCGCCGGGCGACCACGCACTGCAGGGGCGAGGCACCCTCCCGCCCGCTCTCCGGGTCCAGCAGTCCCAGCCGCTCCCAGCCGGGCTGCCGGGCGATCATCCCGGGCCGCGTCGGCACCAGCCGCGCGTACACGGCCTCGCACGCGTCGAGCACGTCACCGGGCGCCGCGTACCGCAGCCGTACGTCCTCCGTGCCGGGCGGCACCGACAGCCGGACCCGGCTCGTGTCGATCTCCGCGCCGAGTTCGAAGGTCGCGGCGCCGTAGCCGAAGCGGCCGTAGATCGCCGGCTCGGAGGCCGTCAGCACGGCCAGCGGCTCGCCCCAGGACCGTACGTCGTCCAACTGCCGCCGCATCATCGACGTCAGGACACCCCGGCGCCGGTGCGTGGCGGCCACGCTCACCATCGTCACGCCCGCCGCGGGCACCTGCGCGCCGCCCGGCACGGTCATCCGGAAGGCGAACGCGCCGGCCGTCCCGACGCACGCGCCGTCGTCCCACACGCCGATCGACCGGTCGACCCGCGTCAGCTCCCGGAACAGCTCCAGCTCCTCGTCCGGTTCCGGCACCCCGCCGAAGGCGCGGACCAGCGTCCCGTACCAGGTGTCCCACTCGTCGCGCCGCAGTACCCGGGGCTCCGTCGTCGTCACGTCGCCGCCCTTTTCCGTGAACCGTTCCATGCCTCATGCGTACCAGGGCCGGACGAAGAGGGGCGAGACAATTTCCGCAGGGACGGGGCGCGAAGGCCGTTCGTGAAGTTCACTGTGAAGTCCGGCCCCGGACGGGGGACAAGTAGGACCTCCCGTGCCAAGCGGCCGGTCCGATGGATAGGGTCGCGAACTGATGGCAGCAGGACGACAGCGGCGCGCGGAGGCCGAGACGTTCACGGCCCGGTGGAAGAAGCAGTGGCACCGGGCCCGCGTCGGCGTGCGCCGAGCCGCCGTCGACTACTTCCGCGGCGACGGCTCGGACTGGATCGCGCTGGCCGGACTGCTGCTGGCGATACCCGTCATCGCGGCCGGCACGATGGCCAACTCCGTGTGGTGCTCGCCCTCCGCGCTGGTCGTCCCGATCGTCGCGGGCGGCCTGCTGCTGCGCCCGGCGAGCCTCCTCGGCCTGTACGCCGCCGCGGCCACCGCGCTGATCGTGGAGTCCGTGCAGCTCGGCCCGTACACCGAGGGGCCGTCCCGCGTCACCCCGGGCGTGGTCCTGGTGGTCGCGGCCTGCGGTTTCTTCGGGCTCGTCGTCGCCCAGTTCCGCAGCCGGGTCGGCGTGCCCTGGCGGCGCGGCGGCACCATGCTCTTCGACCTGCGCGAACGCATCCGCGTCCAGAGCAAACTGCCCCAACTGCCCAAGGGCTGGCACCGCGAGATGGCGCTGCGTCCGGCCGGGGGCCAGTCCTTCTCCGGCGACTTCGTCGTCGCGGCCCGCACGAACGGCGGCCGGACCCTGGAGGTCGTCCTCACCGACGTCTCCGGCAAGGGCATGGACGCGGCCTCCCGCGCCCTGCTGCTGTCGGGCGCCTTCGGCGGACTGCTGGGCAGCCTGCCGCCGCACGCCTTCCTGCCGGCCGCCAACGGCTACCTGCTGCGCCAGGACTGGGACGAGGGCTTCGCCACCTCCATCCACCTCGTGCTCGACCTGGACTCCGGCGACTACGAGCTGTACTCCGCCGGGCACCCGCCGGGCCTCCAGCTCAGCGCGGGCACCGGCCGCTGGGAGGAGAAGTCCGCCGAGGGACCGCTGCTCGGCGTGTACGACGGCGCGCAGTTCGACCAGGTGAAGGGCACCCTTCGGCCCGGAGACGTCCTGATGCTGTTCACGGACGGCCTGGTGGAGACCTCCGACCGGGACATCGCCGAGGGCATCGACCGCCTCACCGGCGAGGCCGACCGCTACGTCGCGGGCGGCTTCCACGGCGCGGCCTGGCACCTGATCGAGGCGGTGGCCAAGGACGTCAACGACGACCGCGCGCTGCTGCTCATCTCCCGCGAGGGACCGACGGCCCAGTCCGCACCGCCCGGGGCCTGAGCACCCTCGCCCCGCCCCGCCATACTGGCCGGATGCCCCCGAACCCGCAGGACCCGCAGCACCCCCGTGACGGCTCGCCCGCCGCGACGCTCTCCCTCGCCGAGGTCGAGGCCACCGCCCGCGCCGCCCACGCCGGACAGACCGACAAGGCGGGCCGGCCCTACGCCGAACACCTGCGGGCCGTCGCCGAGGGCGTACGCCGACGCGGCGGCGACGACGAGCAGATCGCCGCCGCCTGGCTGCACGACGCCGTCGAGGACGACGCGCTCACCGAACAGTGGCTGGACGGGGCCCCGCTGAGCCGCCGCACCAAGGACATCGTCCTGGCCCTCACCAAACGGCCGGGAGAACCGCCCGAGGCGTACGCCGCGCGGATCCTCGCCACCCCGGGGGCGCGGCTGGTCAAGGAGGCGGACCTGGCGCACAACGCCGATCCCGCCCGGCTCGCCGTCCTCGACGGGGCCACCCGCGCCCGGCTGACCGAGAAGTACACGCGGATGCGCGAACTCCTCGGCCGGCCGGAACGGCGATGAGCGAGGGCACCGGCGGACGGGGCCAGGGGGCGCCGTTCGGATCAGGCCGCGGACGAGGAACCGCCGGTTTCCCGCGACCTGACCCGGACGACACCCCCTAGACGGAGACCTTCTCCCCGCTGCCGCTCGGCGCGGAGGCCCCGGCGGACGTCGCGCGGGTGCCGCCCGCGTCCTCGTCCCGCCGGTCGCGGCCCCGGGCGGCGTCGCCGGGCGTCCGCTTGAAGGCCCAGTCCATCCGCGGCTCGACCACGTACCGCAGGACCCGCTGGACGGGCTTGGTGCACAACAGGGTGATGACGGTGGCGCCGAGGACGGTGAGCCCGATCTCGCCCAACGGCTCGTCGAGGAAGGAGTGCTGGAACCAGCCGGCGTAGGTGCCCTCCTTCACCAGGAAGCCGTGCAGCAGGTAGCCGTAGATCGTGCCGGCGCCCAGGGCCGTGAACCACATGCGCCGGCCGGGCACCCAGGCGAAGAAGCAGACGGACAGCACCACGGAGCAGCCGAAGAGCGCGAGGGTCAGGACCGGCCCGGACCACCAGGGCCCGCCGGTGTCCTGCACGGCGGCGTTGCGGTAGAACCAGCCGGTCTCCATCCGCGGCACCGACCACCAGCCGATCACCAGCGCCGCCGCGACCACCGGCACGGACCAGATCCGCACCGCGCGGCGCCGCACCAGGCGGAAGTGCTCGGGGCGCAGCAGCAGGCCCAGCACGAAGCACGGCAGGAACTGCAGCACGCGCTGCATGTTCAGGTCGTTGTCGATGGTGGGCGTCACGGAGGCCAGCGCCGCGATGACCAGGGCGATCGGCAGCGGCCAGCGGACCGTCTGCCAGATGGGCGTGGTCAGGCGCCAGACGAACAGCGCGCACAGGAACCACAGCAGGTAGGTCGGGTCCAGCAGGCTGAAGTCGGCCTGCGGGTCCTCGCTGACGCGGCGGTGCAGCGTGTAGGCGATCTCGAAGACGAGGTACGGGACGGCGACGCCGGTGATCAGCCGCTTGACCCGCTTGGGGCTCAGGTCGAAACTGCGCGAGAAGTAGCCGGAGATGATGATGAACGCCGGCATGTGGAACGTGTACAGGACCCGGTAGAGGGTCTCCACGGTCCGGTTCCCGTCCAGGATCTGGCCCCAGGCGTGGCCCACCCCGACCAGCACGATGGCCAGGTACTTGGCGTTGTCGAAGAACGCGTCGCGCTGCCGGGCCTGCTGGTCCGACGTGGACGGCGGCTTCCGGCCGCCGTGAGGTCGCAGCGAGCTAGTCATGCCACCTCCCCGCCGGAAACCGGCGAGTGGTCACAGGACCTCGCTGCTCTGGTGGGGGACGAGGCAGCGTAGAACATTTGAGGCACCCTAGCGTTCCCGATGTGAGTCAGTAAAACCCTCGACGTCATTCCTGCATTTCGCGTCTTGAGCACGGTCTGAGTACCGTGCGCTTACCCCGCATTCCGGGAACTCGGCCTCTCCGGACGGGTGACGGCCCCCACACCCCCGGGCTGCGCCGCCGCTGGACCGCCCGCTGAAACCCGGTCCGGAGCACCCGCCTTGTCACGACACATCCCGACTAAACCTCGCATAAGACCGGCGGGCGACTCCCCTGGAATGTCCGCTTCAATGCGCTTACGGGTCCGTGGGGGTGTTCCTGTGAACCTCCTGTGGGAAGCGTGCCGATGTGTCTGCCACGACAATTCGAAATACCTGCGAACGCGGTGTGTGGACATTGAAACGAAGCGGCCGGAATTTCTCGTACGAGCGTCCGGTCGAAATTCCGTGCGGGGCACCGGGGTCGGGTGCGCCCGCGTGCGCGGGGGAGTGCGGGACGGGCGCGGCCGGCCGGACGATGTGTCAGCTCCCGCATGAGGAGGGCCGGTTGGTGGCACGATGGTTCTGGCGGAGGTGCGCGGTGTCGCACCTCCGGGCCGGGAGAGCGGACCGACCGAGGGTGTGATCAGTTGTGGCCATTTCACTGTCAGTGGTGCTGCTCTTGGGGATCATCCTCGTGGTGCTGCTGCGGGGAGGCTCCATCAAGGCGGGGCCGGCGGTCGTCGCGGTCCTCTTCGGCTTCTTCCTGGCCTCGACCGGCATCGCCGACGACATCCAACGCTTCCTGGACTCCATAGCGAGCACGATCAACTCGATCCAGTTCTAGCCCGCGCGACCCGTGCGGCCTCCGGGCCGCCGAGCGGTCCCGGCGTCCCGGAGGGACGCGGGGACCCCACAAAAGCCTCCGGCCCGGCCCCCTGGGGGACCGGGCCGGAGGCCTCTCGGAGCGGGCGACGGGAATCGAACCCGCGTAGCCAGTTTGGAAGATCGCGTACGCGGATCCGGCCTGACCTGGCGAAACGCTGACCTGTGCTTTTGCTGAGCAGTAGCCGGTGTTCCCCCTAGGTCCCCCTGCCGTGCCTGTTGAACGGACACGCCAGGGGCACGCTAGCTACCTACCCTCGTGCTGCAATGATCAACGCTGCGACGCCGGTGAGGGCAATGATCAGGTCGGCGAGAGCCGAGATCATGACCAGTGCTCGATCCGTTCGGGCGGTTGCTTCTTGCGTCTGTGGCGCTGTACGGTGAACCTCCACCCTAGGGCATCTATAGATGCGCTGGGATGGACGGTGGTCTTCTTGCTTCGGCAAGTTGTACCTCCTCCTATCGAGTGACCCGTATGGCGTGATGTCTTGCCGGACGTGCCATACGGGCCATCGGTGTGTGCAGTTGCAGAACTTTAGCACCCCAACTCGCCCGGCTCCCCGGGAGCTTCTGACGGCTGGATCGCTGAACTGTGGCCGACCGTAGCAGCGGTCGGGCAGGGGCTGTATCTCGCCGACTCCACTGCCGCTCACTTCCAGCAATGACTGTGGACCTGCCCGTTAAAGCACGACGTTGGGGCCAAGATCTTAGAGGCTCGCCCCAAAGTGGCTGCCTAAAGCCGTGGAGCCGACCGCCCCAGCCACGACGGGGTTCTGACCTCGGGATCGCCCTCTAACCCCTGCCCCGGCCTGGTCTTCGCCCCCTTGTGGGCGCGGGCGGGCGACGACGCGCGGCCCCGGTGACGAAGGCAAGGAGGGGCAGCGCGGCGGCGACCGACCGGCGCCGCCGCGCTGTGCGCGGCACCTCCGATCTCTCGATCGGACTGCTTGCAGTTCCAGGAGGCCGGGAGCGACGCGAGCGAAGCGAGCCTTGATGAAGTAGGGAAACTCTTACCGCGCCATGCCTTGGGCTGCTGGTCCCAGGGTGTCGGCTAGGCGCCCGTCTCGGCTACCGTGCGGCTATGCCCTCTGGATTGGACACGCCTCACGGCGCGGCTGAACTGGCCGAGTCACTCTTGCCTCCGCTCGGGAATCGTTGGCTGCACACTCAGGCGGTGGCGGCTCGCGCGGGAGAAGCATCCGCGGCAGTGTCCGAAGGAGACCGTGACCTGCTCGTCGCCGCTGCTTGGCTTCATGACATCGGCTACGCCCCGGAACTGCGGGACACGGGGTTCCACCCGCTCGACGGCGCGCGTCATCTGGAAAGCCTCGGGGCGCCCTCCCGGCTCGTCTGCCTAGTCGCTCACCACTCCGGGGCCGTGTACGAGGCTGAACAGCGTGGTCTCTCTGCTGAGCTTGACGTGTACGAGCGGGAGGACTCTCCCGTCCTCGACGCGCTGATCTACGCGGACATGACGACTGGCCCGGCCGGACAGTCCTTCGACTTCGATCACCGCATTGACGAGATTCTGGTGCGATACGAGCCGGGCAGCGAGGTGCACAACGCGATCAGCAAGGCGCGTCCGTACCTCGGGGCCGCCGTCGAACGGACGCGCTCTCGCCTCGCTGATCAGCCGACGTAGGGATCGGGGCGATCACTCAGCCCGCGGTCGATCCGCATCCGCATTGACGGGTGGATGTTCAGGTCGTCCAGTCGGCTGGGGTGGACGAACGCCACCTCCTTGCTCTCGCTGCTCGTACGCAGCTCGCCGCCCACGATGCGGGCCCGAAAGCAGATCGAGAACTGTTGGCGCACCTCGCCGTCGTCGTACGCCATGACGTGCGCTGGGTTGGTGTAGATGCCGACCAGACTCGTCACCTCGACGTCGAACCCGGTCTCTTCCTTGGTCTCGCGCACGGCGGCGTCGGGGGCTGACTCGCCGACGTCAACCCCACCGCCGGGCAAGGCCCACAGGTTGTTGTCCGTCTTGTGGATCAGCAAGACTTCCCCGGCATCGTTCAGCGCCACGGCGGTGACGGATGGAACGATGCTGTTCGCCTTCGGGGCGTTCGGATCGTTGAAGTAGTCGACTCGGGCCATGCCTCAAGCCTTGCACGCTCTGCCGGTGATGTGCTCCGGCTGCCTACTCGGGCCGACCGTGCTCCCATGCGTAGTCGAAGCTCCGCATGTAGTGCCGGAACGTCCGTGCCCCCGGGATGTAGCGGAAGTGCAGCACAGGGTTCTGCCCCGCGGGCGCACCGAGCACGTGTGGGTTCACCAACACGTCGTCGTCGAACCGGTAGATCGAGTTGTAGAGGATCGTGTCGTGCAACCGGACTTCGACGCCCGGCGTCGTCATGGCCGGTTCCAGGTATCGACGGGTGATCCGGGCACGTGCGGCCAGATCGCCACCGATGCCTTCCTCTTCGCCGCGCAGCCGGACCATCTCTGAGTCGGGGTCTCCGAGCAGGACGCGAACTTGTCCTCCGGCCTTGGCCTTCTCTGCCAACTGGTCCGGAAGATCCGGGTGGCTGTCGAAGAGGAAAAGACCCGCGTACACGAGGATGTCTACGTGGTCGCTCGCCTTCTCGATCAGGGATGACCACAGCGTTGCCGGCACTGCCCCGCGGTGTGGGTAGTACGTGATCAGCTCGGATGTACTCGCCGACTCGGCTTGCTTCTGCACGGCGGGCCAGATGTAGACCTCATCGACGCCCAGGAAGCTCGCGGCCTTCCAGCGGTGTCCCCGGTGCGGCGTGCGGTCCGTCGTGATCCACCGTTCCACGCTCTTGGGGTCCACCCCGACGTGCTGTGCCACGGACTGGATCGTCTCGCCCTTCGCTGAAATCGCCGCGCGCAGACGCTCGTTCGCCATGACGTGTCCTTCCATGGACGCCGTAGGGACGTTTTGACGATAGCTCAGACGTCCCCAAACGTCCATACGGACCGTGATGCGTCCACTACCTTTCGCGGTCTCCTGATCTCACCGCCGGATGGCGGTTCAACTCCCGCTAGATCAGGAGAACAGACGATGCGTCAGATTCCCGTCGACACGTCCACTGCCACCGTGATGGTGGCTCAGTCCCCGCAGCCGAAGGTGAAGGACCGCCGTACCGGTGAGCGGGCGATGGACGCCGAGACCGGTGCCGCGCTGTCGACCGTAGACGTGATGTTCGCGGCCAACGGTGAGGTGGAGATCCTGTCCGTGACCGTCCCGGAGACCGGCATCTCCGGTGACCTGATGATGGGCACCCCGGTCGCGCTGACCGGTCTGATCGCCCGGCCGTGGGAGAACGAGTTCAACGGCCAGAAGCGCCACGGCATCGCCTTCCGCGCGGTCGCCGTGACCTCCCTCGCCGCGGGTGCCTCGTCCTCGAAGGCGGCCTGAGCCATGAGCTGGCTGACCGTCGCCCTGGTGCTGGTCGCTGCTGCTGCGGGTCTCCTGCGGTGGCGGCGCCCCGCCTGGTACTGGCTGACCTTCGGGGTCACCCTTGCCGCGCTGCGGGTCCTGGTCCGCTACGGCTCGGTCATGGACGCATGCGGGCTCACTGTCCCGGCCCCACGTTGGCGCCTGACCCTGGCCCGGATGACCAACCGGCCCGTTCCCGGTCCTCGTGCCCCGCGCATCCTGCGGCTGCGGGTGACCCGGACCGGCCTGGTCCTGCGGCTCAAGCTCCGGCCCGGTCAGGACGCCTTCGACGTGGCGGCCTCGTGTGACCGGCTGCGGCACTCCTTCGCCCTGTACGGGGTCACCTCGCGTGAGGTGCGCTCGGGTGTGGTGGAGCTGCGGATGACCGGTTACGACGTGCTCAAGCGGGTGCAGATGCCCGCCCGGGTCGATGCTCGGCCGATGCGGGTCCCGGCCGCTCTGCGCGAGGACGGAGCCGTGCACTACCGCGACTACCGTACGGTCCCGCACGGGCTGACCCTCGGCGCCACGGAGTCCGGCAAGTCGGTCTATCAGCGCAACCTCGTTGCCGCGCTTGCGCCGCAACGGGTCGCCCTGGTCGGCATCGACTGCAAGCAAGGGGTGGAGCTGTTCCCGCTGGCCCGCCGGTTCTCCGCGCTCGCTGACAACCCCGACACCGCCGCCGAACTCCTCGACGCCCTCGTGTCCCACATGCAGGACGTGTATCAGCTCATCAGGGCTGAGCAGCGGATCACGGCGGACGTGCCGGATGCCGACATTGCCGCCGACATCTGGGACCTGCCCGAAGACCTGCGCCCGGTGCCGATCGTGGTCATGGTCGACGAGGTCGCCGAACTCGCCCTCTTCGCAACGAAGGAGGACGAGAAGCGCCGGGACCGGATCATCACCGCGCTGGCCCGGCTGGCGCAGCTCGGCCGCGCTGCCGGCATCTATCTGGAGATCTGCGGGCAGCGCTTCGGCTCGGAACTCGGCAAGGGCATCACGATGCTCCGTGCCCAGCTCACCGGCCGGACCGCACACCGCGTCAACGACGAATCGTCGGCGAACATGGCCTTCGGCGACATCGCCCCGGATGCCGTGCTGGCCGCGATCCAGATCCCCACGGACACGCCCGGCGTAGCCGTCACCGGTGACTCGTCCGGCGGCTGGGCTCGCATCCGTGCCCCGCACACGTCGCTGCGGCACGCGGTGAACGTCTGCAACCGGCACGCCGACCTGACTCCGGACCTGCCCGCCCTCGCGCCGTTCCGGCCCGCCCTCGGCACCCTCGCCCCGGTCCCGGCCCCGGCTATCGAGTCGGCCCCGGCCGCCGCCTGACCCGCACTGGAGGCCCCGTCATGGCTACCGCGAAGAAGCCCACCACCCGTCGCAAGACCCGGCCCGCCACGCCTGAACCGGCGCCGTGCCCCGACTGCGACGGCACCGGCGAGCACACCGAAACCGTCCGCGTCGGCGCCCGCAAGGGACGCGCCACCGACGACCGTCAGACCGTCCTCTGCCTCACCTGCTGGGGCACCGGCCACGCCACCGACTGACCAGGAAGGGGGACACCATGGCCCGCACTGCCCTTCGCGTCGATGCCGTCCTGGTCCAAGCCGTCATCGCCGGTGCCCTGTCCTTCGCCCACCTCCACGACCTTGCCGCGGCTGCCGGACAGGACGGCTGGAAAGCCTGGGCCTACCCCGTCTCCGTCGACCTGCTCTTGGTCGCCGCGTGGCGCCGACTGCGCTCGGAAGGTCCGTCCCGGCTGGCGTGGTGCTGGTTCCTGATCGCCCTGGTGGCCTCGCTCGGCGCGAACGTGGCCACCGCCGGGTTCCTCGACCTGGAACACCCGCCCGCCCTGCTCCGCCTCGGCGTCGCCGGATGGCCCGCCCTCGCCTTCCTCGGCGGCACCCTCCTCGCCCACTCACCCACCGCCCGCACCTCGACCCCGGAGACGCCCGCGGCTCCGGACCCGGCCCCCGCGCCCGAGGTGCAGCCCGAACCGGTCCCCGCCGTCGAGCCGGACCCGGCCCCGGTCGACAGGGCCGACGACGCCCCGGCGCTCCCGCCCGCCGACCCCGCCCCGGTATCGCCTCCCGCGGTTGCGGTTCCGGCCGCGCTGGTCGACCACGCCCGAAAGGTCGCCGCCGACCACGAACACCGCACCGGCGCCCGGATCGACACCGACACCCTTCGCGCACGCCTCGGCGTCCCGCCGCACATGGCCGACGCCATCGCCGCCCAACTCACCTGACCCGAGAGGAGATCACCCGTCATGCCTGCCCGCGACTTCTTCCACTCCGTGATGCGGATCGGACCGGTGCAGATCGGCACCCACCGCGACCGCCACGGCCAGACCAAGCACGCCGCCGTGTGCAGCTCCGACGGCTGCGGCTGGTCCGCCGACTACACCAGCCAGTCCGCCGCCCAGCTCGCCGCCCGCACCCACCGCTGCAAGGTCCGCTAGGAGGCCGTGATGGACGTCCCGCTCTGGTTCGCCCTGCTGGTCGTCGGAGTCCTCGGCGTCAAGCTCATCCGCCCGCCCTGGTGGCTCATCGGCGTGCTCTTGCTCGGCGGGTTCCTCCTCGCTGACAGCGTCCTCGCTCCGGTCATCGACACCGCCCTCAAGTAACCAAAGAAGGAGGAACGTTCATGTTCCGGCCCAAGCTCCCCACCATGCCCCAGCCCACCGGCATCGTCACCCCGCCCGCCGTCATCGAACCGACCACGATCACCCCCGGCACCCCGACGGCCCCGGCCGCTCCGGCTCCGGTCCCGGCCTCGACCCGGCCCACGATCCAGCTCACCCCCGGCACGGCGCTCGCCCTCGTCGGGGGCGGCACCGCCGTCGTCCTGGTCGTCGGCGCCGTCCTGGTCTCCATGCTCCTGGCAGTCGCCATCACCGGCGCCTCGGTCGCCGTCTGCGCCGTCGTCCTGCGCTCCCTGCTCGCCTCCGGCACCCGGCGCCGCTAACGGCCCCCGGGGCGGCATCCGTCGCCAAACATCCGCCGCCCCGGGCGCCTTCCCACCTTCCAGACCCAACGGACCCGAAAGGCACGCCCATGATGCCTCAGCACGCCCCGACCGCGCGCATCTGCCGCGACTGCGACGGCTTCCCGACCGTCGCGATCACCACCGGCACCCGCCACACCGACGGCACCCGCGCCACCCTCTGGATCACCTGCCCGACCTGCAAGGGCACCGGCACCACCACCCCCGCCGCCTCCTTCGTCCGCGCTGGGAGGTAACAGCGTGAGCGACACCGCCACCGCGGCGGGCCTGGACCCGATCACCCTCGGCGATCTGCTGCGGGTGGCCGGGTCCCCCGGCTTCGACCGCTGGCAAGACCAGATCAAGCGCACCGGCGGCTGCTCCGACCCGATCCACCTGACCGGCTGGACCCTCCACAAGGACAAGACCACCGGCGAGACCCTGCACCACTACTCGACCGCCGATGAGCCGGGCGGACGGCTCCGCGTGGCCTGCGGCAACCGCCGCGCCTCCCGCTGCCCCGCCTGTGCTTGGACCTACGCGGGCGACACGTACCACCTGATCCGTGCCGGGCTCGCCGGTGACGATCGCCGCGACATCCCCGCCACCGTCCGGGACCACCCGCGAGTCTTCGCCACCCTCACCGCCCCCTCGTTCGGCCCGGTCCACAACCGGCCCGACCGCGGCGCCTGCCGCTGCGGCACCCGCCACACCCCGGACTCGCCAGAGCTGGGCACCGCCCTCGACCCGAGCACGTACGACTACGCGGCCTCGGTGCTGTTCAACAACTACGCCGGGCAGCTGTGGCAGCGCTTCACCAACCGCCTGCGCCGGGAGATCGCCGCCCGTGCCGGCATCACCCAACGCGAGCTGAAAGAGTGCGCCCGGCTGTCATACGGCAAGGTCGCCGAGTTCCAAAAGCGCGGCGCCGTGCACTTCCACGCCGTGATCCGCATCGACGGACCCGACGGCCCGGACGCCCCGCCGCCTTCCTGGGCCACGGTCGATCTCCTCGCCGACGCGATCCGCGCCGCCGCCGCGCACTCCTACACCTCGGTCTCGGTCCCGGCCGCCGACGGCCAACCGCCCCGTACCTTCCGGTGGGGCACCCAGCTCGACGTACGGCCCGTGAAGGCGTTCGGAGACGGCTCCGACATCACCGAACAGGCCGTTGCCTCCTACGTCGCCAAGTACGCCACCAAAGCAGCCGAGAACACCGGCACCCTCGACCGCCGGGTGGGGGAGCTGTCCGAACTCGACCGCCACGGCGTCCCCGACCACGCCCGCCGCCTCATCGCCGCCTGCAAGCAGCTCGATCCGCTCTACCCCGACCGGCGCCTGTGGGCCTGGGCTCACATACTCGGCTTCCGCGGCCACTTCTCCAGCAAGAGCCGCCGCTACTCCACCACCCTCGGCGCCCTCCGCCAGGCGCGCGCCGACTACCGCGCCGCCCAAGAGGCCGCCGCCCTCGGCATCGACGACCGCGAGCCGGACACCGTGCTCGTCCTCACCGACTGGCAGTACGCCGGACATGGTCACAGCCCCGGGGAATCCGTCCTCGCCGCCACCATCGCCCGGGACCTCCAGCTCAACCGCGAAACCGCCCGAGAAGAACTCGCAGCCCTGCGCCAGGAAGGACAGCAAGCCCATGAATGAGCGATACCTCAACGTGGATCAGGTCGCCGAACTGCTCGGCACGACCGTGCGCTTCCCGCGCCGCCTGATCGAGGAGCGCCGCATCACTTACGTGAAGGTCGGTCGCCACGTACGCATCCCCGAGAGCGCCGTCCGTGAGTACATCGCTGCCAATACCGTGCAGCCTCGGCGACGTGGTGCCGCTGCTCTTCGGGGGGTGGCTGCCTGATGGCTGGCAAGCGTCGACAGTTCGGGCGGGTCCGCAAGCTCCCGTCCGGTCGCTATCAGGCCCGGTACGTCGGCCCTGACGGCATGCTCCGCCCGGCCCCGGAGACCTTCCGGACGAAGAAGGACGCGGATGCCTGGCTCGCCGACAAGCAGACCGAGATGCGGCGCGGCGACTGGCACGACCCCGATGCCGGGAAGGTGGCGTTCGGCCCGTACGCGGCTGCGTGGATCGAAGAGCGGGAACTGACCACGCGGACGCGACAGCTCTACGCCTCCCTGCTGCGGCACCACCTTGAACCCACGTTCGGCGTGGTCAACGTCGCGGACATCTCGCCCCCGCTCGTGCGTCGCTGGCGGGCTGACAAGCTTGCGTCCGGGACCGGCCCGACGACCGTCGCGAAGGCGTACGCCCTGCTCCGTGCGGTCCTGCATACGGCCGTTGCCGATCAGATGATCCGGCGCAACCCGTGCACGATCAAGGGCGCGAGCGTGGTGCACACCCCTGAGCGGCCGACTGCGACCGTGCAGGAGGTGTACGACCTCGCCGACGCCATCCAGCCGCGTTACCGGGCGCTCGTCCTCATGGCGGGCTTCCTCGGCCTTCGCTGGGGCGAACTGATCGGCCTGCACCGCCGGGATGTCGACCTGGACCACGGAGCCGTGCGCGTCCGACGCTCGGTCGCCGAACTCAACAACGGCCAGCGTGAGATCAAGGCGCCCAAGAGTGCGGCGGGCAAGCGCACGGTGTCCATCCCCACCGCGATCGTCCCGGACATCCGCGAGCACCTGAAGCGGTACGCCGAGCTGGGCGCCGACGGCCGAGTGTTCATCGGTGCAAAGGGCGCGACTCCTCGCCGGAACCACTTCAACCGGCTGTGGCGCACCGCGTGCAGCGATGCCGGCATCAAGGGCCTGCACTTCCATGATCTTCGGCACACCGGCAACACCCTCGCCGCCTCGACCGGGGCGAGCACGCGTGAGCTGATGGCGCGCATGGGCCACAGCACCGCCCGGGCCGCGCTGATCTATCAGCACGCCAGTGCTGAGCGTGACCGGCTGATCGCCGACGCCGTGTCCGGGCTCGTCGACAAGGGTCGGAAGAAGCCCCGGAAGGGCAAGAAGAAGAAAGATCGAAAGCCCAAGGGGCACGCCGGGGACACAACCGACTGATCGGAACCCCGGAAAACGATCAGGGCCAGGCGGAGGAATGATCCTCTGACCTGGCCCTGAGTCATTTGGAGCGGGCGACGGGAATCGAACCCGCGTAGCCAGTTTGGAAGACTGGGGCTCTACCATTGAGCTACGCCCGCACAGCGCGCGCCGCGAGTCGGCGACCGCGGCACTGCACGCATCGTAGCGGGTCGCGGCCCCTCGCCGCACACCCCTTCCGGTCCGCGCCGCGACCTCGCGGACGCCCGGGAAACTCTGCGGCCCCCGGCGCCCGGGGGCATGTACCCTACGTGTCGCACCAGACGGGGTGTGGCGCAGCTTGGTAGCGCGTCCGCTTTGGGAGCGGAAGGCCGTGGGTTCAAATCCCGCCACCCCGACCACCGTCCGCCGCCCGGACCGCCGACCCTCCCCGGCCTCCCCGGTGAGCGTGAGCGATCGCCTTTTGGGCCGTGTAGTCGCTGCCGTTACTATGCAAGCTGCACGCCCGTGTGTCTCAGCGTCTGAAGTCTCCGGGCGGCGAAATTTGCCGGACACTCTGGTTCCGGCAGAACCCAAGAAGTCAGCCACCAAGGAGACCGAACCGTGAAGAGCGCCGTGGAGACCCTGAACCCGACCCGGGTTCGGCTCACTGTCGAGGTGCCCTTCGAGGAGCTCAAGGACAGCCTCGACGCGGCGTACAAGAAGATCAACCAGCAGGTCACGGTGAAGGGCTTCCGCAAGGGCAAGATCCCGGCCCGGGTCATCGACCAGCGGTTCGGCCGCGGTGCGGTTCTGGAGGAGGCGGTCAACGACGCGCTTCCCAAGTTCTACACCGACGCGGTCAACGAGGCCGAGCTGAACCCGCTCGGCCAGCCCGAGGTCGACATCACGGAGCTGAAGGACGGCGAGACGCTGAACTTCACCGCCGAGGTCGACGTCCGCCCCTCCATCGAGATCCCGGACTACTCCGGCATCGAGGTCGAGGTCGACGCCGTCGAGGTCACCGACGAGGACGTCGAGAAGTCCGTGGAGCAGCTCCGCGAGCGCTTCGCCTCGACCTCCCCGGTCGAGCGCGCCGCCGCCGAGGGCGACGTGGTCACCATCGACCTCGAGGCCAAGGTCGACGGCGAGGTCCTCGAGGACGGCGTCGCCGACGGCGTCTCCTACACCATCGGCTCCGGCGAGCTGCTGGACGGGATCGACGACGCCGTGAAGGGCCTGGAGGCCGGTGGCGAGGCCACCTTCACCTCCGAGCTCAAGGGCGGCTCGGCGGCCGGCAAGGAGGCCGAGGTCACCGTCAAGGTCACCCAGGTGGCCGCGCGCGAGCTGCCCGAGCTGGACGACGACTTCGCGCAGCTCGCCTCGGAGTTCGACACCCTCGACGAGCTGAAGGCCGACAGCCGCAAGCGCCTGGCCAACATGAAGCAGTACGACCAGGCCACGCAGGCCCAGGAGCGCGTGCTGGACAAGCTGCTCGACCTGGTCGAGGTCCCGGTCCCCGAGAAGCTCCTCGAGGACGAGATCAACACCCGTAAGCACAACCTCGAGCACCACCAGCTCGGCCAGATGGGCCTGGACCTCGAGAAGTACCTCGAGCTGCAGGGCAAGACCGCCGAGGAGTTCGAGACCGAGACCCGCGAGGCCGCGGTCAAGGGCATCAAGACCCAGTTCGTCCTCGACGAGCTGGTCAAGCAGGAGAAGCTCAACGTCAGCCAGGAAGAGCTGACCGAGCACCTCATGCGCCGCGCTGCCTCCTCCGGCATGTCCCCCGACCAGTTCGCCCAGGCCGTCGTCGAGCAGGGCCAGGTCCCGCTCCTCGTCGGCGAGGTCGCCCGCGGCAAGGCCCTGGCCTCCGTGGTCGAGAAGGCCACGGTCAAGGACACCAACGGCGAGGTCGTCGACCTGGACGACGAGGAGGACGAGGAGACGGAGGCCGCCGAGGCCGCCGCCACCGAGCCCGCCGACGCCGAGAAGGCCGCCGACAAGGCCGAGGAGAAGACCGAGGGCTGATCCCCTCGCGCCGTCTCCGACGGATGTGAAACGGGCCCCGGACGTTCCGACGCCGGGGCCCTTTCGGCATACGGCCGGCCGGGCAGCCGATCCAGGGGCGCGGGAAACCGCGCGAGCAACCACGACGGGACCCGCACCCGGCGACGAGCGTGCACCCCGGCGGCGAGAGGCCGCACCCGCACCCTGCGTACCGCTACGCCCGAGGCGAACACCCGCAGAACCGGGATGGCACCGCAGGGTCACCGCGTTAGGGTCCATGAATACGAGGGCAGGGGAGTCCCCGAAAGCGGCTCCAGCCCCGCAGGGAAACGTGAGACGGCCCGGCGCCGTCGTAAGACGAGCAGGTGGATACGTGACGAATCTGATGCCCTCAGCCGCCGGCGAGCCCTCCATCGGTGGCGGCCTCGGCGACCAGGTCTACAACCGACTGCTCGGCGAGCGGATCATCTTCCTCGGCCAGCCGGTCGACGACGACATCGCCAACAAGATCACCGCACAGCTGCTGCTCCTCGCGTCCGACCCGGACAAGGACATCTTCCTGTACATCAACAGCCCGGGCGGTTCGATCACGGCCGGCATGGCGATCTACGACACCATGCAGTACATCAAGAACGACGTGGTGACGATCGCGATGGGTCTCGCGGCCTCCATGGGACAGTTCCTGCTCAGCGCGGGCACCCCCGGCAAGCGCTTCGCGCTGCCGAACGCCGAGATCCTGATCCACCAGCCCTCCGCCGGCCTCGCCGGTTCGGCCTCGGACATCAAGATCCACGCCGAGCGGCTGCTGCACACCAAGAAGCGCATGGCCGAGCTGACCGCTCAGCACACCGGCCAGACGGTCGAGCAGATCACCCGCGACTCGGACCGCGACCGCTGGTTCGACGCCTTCGAGGCCAAGGAGTACGGCCTCATCGACGACGTCATCGCCACGGCCGCCGGCATGCCGGGCGGCGGCGGCACGGGCGCCTGAGCCATCCCCCGCCCCGAGCCGACCGCCTCAGCCCCTTTACAGGAGACACTGTGAACGACTTCCCCGGCAGCGGCCTGTACGACCGCTCGCGCGCCGAGTACACCGGCCCGACCGCCGAGTCCCGCTACGTGATCCCGCGCTTCGTCGAGCGCACCTCGCAGGGCGTGCGCGAGTACGACCCGTACGCGAAGCTCTTCGAGGAGCGCGTGATCTTCCTCGGCGTCCAGATCGACGACGCCTCCGCCAACGACGTCATGGCACAGTTGCTGTGCCTGGAGTCGATGGACCCCGACCGGGACATCTCGATCTACATCAACAGCCCCGGCGGCTCCTTCACCGCGCTCACGGCCATCTACGACACGATGCAGTACGTGAAGCCGGACATCCAGACGGTCTGCATGGGCCAGGCCGCCTCGGCCGCCGCCGTCCTGCTGGCCGCCGGTACGCCGGGCAAGCGCATGGCGCTGCCGAACGCCCGGGTCCTGATCCACCAGCCCTACAGCGAGACCGGCCGCGGCCAGGTCTCCGACCTGGAGATCGCCGCCAACGAGATCCTGCGGATGCGCTCGCAGCTCGAGGAGATGCTGGCCAAGCACTCCACCACGCCGGTCGAGAAGATCCGCGAGGACATCGAGCGCGACAAGATCCTCACGGCCGAGGACTCGCTGGCCTACGGCCTGATCGACCAGATCATCACCACCCGGAAGATGGACAACTCCTCTCTCCGCTAGGCGGGAGGCTGTATCGTCTGCCGCTCCTTGGCACGGTTTGACGCGATTCACGTCAAGGCGAACCGTGCCAAGGGGGGCCCGGACGAGGGGCCCGGCAAGGTACCGTCGGACATAAGGCAGCACCAGGAGTCCGCCCGCCGTTGACGTGACGTCGACGTCCGGGAGTCTCCCAGGCGAAGGGGAAGCACACCGTGGCACGCATCGGTGACGGCGGCGATCTGCTCAAGTGCTCGTTCTGCGGGAAGAGCCAGAAGCAGGTCAAGAAGCTCATCGCAGGGCCCGGTGTGTACATCTGCGACGAGTGCATCGACCTCTGCAACGAGATCATCGAGGAAGAGCTCGCGGAGAGCAGCGAGGTGCGCTGGGAGGAGCTCCCGAAGCCCCGCGAGATCTACGAGTTCCTCGAAAGCTACGTGGTCGGCCAGGAAGCGGCCAAGAAGGCCCTCTCCGTCGCGGTGTACAACCACTACAAGCGCGTCCAGGCCGGCGAGAACGGCGGCGCCCAGGGCCGCGAGGACGCCATCGAGCTGGCGAAGTCCAACATCCTCCTGCTGGGCCCGACCGGCTCCGGCAAGACCCTCCTCGCCCAGACCCTCGCCCGCATGCTGAACGTCCCGTTCGCGATCGCCGACGCCACGGCGCTCACGGAGGCGGGGTACGTCGGTGAGGACGTCGAGAACATCCTGCTGAAGCTGATCCAGGCGGCCGACTACGACGTCAAGAAGGCCGAGACCGGGATCATCTACATCGACGAGATCGACAAGGTCGCGCGCAAGAGTGAAAACCCCTCCATCACGCGCGACGTGTCCGGCGAGGGCGTCCAGCAGGCCCTGCTGAAGATCCTGGAGGGCACCACGGCCTCGGTCCCGCCCCAGGGCGGACGCAAGCACCCGCACCAGGAGTTCATCCAGATCGACACGACGAACGTCCTGTTCATCGTGGGCGGTGCCTTCGCGGGCCTGGAGAAGATCATCGAGGGCCGGGCCGGCGCCAAGGGCATCGGCTTCGGCGCGCAGATCCGCTCCAAGCGGGAGATCGAGTCCAAGGACCAGTTCGAGCAGGTCATGCCGGAGGACCTGGTCAAGTTCGGCATGATCCCCGAGTTCATCGGCCGGCTGCCCGTCATCACCTCGGTGCACAACCTGGACCGCGAGGCGCTCCTCCAGATCCTCGTCGAGCCGCGCAACGCGCTGGTCAAGCAGTACGAGCGCCTCTTCGAACTCGACGGCGTGGAGCTGGACTTCGAGCGCGGCGCCCTGGAGGCCATCGCCGACCAGGCGATCCTCCGCCAGACCGGCGCCCGCGGCCTGCGCGCCATCATGGAGGAAGTACTCCAGGGCGTGATGTACGAGGTCCCGTCCCGCAAGGACGTGGCCCGCGTCGTCATCACGGCCGACGTGGTCCTCTCCAACGTCAACCCGACGCTCATCCCGCGGGATTCGCGGGGACGCGGCTCGGGCGAGCAGAAGACGGCGTAGGCGGCAGCCCGACAGCCGTGCGGAAGGGGCCCGGTCGAGTGACCGGGCCCCTTCCGCGTTGCTGCCGTACCGCGCGCGTCAGGACTTGACGCGGACCTCGTCCCGCAGCCGCTTCGTGATGTCGATCGCGGTCTCCTTGCCGACCCCGGTACCGGAGTTGTCGCCCGGGGAGACCATGGCGACCGTGCTGTAGTCGGCCCAGGCGCAGAACCAGTCGGTCGACTCCTTCTTGGTGAGCCCGTTGGTGGCCTTGGTCGCCTGGCACTTGGCGACCGTGCCGTCGATCTCGACCTCCTCGGGCTCGCCGACCAGCTCGGCGTTCTGCATGCCACCGGTGTTGCCGGTGGAGCTCTCCTTGACCTGCTTCTGGATGTTGGCGAAGAACTTGTCCAGGACCGCCTGGGGGTCGTCGATCGTGCCGTAACCGCCGAGCATCGTGAAGCCCTTGGCGGTCAGCAGCTCCGACTGGTCGGGCGCGGTCGACGGATCCTCGGGGTCGAAACCGCTCAGGTCGGCGGTCGACCACTGACCGACGACCGCGGTGCCGTTCTTGACGCCGCTCTTCGTCATGTCCTTGGCGGTGTCCGAGTCGTTGCTCTCCTGGCCCTGGAACTTCGTGTACTCGCCGAGTGCCTTCGCGGGCGTCGTCAGCTTGTGCGCGCCGTCGTCCTTCAGGCCGCCGCCCGCGCCGCCGCCCCCGCCGAACACGAAGTACGCGCCCACGCCGAGCGCCGCCACGACGGCCACCCCGGCGATGATCAGGCCCGTCTTCTTCTTGCCGCCGCCCGGAGCCGGGGGCTGCGGCATGCCGTACGGCTGCTGGCCGTAGGGCGGCTGCTGGCCGTACGGGGGCTGCTGGCCGTAGGGCTGCTGCTGGCCGTACGGGGGAGCCTGCGGCGGGACGCCGCCCTGCTGGGGCTGCTGCGGGTAGCCGTAGCCGGGCTGCGGGGGAGGTGTCTGCTGGGGATAGCCGTAGCCGGGCTGGGGGGCCTGCGGCGGCTGCTGGCCGTACGGTCCCGGCTGGCCGTACGGCCCGGGCTGCTGGGGCTGCCCGCCGTACGGGCCCGGCTGGTTGTGACTCATTACTGGGTTCCCCTCCAGATGCTTACGTGGTTCTGACATCCTGACCCAGAGCCGGCGTGCGCAGGTCATCGGGGGCCGCACCGTTACAAACGAAACGGGTTTCGGGACAGCGCCGTGACGCCCGTAAACTGACCCCCGTGACCGAGAACTCTCAGCAGCCGCAGCCCGCACCCACCACCGATCTGCCGACCCAGTACGCGCCGGCCGAGGTAGAGGGGCAGCTGTACGAGCGCTGGGTAGAACGGGGTTACTTCGAGGCCGACGCGAAGAGCGACAAGCCGCCGTACACCGTCGTCATCCCGCCGCCGAACGTCACGGGCAGCCTGCACCTCGGGCACGCCTTCGAGCACACGCTCATCGACGCCCTGACCCGCCGCAAGCGCATGCAGGGCCACGAGACGCTGTGGCAGCCCGGCATGGACCACGCCGGCATCGCCACGCAGAACGTCGTCGAGCGCGAACTGGGCAAGGAGGGCAAGTCCCGGCACGACCTGGGCCGGGAGGCGTTCGTCGACCGGGTCTGGCAGTGGAAGGCCGAGTCCGGCGGCCAGATCAGCGGCCAGATGCGCCGCCTCGGCGACGGCGTCGCGTGGTCGCGCGAGCGGTTCACCATGGACGAGGGCCTGTCCCAGGCCGTCCAGACCATCTTCAAGCGGCTCTACGACGACGAGCTGATCTACCGCGCCGAGCGCATCATCAACTGGTGCCCGCGCTGCCTGACGGCCATCTCCGACATCGAGGTCGAGTACCAGGACGACGACGGCGAACTGGTCTCCATGAAGTACGGGGAGGGCGACGAGACCATCGTCGTCGCCACCACCCGCGCGGAGACGATGCTCGGCGACACCGCCGTCGCCGTCCACCCCGAGGACGAGCGCTACAAGCACCTGGTCGGCAAGCAGATCAAGCTGCCGCTGACCGACCGCTCCATCCCCGTCGTCGCCGACGAGCACGTCGACCCCGAGTTCGGCACCGGCGCCGTCAAGGTGACGCCCGCCCACGACCCGAACGACTTCGAGATCGGCCAGCGGCACGACCTGCCCGCCATCGCCGTGATGGACGAGCACGCCGTCATCACCGCCCACGGCCCCTTCCAGGGCCTGGACCGCCTGGAGGCCCGCTCCGCCATCGTCGCCGCGCTGCGCGCCGAGGGCCGGATCGTCGCCGAGAAGCGGCCCTACGTCCACTCCGTCGGCCACTGCTCGCGCTGCAAGACCACCATCGAGCCGCGCCTGTCCATGCAGTGGTGGGTCAAGGTCGGCCCGCTCGCCAAGGCCGCCGGCGACGCCGTCCGGGACGGCAAGGTCAAGATCCACCCGCAGGAGATGGAGAAGCGGTACTTCGACTGGGTCGACAACCTCCACGACTGGTGCATCTCGCGCCAGCTCTGGTGGGGCCACCGCATCCCCGTCTGGTACGGCCCCGCGGGCGAGGTCGTCTGCGTCGGCCCCGACGAGGAGCCGCCGAGCGGCGAGGGCTGGCACCAGGACCCCGACGTCCTGGACACCTGGTTCTCCTCCGGCCTGTGGCCCTTCTCCACGCTGGGCTGGCCCGAGCAGACCGAGTCGCTCGCGAAGTTCTACCCGAACTCCGTCCTGGTCACCGGCTACGACATCCTCTTCTTCTGGGTCGCCCGGATGATGATGTTCGGCCTCTACGCGATGGACGGCACCCCGCCGTTCCACACCATCGTCCTGCACGGCATGGTCCGTGACCAGAACGGCAAGAAGATGTCCAAGTCCTTCGGGAACGTGGTCAACCCGCTGGACTGGATGGACGAGTACGGCTCCGACGCCCTCCGCTTCACCCTCGCGCGCGGCGCCAACCCCGGCGTCGACGTCCCGATCGGCGAGGACTGGGTCCAGGGCTCCCGCAACTTCGCCAACAAGATCTGGAACGCCACCCGCTTCGCCCTGATGAACGGCGCGACGGTCGAGGGCCCGCTGCCGGACGCCTCGCGGATGTCGTCCACGGACCGCTGGATCCTCTCCCGTCTGAACTCGGTGGTCGCCGAGGTCGACGCGTACTACGAGGACTACCAGTTCGCGAAGCTCTCCGACGCCCTGTTCCACTTCGCCTGGGACGAGGTCTTCGACTGGTACGTCGAGCTGTCCAAGACCACCTTCCAGGCGGGCGGCGAGGCCGCCGAGGTCTCCCGGCGCGTCCTGGGCGAGGTCCTGGACGTCACGCTGCGTCTCCTCCACCCGGTCGTCCCCTTCGTCACCGAGACGCTGTGGACGACGCTCACGGGCGGCGAGTCGGTCGTCATCGCCCAGTGGCCCACCGACTCCGGCTTCCGGGACGCGGACGCCGAGCGGGAGATCGGGACCGTCCAGTCCGTCATCACCGAGGTCCGGCGCTTCCGTGCCGACCAGGGCCTCCAGCCCGGCCAGCGGGTCCCGGCCAGGCTGACCCTCGCGGGCAGCCCCCTCGCGGCCCACGAGGCGGCCGTCCGGCAGCTCCTGCGGCTCCAGCCCGAGGGCGACGCCTTCACGGCGACGGCGACGCTGCCGGTCGAGGGCGTCGAGGTGGCCCTCGACCTCTCCGGCGTCATCGACTTCGCCGCCGAGCGCAAGCGGCTGGCGAAGGACCTCGCGGCGGCGGAGAAGGAGAAGGCCCAGGCGAACGCCAAGCTCGGCAACGAGGCGTTCCTGGCGAAGGCGCCGGACCACGTCGTGGACAAGATCCGGGGCCGCCTGACCAAGGCGGACGAGGACATCGCCCGCATCACCGCCCAACTGGAGAAGCTGCCGCAGGCGTAGTCGCCGATACCTCGGGAAGGCACCCGGGGCCCTTTCGGGCGCCGGGTGCCTTTCCGCCCCCAGGGGCGCGGGGAACTGCGCGACCAGCCCCAGCCACGCCGCACTCGCCCGGAGACCCGAGCCACCCCCTCGGCCGGCGCCCCGCAGGGAACCGCCCGGCCCGGCGCCGACGGGGTGCCGCCGCGCCCCCCGTGCCGCCCAGCGGCACGACTGACCGCGGCGGCGGGTACGTAGACTGGTCCCCGTGAGCGACAACCCCGGCCAGAACGACCCCTCCGACCCCCTCGGCTCCTTCGACGAGATCATCGACGCGGAGACCACCCGCGACCCCGACCTCGCCGTCATCGAGGCCGGCAGCCGCACCCTGCGCACCCAGGGCGGTCCCCCGCAGGCCGACGTCCCCGGGCGCCCCGAGGACCCCGAGGTGGACGCGGCCCTGCGAGCCGTCGAGACGGAGCTGGCGACCCGCTGGGGCGAGACCAAGCTGGAGCCGTCGGTCACCCGGATCGCCGCGCTGATGGACGTGCTGGGCGAGCCGCAGCGCTCGTACCCCTCCATCCACATCACCGGCACCAACGGCAAGACCTCCACCGCCCGCATGATCGAGGCCCTGCTCGGCGCCTTCGAGCTGCGCACCGGCCGCTACACCTCGCCGCACGTGCAGTCGATCACCGAGCGGATCAGCCTCGACGGCGCGCCGGTCTCCGCCGAGCGGTTCATCGAGACGTACCAGGACATCAAGCCGTACGTCGAGATGGTCGACGCGCAGCAGGAGTACCGGCTGTCGTTCTTCGAGGTGCTCACCGGCATGGCGTACGCCGCCTTCGCCGACGCTCCCGTGGACGTGGCCGTGGTCGAGGTCGGGATGGGCGGCTCCTGGGACGCCACCAACGTCATCGACGGGGACGTCGCGGTCGTCACCCCCATCGACCTGGACCACACCGACCGGCTCGGCGGGACGCCCGGCGAGATCGCCGTCGAGAAGTCCGGGATCATCAAGCAGGACGCCACCGTGATCCTGGCCCAGCAGCCGGTGGACGCGGCTCAGGTGATGCTGAAGAAGGCCGTGGACGTCAACGCCACCGTGGCCCGCGAAGGGCTGGAGTTCGGCGTCGTCGCCCGCGAGGTCGCCGTCGGCGGGCAACTGGTGACGCTGCGCGGGCTCGGCGGCGAGTACACCGAGGTCTACCTGCCGCTGCACGGCGCCCACCAGGCCCACAACGCGGCGGTCGCGCTGGCCGCCGTCGAGGCGTTCTTCGGCGTCGGCGCCCAGCGCCCCGAGCCGCTGGACGTGGACACCGTGCGCCGGGCCTTCGCCGCCGTCGCCTCGCCGGGGCGGATGGAGGTCGTGCGGCGTTCGCCGACCGTCGTCCTCGACGCCGCGCACAACCCGGCCGGCGCCCGGGTCACCGCCGAGGCGGTGGGGGAGGCCTTCCAGTTCAGCCGGCTCATCGGTGTGGTCGGCGCCAGCGGCGACAAGAACGTGCGCGGCCTGCTGGAGGCCTTCGAGCCGGTCTTCGCCGAGGTCGTCGTCACCCAGAACTCCAGCCACCGCGCGATGGACGCCGACGAACTGGCCGCGGTCGCCGTCGAGGTCTTCGGCGAGGACCGCGTGCAGGTCGAGCCGCGGCTGCCGGACGCCCTGGAGGCGGCGATCACGCTGGCCGAGGAGGAGGGCGAGTTCGCGGGCGGCGGTGTGCTCGTCACCGGTTCCGTCATCACCGTCGGCGAGGCCCGACTGCTCCTGAGGAGGGGCTGAGAAACCGTGCGTACGCTCTGTGCTTCCACGCTGATCGGCGAGTTCTTCGTGATCGGCTTCGCCGGCCTGGTCGCCATGAAGGACCCCGACCTGTCCATGGGGACGGTGTGGACGGTCAGCGGTGTCGCGATGTTCCTGTGCGTCGCGCTGTGCGGGGTCATCACCCGCCCCGGCGGCGTCGCCCTCGGCTGGGCGCTGCAGGTCGCGCTCATCGCCTCCGGCCTGGTCGTGCCGACCATGTACTTCCTGGGCGCGGTCTTCGCCGCCCTGTGGTGGGCGTCCGTGCACTACGGGCGCAAGATCGACGAGGCGAAGGCACGGTTCGCCGCGCAGGCGGAGGCCTCGGCTGCCTCCGCGGCCGACCCCGCCTGACAGCGCCGGACGAGACCGGGCCCGTAGGCCTGACGCTGCGTGACGGGCGTCGCGACACGCCCGGTAACCTCAGTCTTCACCCGCACGACCGCACACATCCAAGGGAGCCCCTCGTGACCCAGCGCAGCCTCGTCCTCCTCAAGCCCGACGCCGTCCGTCGCGGCCTGACCGGCGAGATCATCAGCCGTATCGAGCGCAAGGCCGGCTGGCAGATCACCGCGCTGGAACTGCGCACCCTGGACGCCGAGACGCTGGAGCAGCACTACGGCGAGCACAAGGGCAAGCCCTTCTACGAGCCCCTGGTCGAGTTCATGGCGTCCGGCCCGGTCGTCGCGATGGTCGTCGAGGGCGAGCGGGTCATCGAGGGGGTGCGCGCGCTGGCCGGTCCGACCGACCCGATCGCCGCCGCGCCCGGCTCCATCCGGGGCGACTTCGGCGTGATCGTCCGCGAGAACCTGATCCACGCCTCCGACTCCGAGGAGTCCGCCGAGCGCGAGCTGAAGATCTTCTTCCCGGGCCGGGTCTGATCCGTCTTCGGGACACGCCGAAGGGGCCTTTTTTCTGACACCACGTCAGCCGAATGGACCGGAGAGAGCCGGGGCGGTCGCGCGAAAGCGACCGCCCTGTGGCATATGCGCGCCTGTTCGGGGGAACGGATCCCACCGTTGGCCCGTCTCCACGAGCGAGGCGGCGCGCCATCTGCTGACAATGGCGAAGACCCTCGCGCAGTGTTCGCGAAAGCGCGTCTACGATGGAAGCCTCCACGCGTCACTGCACCCACTTCGCCGACCTGAAAAGCCCTCAAAAGCTCCTGGGAAGGCCAGTCGAATCCTGATGGGGAACTCAATGTCGTTCATCGGCCGTGACATGGCTGTCGACCTCGGGACCGCCAACACGCTGGTGTACGTCAGGGGTCGCGGGATCGTACTCAACGAGCCGTCCGTCGTCGCGATCAACACCAACACCGGTGGCATCCTCGCGGTCGGCGCCGAAGCGAAGAAGATGATCGGGCGCACGCCCGGCAACATCGTTGCCGTGCGCCCGCTGAAGGACGGCGTCATCGCCGACTTCGAGATCACCGAGCGGATGCTCCGCTACTTCATCCTGAAGATCCACAAGCGGCGTTATCTGGCTCGCCCGCGGGTCGTCGTCTGTGTGCCCTCGGGCATCACCGGCGTCGAGCGCCGCGCCGTCATCGAGGCGTCGTCCCAGGCCGGCGCCCGACAGGTGCACATCATCGAGGAGCCCATGGCCGCGGCCATCGGCTCCGGCCTGCCGGTCCACGAGGCCACGGGCAACATGGTGGTGGACATCGGCGGCGGCACCACGGAGGTCGCGGTCATCTCGCTCGGCGGCATCGTCACCGCCCAGTCCATCCGCGTCGCGGGCGACGAGCTGGACAACGCGATCATCCAGCACGTGAAGAAGGAGTACAGCCTTCTTCTGGGTGAGCGCACGGCCGAACAGATCAAGATCACGATCGGTTCGGCGTACGACCTCGACTCCGACGAGCACACCGAAATCCGCGGCCGGGACCTCGTCTCCGGGCTGCCCAAGACCGTCGTCATCTCCGCCGCGGAAGTGCGCAAGGCGATCGAGGAACCGGTCAACGCCATCGTCGACGCCGTCAAGACGACCCTCGACAAGTGTCCGCCGGAGCTGTCCGGCGACATCATGGACCGCGGCATCGTCCTGACCGGCGGCGGCGCGCTGCTGCGCGGGCTCGACGAACGGCTGCGCCGGGAGACCGGAATGCCGATCCACATCGCCGAGGACCCGCTCGACAGCGTCGCGCTCGGCAGCGGCAAGTGCGTCGAGGAGTTCGAGGCACTCCAGCAGGTGCTGGACGCCTCGCCCCGCAGATGACGTCACACTTCGGTTCCGCCGTACGAGACGATCTCCTCTCGTGCGGCGGATCGTTGATATAGAGGGTTCCGGTACCCGACGCGTGAAGTGCCCGACGCGCCGCACACGCCCGAAGCACCGGATCACCTGAATTCCTGAACACCGCCACGTACATTCCGAGATTCCCGGATTTCGACGAGGAAGGCACGGCCGCCGCACGTGAGGGACACGAAAGAGAGCCGGCTGCTCCTGGTACTGCTGATCGCCGTCGCGTTCGCACTGATCACGGTGGACATCCGCGGTGGGGAGGACTCGCCGGTCGACGGTGCCCGGCAGGCCGCGGCCACCGTCTTCGGCCCGATCGAGAACGGCGTGTCGTCCGCGGTCGACCCGGTCGGCAACGCCGTCTCCGCGATCCGCGACTCCGGCGACCGGCACGACCGGCTCGCGCAGTTGGCGACGGAGAACGCGGCGCTGAAGGCCAAGCTCGGCAGCGACGAACGCGGCCGCAGCCGGCTGCGGCAGTTCGACAAGATGCTCGGACTCGCCGGAGCCGGACAGTACGGCATCAAGGGCGCCCAGGTCATCGCCATAGGAGCGGCCCAGGGCTTCTCCTGGACCGTCACCCTCGACGTCGGCGCGAACGACGGCATCGCGCGCGACATGACCGTCCTCAACGGCGACGGCCTCGTCGGACGCGTGACGACCGTCGGCCCGAACACCTCCACCGTGCTGCTCGCCAACGACCCGGACTTCACCGTCGGCACCCGGATGGAGTCCGGCGACGAGCTCGGCTTCGCCTCCGGCCAGGGCAGCCGGCCGCTGCGCGTCGAACTCCTCAACGGCAAGGCCGACGTCAAGAAGGGCGACCGCCTGGTCACCTTCGGCTCCCAGTCCGACAAGCCGTTCGTGCCGGGCGTGCCCGTCGGCACCATCACCCGCGTCGACCCCAACGGCGGCGACCTGACCCGCATCCTCGACGTCACTCCGTTCGTCAGCTTCACCAAGCTCGACATCGTCGGTGTCGTCGTCCAGGCACCGTCGAAGGACCCGCGCGACACGGTGCTGCCGGAGAAGAAGCAGCCGAAGCCCACGCCGACCGTGACGGTGACCGTGACCCCGGGCGCCGACCCCGAGGGCCGGGCCCAGGACGGCGGAACCGGCCAGAACGACACCGCGGGGCAGAACGACACCGCGGGGCAGACCGACCCGAACAACCAGAACGACCAGACCAACCAGACAGACCAGACCGACCAGCAGAACGAGCAGACCCAGCCGTAGGAGCCCTCACCCCATGCGCGTCAACCGGATCCTGCTGTCCGTCGCCCTGGTCGTCGTCGCCCTGGTGGTCCAGGTGAGCGTCCTCGCCCGCCTCCACCTGCCCGGCGCCGTCCCCGACCTGGTGCTGCTCACCGTCCTCGGCCTCGCCCTGGTCTACGGCCACGTCGGCGGCGCCCTCGTCGGCTTCGGCGCCGGACTCCTCGCCGACCTCGCCCCGCCCGCCGACCACGCCGCCGGGCGCTACGCCCTCGTGCTCTGCGTCGTCGGCTACCTCGCCGGCCTCGCCAAGCCGGACAACGGGCGGCTCCGCTCGGCCACCGGCCCCATGGTCGTCGTGGTCGCCGCCGCCGTCGGCACCACCCTGCTCTACGCGGGCGTCGGCGCCCTCGTCGGCGACACCGCCGCCCGTCACGTCGGCCTGCCCAGCCTGCTGTTCACGGCCGCCCTGTACGACCTGCTGCTCGCGCCCTTCGTCGTCCCCGGCATCATGGCGCTCGCCCGCCGCGCCGACAACGACCCGCTGGCCGACACCAGCTCCGCGGCCCAGAGCCCCGACATCTCCTCCGGCTGGCTCTCCGGGGGCACCGGCCTGCGCATCGGCAGACAGCGCAACGCGCTCCGGATGAAGACGGCCCGCGCCCGCGTCGCCAGGGCCGGGCGCATCAAGGGGGTCAAGCGGCTGTGAGGGCACGCCAGTACACCAGCGCACACGTCATCAGGGGGAGTCAGCAGTGACCCGCTCCCACTCGTCGCCCACCACCACCCTCGACCGGATGGGCCGCGCCCATGACTAACATCCCGGAGACCGGCCGCAGTACGCGCGTCCAGACCCGGCTCGTCGTCATCCAGATCCTCGTCCTCTCCCTCCTCGCCACCCTCGGCGGCCGCCTCTGGTACCTCCAGATCCGCCAGGGCGACGAGTACGCCGCCGAGGCATCCGGCAACCACGTCCAGCAGGTCGTCCAGCCCGCCACCCGCGGCTCGATCCTGGACGCCCGCGGCGTCCCCCTCGCCGACAACGAGACCCGGCTCGTCGTCTCCGCCTCCCGCACCGAGCTGCTGAAGATGAAGGACGACGGCAAGGCCGTCCTCACCAAGCTCGCCGGCGTCCTCGGCATGAAGCCCCAGGACGTCATCGACAAGGTCCGGCTCTGCGACGCCAAGACCCCCCAGCCCTGCTGGAACGGCTCGCCCTACCAGCCGATCCCCGTCACCGACGAGGCCACCGCAAAGCAGGCCCTGCAGATCCGCGAGCGCGCCGAGGACTTCCCCGGCATCACCGCCGAACCCATGGCCGTACGCCGCTACGCCGCGCCCGGCGGCTCCAACACCGCCCAGGTCCTCGGCTACCTCTCGCCGGTCACCGACGAGGAGCTGAAGAAGGCCGAGGACACCGACTCGCCCTACCTGCGCTCCGACCAGGTCGGCCGCTCCGGCCTGGAGCGCCAGTACGACAAGGCGCTGCGCGGCAAGGCCGGCGTCACCCGCTACGAGGTCGACAACCTCGGCCGCGTCATCGGCAAGGCCGAGTCCGACCCCGGCACCCCCGGCGCCAACCTCGTCACCAGCATCGACGCCCGCGTCCAGCGCGTCGCCGAGTACGAGCTGAACGAGGCGATGAAGGCCGCCCGCAAGGAGATGGACCGCAACACCAACCGGACCTACGAGGCCGACTCGGGCGCGGTCGTGGTGATGGAGGCCAAGACCGGCCGGGTCGTCGCCATGGCCTCCAACCCCGACTACGACCCCAACGCCTGGGTCGGCGGCATCTCCGCCAAGGACTACAAGAAGCTCACCGGCAAGGACTCCAACTACCCGCTCCTCAACCGGGCCATCCAGGGCCAGGCGGCCCCCGGCTCCATCTTCAAGGTGGTCTCCTCGGCCGCCGCGGTCGAGGCCGGCTACGACTTCGACGGCAACTACGACTGCTCCAGCGCCTACGACGTCGGCGGCCAGGTCTTCAAGAACTTCGAGTCGGCCAACGAAGGCATGATCACCATCGGCCGTGCCCTGGAACTCTCCTGCGACACCGTCTTCTACCGCCTGTCCCACCAGGAGTGGAAGAAGGACGGCGGGATGAACCCCAAGAAGCCCCACGACTACTTCTACAAGGCCGCCCACCAGTTCGGCCTCGGCGCCAAGACCGGCGTCGACCTCCCCAACGAGGTCACCGGCCGCGTCCCGGACCGCCAGTGGAAGCAGGAGTACTGGGAGGCCAACAAGGACGCCTGGTGCAAGTCCGGCAAGAAGGACGGCTCCTACGTCGAGAAGATCGCGTACGAGAACTGCCTCGAAGGCAACAAGATGCGCGCCGGTGACTCCATCAACTACTCCATCGGCCAGGGCGACACCCTCGTCACCCCCATCCAGATGGCCACCATCTACGCGGCCATCTCCAACGGCGGCACCCTCTACGACCCGACCATCGGCAAGGCCGTCGTCAGCCCCGACGGCAAGCAGGTCCAGGAGATCAAGCCCACGTCGCACGGCAGGCTGCCCATAAGCAAGGCCACCCGGGCCAAGATGGACGAGGCCCTCGCCGGCGTCGCCAGCCGGGGCACCGCCGCCTGGCGGTTCGCCCAGGTCGGCTGGCCGCAGGAGAAGATCCCGATGCACGCCAAGACCGGTACCGCGGAGGTCTACGGCAAGCAGACCACGTCCTGGTTCGCGACGTACACCAAGGACTACTCGATCGTCATGACGATCTCCCAGGGCGGCACCGGCTCCGGCGCCTCCGGCCCCGCCGTCCGCAACATCTACGACGCGCTGTACGGCGTCTCCGACGACGGCGACATCGACCCCAAGAAGGCCCTGCTGCCCAAACCGCAGGCGAGCCTGCCGAAGATCAAGACGGACGGGACCATCCTCTCCCCGAAGATGCCCAAGGACGTCGTCAAGGAACTCCAGCCCGACGAGAAGGCCTCCCCCGACGAGGAGTACGCCCCCGTCGAGGAGGGCAACCAGCCGGCGACCAGCCCCAACCCGACCGGGGAGAACCGCGACACCCGCCGCCACCGACGGCGCGGCGGTGCCCGGCGCGGCGCGCGGCGCGGCGGCGTCGGAAGAAGCCGGAGGGCACGCGCATGACCGGCAACAGCTTCCAGGTCTCCGGGTACGGCCCCGCGAAGGCCGGCTGGACCCGCCTGCTGGCCCGGGACTCCCTGGCCAGGAGGCTCGACTGGCCGATACTGCTGGCCGCGGTCGCCCTGTCCCTGCTGGGCTCGCTGCTCGTCTACTCCGCCACCCGCAACCGCACCGAACTCAACCAGGGCGACCAGTACTACTTCCTCACCCGCCACCTGCTGAACACCGGCATCGGGATCGCCCTGATGGTCGCCACCGTCTGGCTCGGCCACCGCGCACTGCGCACCGCCGTGCCGGTCCTCTACGGCGCGTCCGTCTTCCTGATCCTGCTGGTGCTCACCCCGCTCGGCTCGACCATCAACGGCGCCCACTCCTGGATCAAGCTCCCCGGCGGCTTCTCCCTGCAGCCCTCGGAGTTCGTGAAGATCACGATCATCCTGGGCATGGCGATGCTGCTGGCCGCCCGCGTCGACGCGGGGGACCGGCCCCACCCCGACCACCGCACCGTGCTCCAGGCGCTGGGCCTGGCCACCGTGCCGATGCTCATCGTGATGCTCATGCCCGACCTCGGGTCGGTCATGGTCATGGTCATCATCGTGCTCGGCATCCTGCTCGCCTCCGGCGCCAGCAACCGATGGATCTTCGGGCTGCTCGGCGCCGGTACCGCGGGGGCGCTCGCCGTGTGGCAGCTCGGCATCCTGGACGACTACCAGATCGCCCGCTTCGCCGCGTTCGCCAACCCGGCCCTCGACCCCGCCGGCGTCGGCTACAACACCAACCAGGCCCGCATCGCCATCGGCTCCGGCGGACTCACCGGCTCCGGCCTCTTCCACGGCTCGCAGACCACCGGCCGGTTCGTCCCCGAGCAGCAGACCGACTTCGTCTTCACCGTCGCCGGCGAGGAACTGGGCTTCCTCGGCGCGGGCCTCATCATCGCCCTGCTCGGCGTGATCCTGTGGCGCGCCTGCCGCATCGCCCGCGGCACCCCCGACCTGTACGGCACGGTCGTCGCCGCCGGGATCGTCGCCTGGTTCGCCTTCCAGAGCTTCGAGAACGTCGGCATGACGCTGGGCATCATGCCGGTCACCGGTCTCCCGCTGCCCTTCGTCTCCTACGGCGGCTCCTCCATGTTCGCCGTGTGGATGGCGGTCGGCCTGCTCCAGTCGATCGCCGCGCAGAGACCGATGTCGGCGTAGCACGGCAGCGGGGGTGAGCGGTGGTGAGCGGTAAGGGGGACGCGTCCGGCCGGGTTAGGCTGGATGGTCCCCCTTGTCAGCACACGAAGGTCCCGTGAGATGCCTGCCGAAGCCACCCAGGCCGCCGAGTCCGTGTTTCCGCAGCTCGAAGCCCTGCTGCCGCATGTGCAGAAGCCGATCCAGTACGTCGGCGGAGAGCTCAACTCCACGGTCAAGGACTGGGAATCCTGCGACGTCCGCTGGGCCCTGATGTACCCCGACGCCTACGAGGTCGGCCTGCCCAACCAGGGCGTCATGATCCTTTACGAGGTCCTCAACGAACAGCAGGGCGTCCTCGCCGAGCGCACCTACAGCGTCTGGCCGGACCTCGAGGAGCTGATGCGGGAGCACTCCGTCCCGCAGTTCACGGTCGACAGCCACCGCCCGGTCGGCGCCTTCGACGTCTTCGGCCTCTCCTTCTCCACGGAGCTGGGCTACACCAACATGCTCACCGCCCTGGACCTGGCGGGCATCCCGCTGGAGGCGAAGGACCGCGGCGTCGACGACCCGGTCGTCCTGGCCGGCGGCCACGCGGCCTTCAACCCGGAGCCGATCGCCGACTTCATCGACTGCGCGGTCATCGGCGACGGCGAGCAGGCCGTCCTGGAGATCACGGCGATCATCCGCGCCTGGAAGGCCGAGGGCCGCCCGGGAGGCCGCGAGGAACTCCTCCTGCGCCTCGCGAAGACCGGCGGTGTCTACGTCCCCGGCTTCTACGACGTCGAGTACCTCCCCGACGGCCGCATCGCCCGCGTCGTCCCCAACCGCTCCGGCGTCCCGTGGCGGGTCAGCAAGCACACCGTCATGGACCTGGACGAGTGGCCCTACCCCAAGCAGCCCCTCGTGCCGCTCGCCGAGACCGTCCACGAGCGCATGTCCGTGGAGATCTTCCGCGGCTGCACCCGAGGCTGCCGCTTCTGCCAGGCAGGCATGATCACCCGCCCGGTGCGCGAGCGTTCCATCACCGGCATCGGCGAGATGGTCGACAAGGGCCTCAAGGCGACCGGCTTCGAGGAGGTCGGCCTGCTCTCCCTCTCCTCCGCCGACCACACGGAGATCGCCGACATCGCCAAGGGCCTCGCCGACCGCTACGAGGAGGACAAGGTCGGCCTGTCCCTGCCCTCCACCCGCGTCGACGCCTTCAACATCGACCTGGCCAACGAGCTGACCCGCAACGGCCGCCGCTCCGGCCTCACCTTCGCCCCCGAGGGCGGCTCCGAGCGCATCCGCAAGGTCATCAACAAGATGGTCTCGGAGGAGGACCTCATCCGGACCGTCGCGACGGCCTACGGCAACGGCTGGCGCCAGGTGAAGCTGTACTTCATGTGCGGCCTGCCCACCGAGACCGACGACGACGTCCTCCAGATCGCCGACATGGCCACCCGCGTCATCGCCAAGGGCCGCGAGGTCTCCGGCTCCGGCGACATCCGCTGCACCGTCTCCATCGGCGGCTTCGTCCCCAAGCCCCACACCCCCTTCCAGTGGGCCCCGCAGCTCTCCGCCGAGGAGACCGACGCCCGCCTCCAGAAGCTCCGCGACAAGATCCGCGGCGACAAGAAGTACGGCCGCTCCATCGGCTTCCGCTACCACGACGGCAAGCCCGGCATCGTCGAGGGCCTCCTCTCCCGCGGCGACCGCCGCCTCGGCGCCGTCATCCGCGCCGTCTACGAGGACGGCGGCCGCTTCGACGGCTGGCGCGAGCACTTCTCCTACGACCGCTGGATGGCCTGCGCCGACAAGGCCCTGGAACCCACCGGCGTCGACGTCGCCTGGTACACCACCCGCGAGCGCGGCTACGAGGAGGTCCTGCCCTGGGACCACCTGGACTCCGGCCTCGACAAGGAATGACCTGCGGAAACGGGGGCTGCGGGATGAGCGAGCCGCTCCACCGCATCGCTGACGCTGTGGCTGACGTCACAGAGTCGGATGCGGTGGCGGTGCTGACCTCGCTCGGCTTGCAGAAGGATCGGCGTCAGCCGGTGCAGAAGGCGCTGAGAACGCCGCTGCCGCCGCCTGGCGCCCTGTCGGGCGTCTCGTCGGACGTGGAGTGGGTGTGAGGAATAGACACCTCAAAGGTCAGCCTGGCCTGGAACAACAGACGGGCGGACCTTCGAGGGCGGTTTGATCGGGTGGCCCAGCGTCCTGGCGACGACTGATGGGATCTGGCACTACAACCAGATCGACGAACCCGTCACCGCTCGCTGATCGCGTTTGAGCACCGACAACGTTCGGAGGCGACTGCAGGCAGGCTCCCGCTGAGTCAGAGAACCTCGGTCTGCTGCGGGGTCACGCAGTGAAGGTGTTCGCCAACCTGCACCATGTAGCCCTTCGGCGGTTCCAAGCACGTCGTGCGCCAGATCCCGGTGACCTCCCCGACTGCTTCCATCGTCGCGCCTGGTTTGTCCGATTCCAAGCGGATTCGGACGTGGGTTCCTTCGGGTAGGTCGCTGCGATAGCGGGGCGGCATGTCGGGGTGAAGTCCTCCCCGGGAGACCAGGAACTCCGGCCGCAGCCTCCAGGGACTGCCGTCCTCGGTCTCCACCGCGTAGAGCGGTCTGACGTGTCCGTCACGCTCGTCCTGCTCGATGACACACGCGACGACCACACCGCGGCTGCCTATGATCTCCGGCCCAAGCCCGCCCAATTGCGGAATTGGTGGGTGTGGCGTCGTCAGTTCCACCATCTCGCCATAGACCAGCGCGGCCTGCTCGGGCCAGGGAGTCTCGTCCAACAGCCACCTATGCTCGACGGTCATGATCCCCTTCTGTTCATGGCCTGGGCAAACCACCACACCATAACGACGGGGGCGTCCGGACAGTGAGCGGTCTGGCCAGTTCTCCCATGAGGCCCTCATGAAGTTCGGGCCATAGGGGCGGCGGCGACCGCTGTCGCATCGGATCTACTCGTCTAGTCAGGACGCGGACCACGCCTTGAACGGTAGTGCGGCACATCGAAGCGCACGCCGCAGAAAGTTTCGCGGTCACTGCACACACGACTTGTGTGAACGTGTATGCCCCCAGTTCGACACATGGCCACAAAGGGGCCCGACGGGCAAGAAGCTGCTGCCGCTGACGGTCAAGAAGTCCGGCTGACCTGCGGATACGGGGGAGCGGGGGATGACTGAGCCACTGCGGCGCATCGCTGAGGCTGTGGCGGACGCCACAGAGGATGAGGTGGCCGCGGTGCTCGGTTCCATCGGGTCTGTGAAGGCGCGGCAGACGACCGGAGATGCTCCACGGACGCCTCTGCCGACCTCTGGGGGCCACGTGAGCATCCAGAGTGAGGTGGAGGGGTCTAGCGGCGGCGTGGGATCCTGGGCGGCATGGGGGATGCGTCGGCTGATCAGGCCATAAGGAGCTTTCTGACATCGATCCAGGTCGGTGATCGCTGTAGTGGTGTGGTGGCGGCTGTCTCCCGGTCTGAGCTGACCGTGACCCTGGACGGGTTCGCCGCTCGTCCACTCGGGGTGGTGGGGCCGCTGGATGTCTCCTGGCAATGGCGCAGGGCTGATGCTGCTGTGGTCGGTCAACGGATCACCGCCGAGGTGCTCTCCGTGGACTTGGAAGAGGGCCGGGTATGGCTGTCGATGGCGGCCACCGAGAACCCGGAACTCTGGGCGTTCCTCAAGCGGCTCCGCTACGGCCAACGTCTCACCGGAACGGTGGCGACAATCGAGTCGTTCGGCGTCTTCGTAACGCTGGACGAGGGCCCCGATCACCCGGTCTATCCCGGCGTCGGCTTCATCACGTATCCCGAGCTGTCCTGGCGCCGCTTCGAGGCGGTCTCGGAGGTTGTTGAGGTCGGGCAGCCCGTGTACTGCGAGTTCTTGCAGTTCGACACGTGGAACGGTGAGGCTCGGCTGTCCTTGCGGGCCACTCAGCCGGACCCGTTCCTGTGGTTCGTCGACGACATCGCGGTGGGCCAGAGACTGACGGGACAGGTGACCAAGGTTCTCCCGTTCGGCGTCTTCGTGCGGGTCGCAGAGGACGTCGAGGGCTTGGTGCACTTGCCCGAACTGAGTGCGGATCCCGGTAGACCTGCGGAAACGGGGGCTGCGGGATGAGCGAGCCGCTCCACCGCATCGCTGACGCTGTGGCTGACGTCACAGAGTCGGATGCGGTGGCGGTGCTGACCGTGCTCGGCTTGCAGAAGGATCGCCGGCAGCCGGCGCAGAAGGCGCTGAGAACGCCACTGCCCCCGTGGCGCCCCTTCGGACGTCTCGTCGGACGTGGAGTGGGTGTGAGGGCCGGATAGCGGCCCAAGGCGACCTGACGGCAGTATCAGTCGGTACGGGGCCTGGTCCGCAGGGCGGGAGAGACGGGGTAGCCGATGGCCAGGGCGTCGTTCACGACATCTGTAACGGGCGCCAGTGGGTTGAGCTTGGTGATCACGGCATGGTCGAGAGGGCGCAGGCTGTAGATGTGCCGCAGGGCCTCAAGGTGGGCCACAGTTTCGTAGTAATCCTCGGCGAATGCCTTGAAGCCTTCGGGGCCTGGTTCCGTCAGGAGGCCGAACAGTCCGGTCGAGCCGTCCGGATCGGTGTGCCCTTCGGGGAAGTCGATGTCTCCGGTCTCCCATCGGTCGGCCACCGCATGGCGCCACAGGCACACTGTCACGACGGGCGTGCCGTCGTCGTCGGTGAAGACGGGCTCGTGTACGTAGCGCTGGAAGGCAGAGGGTACGGCGTCCACCACCCCCGGCCAGGGTTCGTAGTCGTCTTGCTGGTGATACGGGCTGAGCGGCGATTCATGAGCGAAGCCGCGCACGTACGCGCCGGCGGCCGAGAAGACGATGTCGAACTCGTCCCCGGACCCGTTCCGCATCGAGGCCAACTCTTCGGCCTGTGACCAGGAACGGTTGAACGTGTAGTACCGCTCCTCGCCATCGGGGTTCACGATGGCCTCTGCCATCGCGAGGGAGCAGCAGAGATCGCGAAGAGTCGGGATGCCAGGGAGAGAGAGCGGGCGACGTCGTGAACGGTCATGCAGCACCTCGAAGCGCACGCCGCTGACAACGCCTCGGTCACGGCGTACGCGATGCGTGTGAGCGAGTGTGTGCCCAGTTCTAACGGGCCTGACGGCACTAAGCCGCTGCTCCTCACGGCCAGAAGAAACGTTGCGACCAGATGCATCGGTGAGCGGGGGAGACTGGAGCATGAGGTGGCCGCGGTGCTTGGTTCGCTCGGGTCCGTGAAGCCACGGCAGGCGTCTCGGATGCCCGACAGCACCTCCGTCAGTCTCTGGCGGGCATGCTTCATCTCCGAGGACGCCGCGCCAACTTGGTGGATCGTCCTTGATCAGTAGATGAGTCCGCGAATCGGGATGACGGCAAACGTACTGCTCCGTGATAATGCAGCATGGTTAGGATCGTTGTTCCACAACCGGACAGTGAGCAGACCCGAAGCTTCCGCACGCATGCGTCGTACGTGCGAGCCTTCCGCGAGCTGGCTCTAGGCGAAAGCACGTTGGGAATTGAGACCGCGACGAAACAGCTCCACTCTGTGGCAGCGGATCACTTCTACGAAGTATCGGGAAAACGCCGACAGGGCAACCTGAGTCAAGTCACGAGTTGCCTCCGCCGTGCTTGGACCACTGCCTCCTTGATCGAAGCCACTCACTCCTTGGCTGAAGACTCCGACATCGTGCGACTGGCCAATGGGTGGAGCGCCGTGCAGGCGTACTACGTCCTGTACAACGCTGCTCAGTCTCTGCTGGTAACCGAAGGACATGAGCGCCCAAGGCAACATGAGCAGACTAAGCGCCAATTCGCGAATCTGTGGACCAATCGAGCCGCGAGACTGGCGCCATGGTGCCTCGCTGCCGCCCATCCAACTGTTAAGGGGGCGAGTAAAGATGGGTTCCTAAGCGGACCAAATTGAGTCGTAGACACGACACTTCATCCTTGGACCGCGTGGCAAGGGGACCAGGCGTGGGACATCGCCGCCAAAGCGCTACGCACCACTCGTGCCGCTTTGATAGAAGACAGGCTTAAGAAGGCAAGGGAGCGTAAGTTTGCAGATCGGCGCAAGGCTTGGCAGACGGACTGTGAAAAGCTGACCTCACTGGGCAAGAAGCCGCGTTCGCAGCCCAAGTCAGCGAACCTAACGCTCAGTGAACGCGATGCTGTGGAGCGAGGTACACGGGCCGTGACAGTAGCCGATTACCTTTATCGCCTCCGGGTTAAAGCAAACTACGACGACATTACTGTATTCGCCGAAGGACCTACCTCAGATGCAGAGGCGGCAGCACTAGCTGCTGACCTTGTCGACCTCGCCAACGCAACTCTAGTGGTCCACGAAGTGAGGCTCGCTGATCGCATCGGTAGTAAAGCACTCGTTCGCCTCATGGACGAGGTGCTGCTGAAGAGCAACTCCTACACGAGTCATTTGAGCCTGCGGCGGGACCTACACGCCGGCCTGTAGGCGGGCGCTGGTTGCTTCCCTGCCTGCTGCCAGAGCCGTGGCGCTCGGTCTCGATGCCTTCTCTGGTCGCGCTGCCAGGCCGGCGGCCCTGCGCACGTCGTGAGCTAACCTGCGTTCGCGAGGGAGTGGTGTATTCCGGAATCATCAGCCACATGAGCCCCTGCTCAGCTAGCCTGAGTAGTGCAGCCCTGGGGAGGGGCGGGAGAGCAGAGGCGTGCCGCGCCCCCTCTGCTCGCCTCGAACATGTGAGCGGTTTATTCGCTAGGGGGGTTCCGATGCACATTAGGTCGTTCCGGGTCCAGAATTTTCGTCGCCTTAAGAACGTTCGCGTTGACCTTGATGACAAGACCACCATCTTCGTGGGTGCGAACAACAGTGGAAAGACCTCAGCGACGCACGTATTCCAACGTTTCTTGGACCCCAAGGTCCGATTTCAAGTCTACGATTTTTCGGCGGACTGTTGGGAACAGTTCAGCCGTTTCGAACCTGACTTTGGAAACGCGGAATCAGATCTACCTAAGATTTTCTTCGATCTCTGGTTCGAAGTAGACGACGCAAATGTGCATCGTGTGCTCGACTTGCTTCCAGGGCTCGACTGGGACGGAGAGCCTGTGGGACTCCGCATGGCGTACGAGCCCAGAGACCCCTTTTCATTGGTAGAGAGCTATAGGCGAGCCCGCAACGAAAGAAAACTCCCTCAGGGAGGTGAGGACGGTGCATACAAACCTTGGCCGACGGACCTCATGGACTATCTGAGTAAGAGGCTGACAAGCGAATATGAGATCAAGTACTACGTGCTCGACGAGCGGCAGTGCGACGCTGATCTGATTCCGAAGATTGGCTATAATCCGTTCTTCCTGGGCACGAGCAGTTCTGGTGCTGGTGCGAAAATCAGTGCGCTCATCAAGGTCGACTTTCTTAACGCCCAACGGCATTTGACTGATGCCGAGTCGCATGGTCGCGCTGAGGACTTGTCCAGAAGACTCAGCCGGTATTACCAACGTAATCTGCAGAAATTCGAAACAGATCTCGACGCTCTTAGTGCTATCGCAAATTCGGAATCCGCTCTAAATGAGCACTTTGCGCAAGCGTTCGATTCGATCATTAAAAGCGTTGAGCACCTAGGGTATCCAGGAGGGGTAAACGCCGGACTGGTAATCAAAGCATCGTTCAACGTTCAGAATATGCTGAGTACGAGTGCACGCGTACACTACATGCTTCCTAGTGGAAACGGCGATGTGACAGGCGAAGCACCGCAATCCCTTCCGGATCAATACAATGGTCTAGGCTTCAAAAATCTCATCTATATGGCAGTGGAGGTCCTTGACTTCCATCATGCCTGGGAAGATGCAGAGAGCCAACGTGCACCAGTACATCTAATCATGATTGAGGAACCGGAAGCGCATCTGCACGCCCAGCTACAGCAGGTCTTTATCCGACGAGTTTTCGAACTTCTACCCGAAGCGAAGCCCGGATTCCACACGCAGATCGTCGTGACCACGCATTCGTCACACATCCTGTATGAAAGTAGCTTCCAACCGATTCGGTACTTCTGCCGAGAAAAAGGTGCTGGCGCGCTGCACCGCAGCGAGGTCAAGAACCTTTCTATCTTCTATAACGGAGAGGAGGCGGCGACCCGGGACTTCTTGCAGCAGTATCTGAAACTCACCCACTGTGATCTCTTTTTCGCCGACGCCGCAGTCCTCGTAGAGGGGAATGTCGAGCGTTTGTTGCTGCCTTTGATTATCGAACGCCACTTCCCTCAACTGAAGTCCTGCCATCTCACCATCCTTGAAGTGGGAGGTGCCTTCGCGCACAAATTCCAAGAGTTGCTGGAATTCCTGGACATCACGACTTTGGCCATTACGGACCTGGATAGTGTCGAGCCGCTTGAGGGCGCGGACCTTCAGCTAAAGGAGAATGAGCGAAGTCGGGCCTGTATGACGACTGCACCAGGAGCAGTGACGTCAAATGAGACTCTTAGAAGTTGGTTCCCAAAGGTATCTTCCGTAAGTGATTTCTTGGACCTTCCGGAAGATGAAAAAACAGTCCAGCTTCCTGATGGGAGTAAAAGCAACATCAGGGTGGCTTATCAGACACGACAGGTAGTTAATTGGGGAACAGAACTGGGCAAGCTAGCAGGTCGGACTCTCGAAGAGGCGTTCGCCCTTGAGAACCTGCTTTGGAGCCAGGCCAGTAGCGGAAAGACCGTGGGTCTGCATATTGCGAAGTCGGAAGAATTGAGCCTCGCGGCCTTGCACACAGCGATCTACAAGCGAGTCAGGAATCTTGATAAGACAAGGTTCGCTCTTGGGCTAATTGCCGACCAAAGCACCGCATGGAAGCCACCCCGATACATCGTTGAGGGGTTGAATTGGCTAGCAAGGCAACTTGCACTGGTTCCTGTGGCTCCGAGGGCCGATAAGGACAATGTGCGATGAGCTCACGACTTGCAACCCCAGACACGAGTTCTGACGTTCGTCTTCGGGAACTTCTGGATGCGGAGCAGCTCAGATGCTTTGCGGTGGTCGCCGGCGCCGGCTCTGGCAAGACAACGTCGCTAGTCAAAGCGCTCGATCACGTAGCGAAGAGGCATGGTAGCCGCCTTAGGGCCCGGACTCAGCAGATCGCTTGTATCACATATACGGAGGTCGCTGCTCGGGAGATTCATGCAGACGTGGGGAACAGTGCTCTCGTGGAAGTATCCACGATCCACAGTTTTCTCTGGTCCTTGGTCCTCCCCTTTCAGAGAGACATCTCTCAGTGGGTTCGCCATCATCTAGAAGCTTCGATTGAAAGGTTGAAGGAGAAGCAATCGAGCTATTCCTCGCGCACTCAGAAGAAGACCGTTGAAAAGGATGCAGCCGACCTCGATAGGCTGCGTAGACAACTTCGGGAAGTCGCTGGCATCGAGAGATTTCGATATGGCGTCGGCAGTGATTACGCGAAAGGCGTGCTAGGTCACGAAGACATCGTGACTATGACGCCGGAGCTGGTTATGCAAAGTCGACTTCTTCGGCGAATTGTAGCCAATAAGTACCCATACATTTTCGTTGATGAAAGTCAGGACACCTTTCCTGGTGTCGTTGATGCGTTGAAGCTGGTTGCCAGGCAAGAGAAAGGTGCCCTGTGTCTGGGATTCTTTGGTGATCCTATGCAACAAATTTACCAACGCGGGGTGGGTGAGATCACAATGGAGGAGGACTGGGTAAGGATTGAGAAGCGAGAGAACTTCCGAAGCTCGAATGCCGTGCTCAGTGTAATCAACCAAGTGCGGTCTAAGGCTGATGGCCTCCGGCAGGTGTCTGGACGGCGAACTGAGGAACAGGTGGAAGGAGAATGCTTCTTCTTCGTTCTTCCTGCGGATGATCGTAGAAGCGAGCGTCTAGAACAAGTCCGATCCTGGCTGGGACGCCATAGCGAAGCAGGTAGTTGGCTGGCTGACTCGACTGATGACGGTGATGGCGCCAAGATTCTCATGATTGTTCATAGGATGGTGGCCAAGCGCATGGGGTTCGAAGAGCTGTACACAGCATTCCATGATGGTGATTCGAAAAGCTTGAAGTTGGCCTTTGACGAGGGGGCTGCATGGCCTCTTCGTCCCTTCGAAGAAGTCATCCTCCCGATCTGTGCCGCTGAGAGCGTTGACTCCCCTGCTGTGATCGCTGTTCTTCGTGAGCAAAGTCGTGTTTTTAGCCCAGAAGACCCTGATGCTGATGTGAGAAAGAGTCTTAACCTTGCCCGCGATGTGGCAGAACGGGTTCGGGAGATTATGGCCCAGGGAGGACCCGGTTCGGTGGGGACTGCATTGCGGTTGTCTGCAGAATCGGGACTCATCGACCCTGACCCGCGGCTTTCCGTTTACTTCGAACCGAACGGAGAGCACTCAGACACAGTGCTGACATCAGATACTAGAACAGTGCTGGATTCCTTTTCTGCATGTGATGCGCGTCAAGTCGAAATGTACTTCAAGTACATTCTCAAGCAGTCGCCTTACTCTACTCAGCATGGCACCAAGGGATCCGAGTTCTCTAAGGTGGTGGTAGTGCTAGATGACGAGGAAGGGCAATATAGACTCTATTCTTATGAAAAGCTATTTGGAATCAAGCCCCTATCTGATACTGACGAGCGTAATCTTTCCTCTGGTAAGGAGTCTGTCCTAGAGCGAACGCGTCGTCTCCTTTATGTGTGCGTTTCCCGCGCTAGGGATGCGCTCGCTGTGGTTGTCTTTGCGGATGACGTTACGGCTGCTGTTACGGCAATCGAGGACGCAATAATGTTGCCAAACGGTCGTGTTCTCATCGATGATGATCTTGCCCTATAGGAAGGGTCAAGTTTCGCTCGAAGCCGGACTTGTCGGGTCGTCGCTGAGTACCTCCCTCGCCTCTTTGGCACCAGGGCGGGTACGGTCAGATCTGGTCTGGCGCGCGTCGGGTTGGTCACCTGCGGGCGTGCGCTGGTTGATCGCGCGCGACTAGGGGAGCTGGTACGGGCATGGCGGTTGACGCTGCTCGATCGGATGCGGGGTTTACGTCGGCGACGGCTACGCGAGCGATGTTCGCCGCGTGCCGGGTTGCTGGGCTCGATGGCAGCGGGGCGGAGCTGATCCGGCTCGGAGAGAACGCGTTGTTCCGGCTGGCCTCCGTGCCGGTGATTGCACGTGTGGCAAGAGGGCGCGAGTGGCTTTCCACGGCGCGCAAGGAAGTTGCTGTCTCCCGGTGGCTGGCAGGGGAGGGGTTCTCCGCAGCGCGCGTCGTGGAGGATCTTGAACAACCTCTGTTGATCGACGGTTACCCGGTGACCTTCTGGCGTCAGATCGTCGAGGGGGATCGCAAACCTGCTTACGGAGAGCTGGGCGCGGTGTTGCGTGACCTCCACACGCTCACGGTCCCGGCTGGTCTTGAGCTGCCTCGGTTTCAACCGTTCGACAAGCAGGAACTGCGGATCGACCGTGCGCAGATTCCGGAGAATGACCGGTTGTTCCTGCGGAGGCGGTGGCATGAGCTGCAAGATCGGTATGCGGAGCTTCGGTTCGAGACGGCGAAGGGGCCGGTGCACGGGGACGCTCACGTGCAGAACCTCATGGTGGACGCCCGTGGGCAGGTGGTGCTGATCGACTTTGAGGCATTCTGCTACGACCACCCGGAGTGGGACCTGATGGTCACGGCCGTTGAGCATCACAGCCTTGGTTGGCAGAGCGACGAGCAGTACGCCGACTTCGTGAGCGCATACGGGCGGGACCTGTACGACTGGCCTGGTTACGAGACGCTGCGCGGTCTTCAGGAGTTCGGCATGACGACGTGGCTCATGCAGAACATCCGGGAGGACGAGAGGACGGCTGCGGAGTACCGCCGGCGCATTGCGGCACTTCGTGATGATGCTGCTCCGCGGGACTGGCGTCCCTGGTAGGGGGCTAATCGTCGTCGTCCAGGCGGGCCAGTGCATCGCTTACTTGGTCGTTGAAGGCGGCCACCACGGGGTTGCCCCCGTGTCCGCTGACCTCGGCCTGGAAGTCGGTGACGTAGCGCTGGAAGCGGTTTGACTGGAGGCTGTCGCCGTCGTCCACGGCCAGGCTGGCTGTCTGGACGGCGGCTTCGAGTTCGCCGTTGAGTAGCTGGCTCTGGGCGAGCACCATGCGGCAGAACCCGAGCGTGCGGGCGTACTTCGGGTCGGTGCTGTCCACGGCTCGCTGTGCCTGCTCGACGGCCTCGCGTCCCATCTTGAGGTCGCGGAAGCAGTGGCAGAGTTCGCCCATGAGTTCCGCTGAGTCGAAGTAGCCCAGCCATGCCGGGTCTTCTCCGGTGTCTGCGCGCTCGAAGTGGCGTTCCGCTTCGTTCATGGCGCGTCCGGCGGCGAATCGGTCGCCTGCGTTCGACAGGGCCCGCGCTTCCATCGCGGCGTAGTTCGCCATGGCACGTGGGGTGGCTCTGCCCTTGGCTCCCTCGACGGCGGCTCGGGCCAGTTGGATGGCCTGGGTGTGGTGGCCGAGGTAGTTGGCCTGGTGGCTGAGGTTGCCGAGGATGCGGGCGCCGAACATGCGGTCGTCGATGACCTGGGACAGGCGCAATGTGGAAGTCAGGTAGCGGTGGGCGAGCCGGTGGTTGCCGGTGTCGTACGCGGTCCAGGCGAGGAGCTGGGACACCTCGGCGGCTGCGCCGTAGAGCGCGGTGCCAACCTTCTGGCTGTAGCTCGCGCTGAGCAGGGGAAGGACTTCGTGCCGGGAATAGTGGCGTAAGGCGCGGTGGCCGTGGCCGCCTCCGTACTTGAAGTCGAGCTGCATGAACATGTCCGCTGCGTCTCGGATTGCCCGGACGTCGCGCATGCCGATTCGCTGGTGTGCCGGCCTGTCGGCCTCGATGCCGTCGGGCCGACTGATCATCCACGACAGAACGGTGGAACTCAGGTCCGCGTCGGCGACGATCAGACCTCCATCGTCCGGTGTGTCTTCAGCGCGTTCCTGGGCCAGGCCGTCAAGCACGGACAGCGCGTCGGGGACAGTGCTCGGGTAACCGACAGAGTCCGGGGTGGGTTGCTTCGCGTGATCGAAGAATCCGAGATCGCCGGGCGTGACGCGACGGTTCAGCTTGGCACTGAGGACATCGGCCATGATCGCTGCCGTCTGAGGCTGGATGCCTGCGCCGTCGCGCCAACGCTGGACGGCGACGTGAGTGGTTCCCAGGGGCACGCCGCGTTGTGTTGCGGCGTCCTTCATTCGTTTCGCAAGCCCTTTGTTCGAGACCTGCGCTTCGTTCATGACGGCGATCAGTTGCGCGTTCGGCTCTCGGCTCATGCTCCCCTGCCAACCCGAGAAATGACGGCGAGTGTTCATCGTGTCACAACGTGAGGGGTTGGGGGTTCATTGGTGAACCCCCGCGGGCTTTGCCGGTGTTCATCTGAACCCCCCGGTGGACACTCCCGGTCAGACGCCGTTCGCCGTGTACTGGCTTCCGCGTAGCAGGTGGTCCGGGAAGGGGCCGTCGAAGCTGACAAGGGGACGTCATGGACGCGAGGAAAACGCGGCAGCGCGAGCACGTGGGTGCGGAGATCGAGGCGTTCGCCCATTGGTTCGCGAAGCCTGATCTCTCCGCAGGGCACTTCTTGACGGTGACCCTCTTTGCGGAGGCAGCCGACTCGGCTCGCGTGGCGCGAGACATGACGGCCGTGTTCCTGCGGGGCGCAGGTGCGGATGCCATGGTGGACGACGCTCGGTTGATCGTCTCGGAGCTGGTCGGCAACGTGGTGAATCACGTGGTGCCGGAACCTGCTCTGGCTCAGCCTGGCGGGTCCCGTCGTATGGACGTGAGCTTCAAGCTGTGGCCGAAGTGGCTCTTCATCGGGGTCACGGATGAGGACTCGACGCCGCCGCTTCTCCCTGTGGGAGATGTCTTCTCGCCTGGGCTGATGGGTGAGCTGTCAGAGGCAGTGCTGCCCGACAACGGTCGAGGGCTGCTGATCGTTCAGCGGCTGGCGTCCGCTGTCTGGTGGACGCCGGGAGAAGGCGGCGGCAAGACAGTGTGGTGCCGCATGGACATGGCCCAAGGAGCAGAGGCCGGCTCACCTCGTTGATCTCCGGGCCGTCGCCTCCGGAACACTCCTTCGCGATCAGGAGCGGAGCGACGGCCCGGACACCGGCCGGAGTCTGACCTCTCCGGCCCACGGGGCGCGGTCCCTTGCGAACTGTCTACCGGGTTCCCCACCCGGCCAAGGGGCCGCGCTTCACAACCTCATACCGAGACCGGACCACCCCCGCGCCTGGCAGCAACCGGGGTGGTCCGGGAGGGGACACAGCGTTCCCCGGTGCCCGATGGTACCGGGGTCGCTGTGCTGTCTACACGCCCCGGGCCACGAAGAGTTGACGACCCGTCGGTTAAGCGGATGGGAGTGGCCAAGTGACTGGCGCGGGTGAGGATTGGCTTCGAGACGGCCTCGATGACATCGCGGACGCGGGGTCGGGTCTGTGGGTGCGTGGGGTCGATTACGTCGGGGGCTGGCGGTCGGCGCGTGAGTCTGCGGATCGGCTAAATAGTGCGCTCTTGGGCGCGGGCTTCGAGTTGTCCGCGGTGCGGGCCGTGGCGTCGGCGGACGAGACGGGGCGCGGTGTGGTGCGCCTGGCGGGCTGGCCGGAGACGGCGGACCGGCTCGCCGTGCTCCTGGAGGCGCTGGCTGACCGTGACGGCGGTGCGCGGTGATGGGCGCCGTGGCGGGTGAGCGGTGTGGGTGGGCACGTCGTCGGGTGGAGAGACTTTGGGCGGGAGCTGCCATGGGGCGAGTGAACAGGGGGCCTTACGCTCGCCCGGCGAATCGGGCAGGCACTGGTCCTGCCCGCGTTTGTGCCCGATGGGCCCCCTGTTCTTCGAGGCTCGCCCCATGGTGGCTGCCTAAAGTCTCGGAGCCCGGCGACCCCCAGCCCACCACGCCCCGGCCCTCGGCGGGCGGGTGTCGCCTCGACTCCTCGGGCGGGCTGCGGTGTGGGGCGTCGGGCGACCGGACGGGACCGGCGGTCACGCCGCACGCCCGGCCGGGGCGGCCGGGCGCCCCGGCGCGCCGCAGGCGCGCCCTTGAGGAAGTGAAGGTGGTTTCGACCGATCGTCGTTGCTGGTCAGGTCTGGCGGCGTCGGGTGGGCTGTTTGTCGGCGGTGATTCGGTAGGCGGTTTCGGCGCGGTCGGCTCCGATGCGGAGTTCTTCGAGGATCAGCGGGCGGTCGTCGGTGCCGTGCGTGATGCGGGACAGGTGCAGGATCGGGGTCGCGTCCGGGAGCTGGAGCGTGGCGCGCTCGTCCGGCACCGGCATGCGGGCGCGCACGGTCTCCGACCACCACAGCTTGTGCCCGGCCTTGGCCAAGACGGCGTAGACGGCTGTCGGCTGCTGGCCAGGCTCCTCGGCGAGTGCCGGCACACTCTCGGCGATCTCGAAGGGGATCAGCGTCCGGTGCATCGCCCGGGTGCCCGTGGCGGCGTCGGACAGGAGACGGTCACAGCCGAACAGCTCCTCTTCCTCGCCCAGACCGAGGAGCTGCCCGGTCGCCTTCGTCGTGCGGGTGCGGTGCACGCTCGGTTCCTCGGCCTCGTCCCAGACGTCGCCTCCGGGCACCACGAACCTTCCACCGGGGGCGTGCTGGATGCGGCGGTCAAGGGCGAGTGTGGGGTGTCCGTCGGAGCGTACGAAGCTGCCCTTGCCGTGCCGGACGTCGATCAGGCCTTCCGCGCGCAGTGCTGCGATGGCGTTGCGGACGGTGGGGCGGGAGACCTGGTAGCGGGCCATGAGCTGGGCTTCGGACGGCAGCAGGGACTCGGGGGCGAACTCGCCCGACAGGATCGCTTCCCGGATCGCGGCGGCCACCTGTTGGTAGAGGGCTCCCGGGCGCTGGATCTCCGTCATCTCAACATCTCCGGTCTGGTGTCGTAGGCACGTCGCACGCGCGACATCACTCGTCAGCATAAGTACTTGCACTCTCGTCGTACAGAACTCCATAGTCATAACTCGTAAGGACAAGTGACGTCCGAATGTGTTGGGCGTCCTCGACGGCCAGGGAGGCCACAGAACATGCAGTCCATTCCCGTGGACACGACGCGGCTCGGCGTACTGCGCTGTGCCATCGCGCCGGAAGCGAAGCTCAGCAACCCCGAGACGCAGGAGGTGAAGAAGGACCGGGACGGCAACCCGGTCTACACCGTCGCCGTGACCGTGCGGCAGGACCGGCGGCGGATCTCCGTCATCGAGATCGCCGTGAGTGGTGAACCGAAGGGCATCCAAGAGGGCCAGATCGTCAAGGTCACCGGCCTGACCGCGTTCGCCTGGGCGATGGGCGACCGGCACGGCATCAGCTTCCGCGCCGATGCCATCACCCCCATCTCCGGTACGGCGACGGCGCACGGCAAGGGCGGTGACGCCTGATGGGACCCCTCCTTCTCGCCTTCGCCCTCGCCGTGCTGGCGTGGCTGCTGGTCGTCGGTGACCTGGTACGGCGGCACCGTCCGGCCTGGCACTGGTACCTCACCGGATACCCGACGGCAGCCTGGCGAGTGGTGTTCACCTGGCGCCGGGTCGCCCTGCTCAACGACCTCGCCGTGTCCCGACTCCCCGCGCGGACGCTGGTCGGGCATCTGCTGGTCAAGGGCGACCCGGTGCGGCCGGTCGCTCCGCGGATCTCCTTCCCGCGCGCCACCCGCATGGGGCTGAGCGTGGTGGTGCGGCTGCACGCGGGCCAGACCCCGGCCACGTACATGCAGGCGGCTGACGCTCTGGTCCACGCGTGGAAGGTCCATGCGGTGCGGGTGGCCTCGCCGGAACGCGGCCTCGTGCTGCTGACCGCCACCGCCACAGACCCGCTGGAGCGGCCCGGCTTAGCCAGCGCACCGGCCGAACTGCTCTCCGCCCTCATCGGCGCGCTGGAGACTGGCGGGGCGTGGGTGATGAACCTGCGCCTGGTCCCGCACTGGCTCATCGCCGGGGCCACCCGCTCGGGCAAGTCCACCCTGCTGGCCCGGCTCATCACCCAACTCGCGCCCCAACCCGTCGCCCTGGTCGGCATCGACTGCAAGGGCGGCATGGAACTCGGCCTCTTCACCGACCGGCTCAGCGCCCTCGCCACGTGCAGGCGCGAAGCCGTCGCCGTGCTCACGGCCCTCGTGGTCGACATGCAGGACCGGATGAGCGCTTGCCGTACGGCTGGGGTGCGCTCGATCTGGGAGTTGCCGGACAAGCTGCGCCCGGTGCCGGTCGTGGTCCTGGTCGACGAGATCGCGGAACTGTACCTGTCCGACGGCACTCGCCAGAGCAAGGCGGAAGCAGAGCAGTGCTCCACGCTCCTGCTGCGGCTGGCGCAGCTCGGCGCCGCGCTCGGCCTGCACCTGGTCGTGGCCGGCCAACGCGTCGGCTCCGACCTCGGCCCCGGCGTCACCGCCCTGCGCGCCCAGCTCGGCGGCCGGATCTGCCACCGCGTCAACGACCCCGGCACCGCAGAAATGACCCTCGGCGACCTCAATAAGGACGCCGTAACCGTCGCTCAAGCCATCACGGCCCAGGAACGCGGCGTGGCTGTCTGCACTGGACCTGACGGCGGCTGGGCGCGTGCCCGCTCCCACCTCACCCCGACCGATGAGGCCGTGGCCACGGCCCGGAAGCACTCCGGCATGACTCCCGAACTCCCGGCCATAGAGCGCGCCCTGGCGGCGCTGGAAGGAGACGGCAAGTGATCAGCGAAGGTACGGCATTCGGCTTCGCGGTGGTCTTCGGGATCATCACCGTCCTCCTCGTCCGCTCCCGCGACGTACGCGGCTGGGAAGCGGTCTGCGTCGGCCTCTTCGGCCTCTACCTCGGACAGACCCCCGTCCTGTTCACCATCCATGGCCTCGTCACCTGGGTCATCAGCGGCTTCTCCCACACCTGAGAGACAAGGACCCCATCGCATGACCATGCGCCGCGTGAGGTGCCCCCACTGCAAGGGCGACGGAGCCCGCAAGACCTGGACCGGACGGCTCCGCCGCTGCCGCGTCTGCCGGGGCACCGGAACCATCCGCTAACCCACCACCCGCGACCTACCCGACCAGGAGTAATTCCCATGAACGACGACGCGCCACCACCCACCATCCCGGCCGCTGCTGCGGCCCACCCCGGAAGGTCACCACCATCACCCCGCACCCCACCACCCCGGCTGACCGGCGCGCCGCCCTCGACCACGCGGCGCGCCTGCGTCACCTCCCCGAAGCAGACCGAGACGCCCTCCGCATCGCACAAGACCCCGACTTCCCCCGCTGGCTTCAACAGATCACCGCAACCGGCGGCTGCGCCCACCCCGTCCACCTCTCCGGCCACACCACCACCCTGGACAACGCGACCGGCGAAATCCTCCACCACTACGACACCCGCAACGAACCCGGCGAACGCCTCCTCGTCCGCTGCCGCAACCGCCGCGCCACCGTCTGTCCCGCCTGCTCCCGCCTTCACGCGGGAGACACCTTCCACCTGGTCCGCGCGGGACTGACCGGCGGCAAGAACGTCCCCGCCACTGTGCGCACACGTCCGCGCCTTTTCGTCACCCTCACCGCCCCCTCCTTCGGACCGGTACACCGCGTGGGCACAACGTGCCGCCCCCGCCGTAACGGCGGTGCCTGCGAGCACGGCCGTCCCCTCGGCTGCCACACCCTCCACGCCCCGGCCGACCCGCTCGTCGGCCAACCCGTCTGCCCGGACTGCTACGACCACACCAGCCACGTCCTCTGGCACGCGCACGCTGCCAAGCTGTGGGACCGGTTCGTCATCGACGTCCGCCGCCGCCTCGCCTCCTCGGTCGGCATCGTGCAGTCGCGCTTCGCCCTGCACGCCCGGTTGTCTTTCGCTCGTATCGCCGAGTACCAGAAGAGGGCGGCCGTCCACGTGCACGCCGTCATCCGCCTCGACGGCCCGGACGGACCCACCGACGAACCCCCGCCCTGGGGCACCCCGGACCGGCTCACCCGCGCCGTGCACGCATCCGCCCAGCGGGTCACCGTCCACACCCCCTACAGCCCAGCCGTCGGCGAACTGGAACTGAGCTGGGGCATACAGACCGACGTCCGTGCCCTGAACGCCGATGGTGACGGCCCTGACGACGACGCCGTGGCCGCCTACGTCGCGAAGTACGTCACCAAGGGCACCGACGAGACCGGCGCCGGCACCGACCATAAGGTCACCACCAGGGACGACATCGACACGGCACCCGTCAGCCGACACGTCCGCGCCCTCATGCACACCTGTTGGCGACTCGGCGGCGTCCCCGAATACGCACCGCTGCGCCTACGTACCTGGACCCACACCCTCGGCTACCGGGGCCACATCCTCACCAAGTCCCGCGCCTACTCCACCACCTACGCCGCACTACGCGCCGAACGCGCCCACCACCTCGGCCACACAGACATCCCCGACGCGATCACGGATGCGCACTGGCGCTATGTCGGCTCCGGACACACACCGGGCGCCGCCCTCATCGCTGCAGGAGTCGCTGAAGACCTCGCGGAGTGTCGGCGGCTCAGTGCAGAAGCCAGCCAGCAGGGGGGTGGGGTCGGTAACTCCTCTGCCCAAGCCTGAGCCTGCGAACAGCGAAGCGATGCCTCTGATCGACAGCGAGATCGTGATCGTGGGCGAGGACGGTGCGGAAGAACCGTTTGACCCTGCTGCATGGTTCGAGTAACCGACGAAGCCGCCTCCCTCAGATGACGGGAAGGCGGCTTCGTTCGTGCGCGGGCTGGATCAGAAGGCTTGCGCGAAGTCGTCCTCTCGGATCACGAGTCGCTCGCGTACGTCCTTCGGGATCAGTAGGCGGAGGTGCACCTTCGGTGCTCGGACCTTCGGCACCTTCGTGCGGGTCACTTCGCAGCGGATCCCTACCCGGTACAGGTCCGCGGACATGGCCTCCATGCCGCCTTCCTGCCAGTGCTCACGGAAAGTCTTGCCGCCGTGGACGTTGACCCACCGATCCTTCGCGGTCTCGGGGTCGATCGCTTCGAGCTCACTGATGAGCTTGTCCAACGTCGCCTCCGCCTGCTCCTTCGTGAACCGCGTCTTTGTGTACCGGCCCCCGGGTTCGAGATCCTTCATGTACAGCGCGATGGTCTCTTGAAGGCGCTTGATCTCCTTGCGGGCCTCGGCGCCCTCTGCGTACTGGCGGACCTGCACGGGGAAGTCTCCGAGGACCTTGAGTACGTCCTGCACCAGGCGCTCGTAGACCCGCTCGGGGTTGGGCGCTCCCAGCCCGCCGCTCTTGCAGTTGCGGCACCGCAGGTACTGGTACGTCCCGTGCGTGTTGTTCGTGATCTGCACGGTCATGTTCGTCTTGCAGTCGGCGCACAGCAGGACGCCGAGGAACTGGGTCACACCGCCGACACGGCGCGGCGGCTGGTTCTTCTTGCGCTTGTCGAGGGCGGCGCCGAGGGTCTCGAACTCCTCCTCAGTAAAGAGGGGAGGGGCGACCTTGATCGGCCTGCCGTCCTTGCCGAGGAGCGGCTTCGATCGTCGCTGGCCGCCGTTCTTGTCCTCTTCTACCCGGTAGCCGAGGAGCGCAGGGTTGCGCAGGCGGCGGTGAAGCGTTGCCACGGTGAGCCCTTGGGTCATCAGACCGGACCGCTTCAGGCAGCGCACCATGAAACCGGCGGAGCGTCCTCGGAGCGCCATGCGTCGGGCCCAGTGCAGGGCCTTGGCCGCCTCGGGATCGATGACGAGAACGACCTTTCCCGTGTCGTCCTCGTCCGTGACGTAGCCGTACGCCGGCTTGCCGATGATCCAGTCTTCCTGCGACTTCGCGTAGTCCCACAGGCTCGCGACGCGGGTCGAGGTGTTGGCCGCCTCGATCTCGGCGATGCCACCGATGATGGTGACCATGATCTTTCCGGCGGTCGTCGTGAGGTCAAGGCTGTCGTTCTTCGAGACCAGGTTCTTCCCGCGCTTCAGGCTCCACTCGATCATCATCGAGAGGTCGGAGAGACGCCGTACGAAGCGGTCGAGCTTCCAGAACAGGAGCTCGTCGAACTCGGGGGAGCGGTTGTTCAGCCACTCCCCGAGCTCTTTCCGCTTCCACGGCGGGACCTTCGTCGCCGATACGTTCAGGTCGGAAGCGACGCCGACGACTCGGCTCCCTCGCTCCCTGGCCAGGATGCGGAGATCGAGCTCCTGCCGTACAGGCGACGTCGTGTCGTCCGTCAGTACGGACAGGCGGATGGATAAGAGTGCCCGGGGTGCGTCCTGGGGGAGTAGGGCCTCAGCCCGTTTGAGCTCCTCCAACAGGGCAAGGTCGGCCTCGGTCCACTCGGTTTCCACGCTGTAGGCCGCTCGGTCTGCCGCGAGTCGGCGCTGTCCTCGTTTCCTCATGTCAGACAGCGTGGCGCAGTTCGCGGGCAGTTTTAAGCGTTTTTCCATATGCCCCGCGATGGACACCGAGATCCAGGTCGGTCCGACCGGCAGGAAGCTGTTGCCGCTGACCGTGGTCAAGTAGGCGGGAACCATCCGCCGCCGAGGCACGTACCCTTGGTAGAAGTACGACCGCTCTCACGAAGGACTGAACGACACTGGGCAAGCGACAGCCCGTAGGCCCGCCGCCCGTTCCCGCGGTGCAGCGCATCCGACTGCGCTACACCAAGCGCGGCCGCCTCCGGTTCACCAGCCACCGTGACTTCCAGCGCGCCTTCGAGCGTGCGCTGCGCCGCGCCGAGGTGCCCATGGCGTACTCGGCGGGGTTCACGCCGCACCCGAAGGTGTCGTACGCCAATGCCGCACCCACCGGCACGGGCAGTGAGGCGGAGTACCTGGAGATCGCGCTCACCGAGGCGCGCGACCCGGAGCGGCTCAGGCTGCTCCTCGACGAGTCGCTGCCCGCCGGGCTCGACGTCGTCGACGCGGTCGAGGCCCGGACCTCCGGGCTCGCCGACCGGCTGACGGCCTCCGTGTGGGAGCTGCGGCTGGAGGGTGTGGAGCCCGCCGAGGTCGAGGCCGCCGTCGCGGCCTTCAACGCGGCTCCGGCGGTGGAGGTGCAGCGCCGGACCAAGAGCGGTGTGCGCACCTTCGACACCCGTTCCGCCGTCGCGCACCTGGAGAGCGCCACCACGCACGGTTCACCGGCTGATAGGCCGACCGACCGGCCCTGTGCGATACTGCGGCTGGTTGTTCGGCACGTGACGCCTGCCGTACGACCCGACGACGTCCTGTCCGGTCTTCGCGCCGTGGCCGACCTGGCGCCGCCGGTCCCCGCAGCGGTGACCAGGCTGGCGCAGGGGCTGTTCGATGAAGAGACCGGTGCGGTGACCGACCCGCTCGCGCCCGACCGCGAGGCGAAAGCGCCCGAGCCGCAACCGGCCGCCGCTTCCGCCGCCGCGAAGGTGCCGGCGTAAGGAAGGTTCCGCGTAGGGACGGACGTCGTAGCGCCGCCCTCGAACTCGGGAGCCACCTGGGTCGGGCAGCGCACCGACCACAAGACTTTCGCCAGGCCGTGCACGACAAGGGGTACGGAACCGGCGAGACAAGACACGGAGAGCTTCCGAGCGGCGCCCGCGCCCCGGACGGCGGCGACCGCGCACCGCGCGAGCCGCGGACGTCAACGGCGGTCGGCACAGCCGATGCCGGACCAGGCGCGGCGCCCGGGAGCCTGACGGGAGAAACCCCCGCATGCTCGAACCGACCGAACCCACCGGGTCCGCGACCAGCTCGACGGACACCGAGTCGAACACCCCCAGCGACACCCTGCCGCCGCGCCGACGGCGCAGGGCCGCGTCCCGTCCGGCGGGGCCGCCCGCCGGTGCCTCCGAGGTACCGGCGGAGACCGTGACCCCGGCGGAGGCGGTGCCCGCCGAGCCCGCCGAGGCTGACGAGCCGGCCCCGGAGCCCGCGGCCCCCGCCCGCCCGCGCCGCCGTGCGGTACGCCGTGCCTCCGCGCCCGCCGGGGCTCCGGCGTCCGCGGAGGCGGCCGAGACCGTCGTGGCCGCGGCGCCCGCCAACGAGACGCCGACGCCTGCCGCGGAGGCCGCGCCGGCCGCCGAGGCCCCGGAGACCGTCACCGCCGAGAGCGCCGCGCCCAAGGGGCGCACCCGGCGTCGTGCCACGCGCAGCGTGACCTCGGCCGCCGAGCCGGCCGCCGTCGAGCCGGCCGAGGCGTCCGCGCCCGCCGCGAAGGAGGCCCCGGCCGAGGCCGAGGAGGCCGCGCCCAAGGGCCGGACCCGGCGTCGTGCCACGCGCAGCGTCTCCGCCCCGGTCGACGCACCCGCCGCGACCGCCGCCGAGGCGGGCGAGCCCGAGCCCGCGGTGGCCCCCGCCCCCGCCCCCGAGCCCGAGCCCGTGAAGGCCGCCGAGGCCGCCGCTCCCGCCGCGCGGGCCGAGAGCGCCGAGTCCGGTGAGGACGCCGCCCCGCGCCGTGCGCGCCGCCGGTCGACCCGTAAGGCCGCCTCCGGTTTCGCCGCCCCGGCTCAGGCCGCCGCCTCCGACGAGGCCGACGCGCCCAAGCGCCCCTCGCGTCCCGCGGTCGCCGTGTTCCAGGCGCCCGTGTTCGCCGAGCCCCAGTTCCAGACGCCCGAGCGGGCCGCGGCCGAGGCCGCCGCGGAGGCGGCCGGTGCCGAACCGGCGAAGCCGGTCGAGGAGAGCGCCCAGCCCGCGGAGGAGCAGACCGCCGGTTCGCGCCGTCGCCGCAAGCGCCGGGGCGCCGCCGAGGAGGCCACCGAGGAGCGCGCCACCGCCGCCGTCGCCGCCGTCGCCCAGGAGGAGCCCGAGGCCGAGGGCGACGTGGACGCCGACGCCGAGTCCGACGAGCCGGGCGACGACCACGACGACGAGGGCTACGAGGAGTCCGGTTCGCGCCGTCGCCGTCGCCGGGGCGGCCGTCGCCGCCGCCGGGGTGACGCCGCCGACGGCGACCTGGCGGACGGCGAGAGCGAGCACACCGCCGCCGAGCAGGCCGCTCAGGACGCCGAGGACACCGTCGAGCAGGCGCGGGAGGACGCCGCCGAGGAGGGCGGCGAGGAGGCCGCCGGCGAGAGCGGCGGCTCCAGCAGCAGCCGTCGCCGCCGTCGCCGCCGGCGCCGCGCCGGGGACGCCTCCGGCGAGGGCGAGACCTCCGCCGACGACCCCGAGCGCACCGTCGTCAAGGTCCGCGAGCCGCGGCCCGCGCGGGAGAAGAGCGAGCCGTCCGACGAGGTGCAGTCCATCAAGGGCTCGACCCGTCTGGAGGCCAAGAAGCAGCGCCGCCGCGAGGGCCGCGAGCAGGGCCGCCGGCGCGTGCCGATCATCACCGAGGCCGAGTTCCTGGCCCGCCGCGAGGCCGTCGAGCGCGTCATGGTCGTCCGCCAGCACGGCGAGCGCACCCAGATCGGCGTCCTGGAGGACGGGGTGCTCGTCGAGCACTACGTCAACAAGGAGCAGGCCACCTCGTACGTCGGCAACGTCTACCTCGGCAAGGTGCAGAACGTGCTGCCGTCGATGGAGGCCGCCTTCATCGACATCGGCAAGGGCCGCAACGCCGTCCTGTACGCCGGTGAGGTCAACTTCGAGGCGCTGGGCATGGCGGGCGGACCGCGCCGCATCGAGTCCGCCCTCAAGTCCGGCCAGTCGGTCCTCGTGCAGGTCACCAAGGACCCGATCGGCCACAAGGGCGCCCGCCTGACCAGCCAGGTCTCGCTGCCCGGCCGCTACCTGGTCTACGTGCCCGAGGGCTCGATGACCGGCATCAGCCGCAAGCTGCCCGACACCGAGCGCTCCCGCCTCAAGACGATCCTGAAGAAGATCGTCCCCGAGGACGCGGGCGTCATCGTGCGCACCGCCGCCGAGGGCGCCAGCGAGGACGAGCTGCGCCGCGACGTCGAGCGGCTCCAGGCGCAGTGGGAGGACATCCAGAAGAAGGCCAAGGGCGGCAGCTCCAGCGCGCCCACGCTGCTGTACGGCGAGCCGGACATGACCGTCCGGGTCGTGCGCGACATCTTCAACGAGGACTTCTCCAAGGTCGTCGTCAGCGGCGACGACGCCTGGCAGACCATCCACGGCTACGTCTCCCACGTGGCGCCGGACCTCGCCGAGCGGCTGTCCAGGTGGACCAGCGAGGTCGACGTCTTCGCGACGTACCGGATCGACGAGCAGCTCGCCAAGGCGCTGGACCGCAAGGTCTGGCTGCCCAGCGGCGGTTCGCTGGTGATCGACCGGACCGAGGCGATGGTCGTCGTCGACGTCAACACCGGCAAGTTCACCGGTCAGGGCGGCAACCTCGAGGAGACGGTCACCAGGAACAACCTGGAGGCGGCCGAGGAGATCGTGCGCCAGCTCAGGCTGCGCGACCTCGGCGGCATCATCGTCATCGACTTCATCGACATGGTGCTGGAGTCCAACCGGGACCTGGTGCTGCGGCGCCTGCTGGAGTGCCTGGGCCGGGACCGGACCAAGCACCAGGTGGCCGAGGTGACCTCGCTGGGGCTGGTGCAGATGACCCGCAAGCGGGTCGGTCAGGGCCTGCTGGAGTCGTTCTCGGAGACCTGCGTCCACTGCAACGGCCGCGGCGTCATCGTCCACCTCGACCAGCCGTCGTCGGCCGGTGGTGGCGGTGGCAAGCGCCGCAAGCGGGCGCGGGCCGGGGCCGAGCAGCCGCACGAGCACGAGGCGGTCGCCGGGGTCGAGACCGGCCCCACGGCGGAGCAGGAGGCGGAGACCGAGTCCGAGGCCGAGGTGGCCGCCGAGGTGGCCGAGCCGGTCGCCCTCCCGGCGCCCGACTTCAGCGCGGACGAGGAGCTGTACAGCAGTGCCGCGGAGGCCGAGGCGGCCGCCACGCGCGGTCGCGGCCGGCGTCGCGCGAGCCGTCGGGCGTCCGCACCGGCGGGTGCGCCCGGGGCCGCGAAGGCCGGGACGGCGAAGCCCGGGGAGGACCGGGCGGAGACGGCGGGGTCCGAGGAGGCCGGGGCCGTGTCCGCGGGGGCGCCGACGGCGCAGGACGTCACCGTGCGGGAGGAGGTCGAGCGTCCCGTGCGGCGTGAGCCCGCCGCCGAGGTGCTGGCCGAGCCGGCCGCCGTCGAGGACGCCGTCTCCGGCGCCCCCGCCCCGGAGCGGGCCCCGGAGCCCGCGTCGGACGAGGCCGCGCCCAAGGGCCGTACGCGCCGCCGGGCCACCCGGAAGGTGTCCGCGCCGGCCGGTTCCCCCGAGGGTGCCGAGGCCGCCGTACTCACGGTCCCGGAGACCGCGTCCGCGGTGTCCGAGCAGCCCGCGCAGCCCGAGCGGGCGCCGGAGGCCCCGGCCCCGGCGGAGGCGGCCGAGAGCGCGGCCCCGGCCCGTCCGCGGCGCCGTGCGGTGCGCAAGCCCACCACCTCCACCGCGTCCGAGGAGGCGGCCGTCGTGGTCGTCCCGTCGGCCGCGGCGGCGGAGGAGGCGCCGCAGGCCGGGCCCGAGGGCGAGGAGGCGGCCCCGGCCAAGAAGGCGGCGGCGCGCAAGACGGCCAAGAAGGCGACGGCGAAGAAGGCCGCCACCAAGAAGACGGCGGCCAAGAAGACGACGACCGCCAAGAAGGCCACCGCCAAGAAGGCGGCCAAGACGACGACCGCCAAGAAGGCCACGGCCAAGAAGACGGCGTCGAAGAAGACCGCGGCGGCCGCCCAGCAGGCACCGTCCTCGGTCACGGCCGCCACCGACGAGGGCTGATCCGGCACCCGCGGCACGATGTGCGGCCCCGTCCGTTCGGTTTCCGTTCGGGCGGGGCCGCACACGTTTCCCCCGGCCTTCTCCGGCGCATCATCACCGACAGGCCCCGCCCGCGAGGAGAGAAGATCACGTGCCGGTACTGACGAGGCTCATCCCCTCGCCGCTCGTCGTGGACGTCCGGCACGGCGCCCTGGACGACCTGGCGAGCGTCCTGGCGGACCAGCGGATCTCGCAGTCCGGCATGCTGGCCGTGGCGGTCAGCGACGGCTCGGGGGCGCGGCTGCGCAGGCGGCTGGAGCCGTCCCTGCCCGGCGCCGACTGGTTCGAGGTCGGCGGGGGCACGATCGACGACGCGGTGCGGCTGGCCGACGGCATGAAGGCGGGGCGCTACGACGCGGTCGTCGGCCTCGGCGGCGGCAAGGTCATCGACTGCGCCAAGTTCGCCGCGGCGCGGGTGGGCCTGCCCATGGTCGCGGTGGCCACCAACCTGTCCCACGACGGCATCTGCTCGCCGGTCTCGATCCTCGACAACGACGCGGGGCGCGGCTCGTACGGCGTGCCCACGCCCATCGCGCTCGTCGTGGACCTGGCGGTGATCCGCGAGGCGCCGATCCGTTTCGTGCGCTCGGGGATCGGCGACGCCGTGTCCAACATCTCCGCGGTCGCCGACTGGGAGCTGGCCCACCGGGTCAACGGCGAGAAGGTCGACGGCCTCGCCGCCGCCCTCGCCCGGCAGGCCGGCCAGGCCGTGCTGCGCCATCCCGGGGGCTGCGGCGACGACGGGTTCCTGACCGTGCTGACCGAGGGTCTGGTGCTGTCCGGCATCGCCATGACCATCGCCGGGCACACCCGTCCCTCGTCCGGTGCCTGCCACGAGATCAGCCACGCCCTGGACCTGCTGTACCCCGGGCGCGCGGCCAGCCACGGCGAGCAGGTCGGCATCGGCGCCGCCTTCGCGACGTACCTGCGCGGCGACCGGGAGGGTTCCCTGCTGATGGCGGACACGCTGCGCCGGCACGGGCTGCCCGTGGTGGCGGGGGAGATCGGGTTCGGTGACGAGGAGTTCGTGCGGGCCGTGGGGTTCGCGCCGCGGACCCGGCCCGGCCGGTACACGATCCTGGAGCACCTCGACCTGTCGCCCGCGCGGGCGGGGGAGGCGTACGCCGAGTACGTCGCGGCGGTCTCCGGCTGACCGCCGGCGGTTCCGGTCGCGGGCTCCGGGGGCCCGGTTTGACCCCCGTCGTGCGGCCCCGTAATCTTGACCGTCGGCGTGTCGACTGGCGCGTCACATCCCCGTAAACCTCTTTCCTTCCGGGTGTGCCCTCGCGGGCTGCGGCCGGGAGAGGCCGTCCGTGTGTCACCGGGCGGCTGGACTGCGGGGGTGCCGTTCCCGAGCGAGAGAGTGAGATCCGCGTGTACGCCATCGTGCGCAGCGGTGGTCGCCAGCACAAGGTTGCTGTCGGCGACATCGTTGAGGTTGACAAGATTTCCACCGCCAAGGTCGGCGACACGGTCGAGCTCTCGACCCTGCTCGTCGTCGACGGCGACGCTGTGACCAGCGACCCGTGGGTGCTGGCCGGCATCAAGGTCCAGGCCGAGGTCGTGGACCACCACAAGGGCCAGAAGATCGACATTCTGCGCTACAAGAACAAGACCGGCTACCGCCGTCGTCAGGGCCACCGCCAGCAGTACACGGCGATCAAGGTCACTGAGATCCCCGCGGCTGCGAAGTAAGGGACTGAGGAGACATGGCACACAAGAAGGGCGCATCGTCCACCCGGAACGGTCGCGACTCGAATGCCCAGCGGCTCGGCGTGAAGCGCTTCGGCGGTCAGGCCGTCAACGCGGGTGAGATCCTGGTCCGCCAGCGCGGCACCCACTTCCACCCGGGCGCCGGTGTCGGCCGCGGCGGCGACGACACGCTGTTCGCCCTGCAGGCCGGTGCGGTGCAGTTCGGCACCCACCGCGGCCGCAAGGTCGTGAACATCGTCCCGGTCGCCTGACCGGACACTTTCGCGAGGCGGGCCTCACTTCCCCCACGGGAAGCGGGTCCGCCTTTCGCGTGTTGCCCTAGAGACGCCCTTGCCGGTAACCCGCAGCAACTCGTAGTACTCGTAGTAGTGAGTAGTAACTGGAGGCACATCCCATGACCACCTTCGTGGACCGCGTCGAACTGCACGTCGCCGCGGGTAACGGAGGCCACGGCTGTGCCTCCGTCCACCGTGAGAAGTTCAAGCCGCTCGGCGGCCCGGACGGCGGCAACGGCGGCCGGGGCGGCGACGTGATCCTCACCGTGGACCAGTCGGTGACCACGCTGCTGGACTACCACCACTCCCCGCACCGCAAGGCCACCAACGGCAAGCCCGGCGAGGGCGGCAACCGCTCCGGCAAGGACGGCCAGGACCTGGTCCTGCCCGTGCCGGACGGCACCGTCGTCCTCGACAGGGCGGGCAACGTGCTCGCCGACCTGGTCGGCCACGGCACCTCCTACGTCGCCGCGCAGGGCGGCCGGGGCGGCCTCGGCAACGCGGCGCTGGCCTCCGCGCGGCGCAAGGCGCCCGGTTTCGCGCTGCTCGGCGAGCCCGGCGACCTCCAGGACATCCACCTGGAGCTGAAGACCGTCGCCGACGTGGCGCTGGTCGGCTACCCGAGCGCCGGCAAGTCCTCGCTGATCTCGGTGCTGAGCGCGGCCAAGCCGAAGATCGCCGACTACCCCTTCACCACGCTCGTCCCCAACCTGGGCGTGGTGACGGCCGGTTCGACCGTGTACACCGTCGCCGACGTCCCCGGTCTCATCCCCGGCGCCAGCCAGGGCAAGGGGCTGGGCCTGGAGTTCCTGCGGCACGTGGAGCGGTGCAGCGTGCTGGTGCACGTGCTGGACACGGCGACGCTGGAGTCCGAGCGCGACCCGCTCTCCGACCTGGACGTCATCGAGGCCGAGCTGCGCGAGTACGGCGGCCTGGACAACCGGCCGCGGATCGTCGTCCTCAACAAGATCGACGTGCCCGACGGCAAGGACCTCGCCGAGATGGTCCGCCCGGACCTGGAGGCGCGCGGCTACCGCGTGTTCGAGGTCTCCGCCGTGGCCCACATCGGCCTCAAGGAGCTGTCCTTCGCGCTGGCCGAGCTGGTCGCCAGGGCGCGGGCCGCCCGGCCCAAGGAGGAGGCCACGCGCATCGTCATCCGGCCCAAGGCCGTGGACGACGCCGGCTTCACCGTCACCCGCGAGGAGGACGGCCTGTTCCGGGTGCGTGGCGAGAAGCCCGAACGCTGGGTGCGCCAGACGGACTTCAACAACGACGAGGCCGTCGGCTACCTCGCCGACCGGCTCAACCGCCTCGGTGTCGAGGAGAAGCTGATGAAGGCGGGCGCCCGCGCCGGCGACGGCGTCGCCATCGGCCCCGAGGACAACGCGGTCGTCTTCGACTGGGAGCCGTCGATGTCGGCCGGCGCCGAGATGCTCGGCCGCCGCGGCGAGGACCACCGTTTCGAGGCACCCCGCCCCGCCGCGCAGCGCCGCCGCGACCGGGACGCCGAACGGGACGAGGTCCAGCAGGAGTTCGACGGTTTCGAGCCCTTCTAGGGCCCGCCCGCGCTCTCTGCCGCACCCGGGGCCGTCCCCGCTCGCGCCCCTGTCCGTCGACGGGGTTACAGAGGTGTGTCACCGCTGTGATCCGACCTTCGGATTCCCTGTGTACTTTGTGAGGATGATGTGGCCTCACGTGTGTGGCCAGGGGTGGGGGACGGCCTGACCAGCCGCTCCCGGGAGCAGAGAGAAGCCGCAAAGTGAAGATCGCATTCCTCGTTCGGGACCTGTGCCACATGGGGGGCGTGGTCAGCGCCACGCAGAACCTCGCCGGGGCCCTGGCCGAGCGGCACGACGTCGAGATCGTCGCGCTGCGCAAGGTGCGCGACGAGTCGTACTTCCCGCTGGACCCCCGGGTCAGGGTCCGGGCGCTGACCGACATGCGGCCGCACTCCCCGGTGTCCGACGTCGACGACCCGCTGTCCGACAAGTTCCCGCTGATATACCCGCTCAACGCCGGCGCCAAGACGCCGGTGGTGAGCCGGCTCGCGGAACTGCGGCTCCTGGAGTACCTCGCCACCACCGACGCCGACGTCGTGGTCAGCTCCAGCCCGCGCAACACGATCATGCTGGCGCAGGCGCCCGGTGACTACCTGAAGGTCACCCAGGAGCACTCGATGCCCGCCATCTACGCCACGGACATCAAGCAGCGCCTCTTCCCGGCCTACCGGCACCTGGACGCCCTCACGGCGCTCACCCCGGAGGAGGTCGCGTCCCTCGCCCGGCAGGTGCCCGCGGTGCGCAACCGCCTCGCGGTGATGCCCAACTGCGTGCCCGCGTCCCCGATCCGCTCCAGCGGCACCAACAAGGTGATCGTCTCCGCCGGCCACCTCACGGACAACAAGAACCACGCCCTGCTGGTCGAGGCCTTCGCCAAGGTCCACGCCGAGGCACCGGAGTGGACCCTGCGCATCTACGGCCACGGTGCCGAGAAGAAGAAGCTGCGGGCCCGCATCGAGGAACTGGGGCTGTCCAACAGCATCCTGCTGATGGGCCAGACCTCGCCCGTCACCCCGGAGTTCGGCAAGGGCTCGATCTTCGTGCTGCCCTCCAAGCGGGAGGCGTTCGGCAACGTCGTCGTCGAGGCGATGGCCGCCGGACTGCCCGTCGTCGCCACCGACGCCGACCACGGGCCGCGCAACATTCTCACCGACGGCGAGGACGGGCTGATCGTCCCGCGCGGTGACGTGGAGGCCATGGCCGGGGCGATCCGGCGCCTGGTCCAGGACGACGAACTGCGCCTGAAGATGGGCGCCGCGGGCATCCGCAACGCCGAGCGGTTCCACGAGCGGGCCAGCCGCGAGCGCTTCGAGGCCATCATCGAGGAGGCCTTCGCCCGCAAGGAGCTGCCCCGTCACGCCACCGCGCGGGTGGACCGGGAGGGCTCGGTCCACGTCGCCGTGGGCGCGCTGCCGGCGAGCGTCGGGCAGGCCGACCTCGTCCTGCGCAAGGGCGGCGCGGGTGCCGCGGAGCACCGCTTCCCCTTCTCCGCCGAGGGCGACGCCCTCGTGCCCTGGGACGCCGGCCTCGCGCACGGCACCTGGGAGCTGGCCCTGGCCGCCCGCGAGGGCGAGCGCGAGGTGGCGCTCACCACCGACGGCTACGGCTGCGACACCCGCGACCTGCTGGCCGTACGGCTGCCGCGCGAGCAGGGGCCGTCCCTGGCGCTGATGCTGCCGCACCGGCACGAGGACGGCGGGCTGCGGCTGCGCAGCGCGCTGCGCGAGGTGCACGCCGAGGTCGGTCCGGTCACCGTGGACGAGCGCACCGTCGCCGTACGCGCCGAGCTGTGGGGTGCGCGGCCCGCCGCGGGCGCCGTCGTGGAGGCCGTGCACCGGCGGGACAAGGAGCGCGTGCTGACTTTCCCGCTGCGCGACGAGGGCGACGGCTGGGTGGCCGTGGACGTCGACTGCGCCGCCCTGGTGCGGGCGCACACCGACGAGGACGAGAAGGAGGTCATCTGGGACCTGTCGCTGCGCACGGCGGCCGACGCGCCCCGGGTGCCGCTGGCCAAGCTCGCGACCGACGTCCTCGCGCCGATCGACGTGTTCACCTTCCCCCGCCCGGTGCTCAGCGAGCCGGTGGCCTCCCCGCCGACCGTGCTGACCCGCGCGGTGCGCAAGTCCCGCCGGGCGCTGGGCCAGACGCCCGCCCCGCTGCCGCCCACCCGCCAGCGCACCGAGCTGCGGCCCTACTTCACGGCCGCGTGCCAGCTCTCGGTGAAGACCGTGCGGCTCTGAACCGGCCGCGGGAAAGGGGCGGGGCCCGGAGGATGGTGATCCTCCGGGCCCCGCCCCTTCGCGTCCGCGTGACGGCGGGTCAGCCCTCGCGGGCCTGCTCGATCATCCGGTCGACGACGCGCGCGGAGGCGTTGCCGTCGTCCAGGTCGCAGAACAGGTGGTGGAAGCGGTCGAACCGCTCCTGGTACTCCGCCCGCACCTGGTCGATGTCGCGGATCGCGTCGACCAGCTCCTTGGAGTTGTCGATCAGCGGGCCGGGGGAGTCCTGCTCGAAGTCGAAGTAGAACCCGCGCAGCGTGTCCCGGTAGTGCTCCAGGTCGTACGTGAAGAACAGCATCGGCCGCTTCAGGTGCGCGTAGTCGAACATCACCGACGAGTAGTCCGTGATCATGATGTCCGCGGCGATGTACAGGTCGACGATGTCCGGGTACTCCGAGGCGTCCCACACGAAGCCGTTGCCCGCGCCCGGCACCGCGTCCACCACGTTGGAGTGGCGGCGGATCAGCAGCACGTGGTCGTCGCCGAGGCGCCGCTGGGCGTCCTCGAGGTCGATGCGCAGGTCGAACAGGTACTGCCCGGCGCTGTGCGACTGGTCGTCGCGCCAGGTCGGTGCGTACAGCACGACCTTCTTGCCGTCGGGAAGGCCGAGCGCCTTCTTCACCCGCGCCGTGATCGCGTCCCGGTCGGCGGTGTACAGGTAGTCGTTGCGGGGGTAGCCCGCCTCCTGGATCTCACCGTCGTAGGAGAACGCCCGCTTCAGGATCGGCGTGCTGAAGCGGTTGGAGGACACCAGCAGGCTCCACTGCTTGGCCTCCAGCGCCAGCTTCTCCTGGTAGCGCCGGTCGAAGTGCAGGGTGTCGATGTCGTGCCCGATCTTCTTCAGCATCGTGCCGTGCCAGGTCTGCACGATCGACTGGCCCGGGCGGCGCACGATCCAGTCGGGAAGGTGGCCGTTGGTGACGATGTAGCGGCTGGAGGCCAGCGCCTCGTACCACTCCGTGCCCCACATGCGGACCTTCTCTACGCCGTCCGGCAGGTTGACCTGGCCGTCACGGACCGCCCACAGGTGCTTCAGGTCCGAACCGCGCCGCACCAGCTCCTCGTACATCGCGCGCGGGCTGTCCGAGAACTGCTTGCCGTTGTAGCTCAGGTAGAAGACCTGGTCCTTGAGCGGCTGCTGGAACAGCGGCTCGTACACCGTGCGGCGCAGCTCCTTCTGGCGGTACGGTCCGCGCTCCAGGTCGCTCAGCTCGGAACGGGCGTTGAGCTGCGGGAAGTCGCCCCAGCGGTTCTCCAGCCAGTAGCGGCGGCCGTTCAGTTCGGCCTGGACGGGGAACGAGTCCGCGGCCAGCCGGTCGGTGACGAAGGCGACGTCGGGCACGCCCTCCTCGTCGGGCCGCAGGAAGAGGTTCCAGCGCCCGGCGCGCAGCGGGACGTCGCCCGCGCCGCCGAGGCGGGAGGGGTCGAAGGCCACCTCGAAGCGGCCGCCGTCCAGCCAGCGGGTCTCGACGAAGCGCTCCTCGTAGCGGTTGCGCGGCTTGAGCAGGAAGCGGGAGCCGGACAGCCGCGGGTCGGCGTGGCCGGTGAGAGCGATCTTCCCGTCGCGCACCGCGGCCGAGTCGATCACCGCACGGCGGGTGCGGCCGGAGAACTTCAGGAACCCGGTGTGGCCCGCCACGACGGCCAGCTCCACCAGGTGGGACTGGGTGCCGAGGGACTCGGGCAGCGGGAACGCCGCGTCGGCCAGGCCCTCCTGCATCACGGTGCCGAAACGGCGCTCCTTGCCCTGCGCGTCGGTCGCGACCAGCACCGTGGACCAGGTCCGCTTCTCCGGCTGCGCCTTCTCGTCGACGCCCTCGTGGAAGATCAGCGCCACGTCGGCGACCGGCACCTCGACCGAGAAGGTCTGCCTGCCGCCCGCGCGCTCCACGGCGACGGGGTAGTCGAGGGTCTCGGCGCCCTTCTGGTTCTTGACCCGCAGAGCCACCTGCTCGTCCGCGGCGAGGGGCTCGCGGATCTCACCGGTGACCTTGATCCGGTCGCCCTCCAGGGCACGGCCGGTGATCAGGGCGCGGACCTTCTCGATCCGCAGCTTCAGCGCGCCGCGCTCCACGGAGGGCAGCATCCGGAAGTCCGGGCTCAGCCAGTGGTACGGCGGGAAGTTGCAGGCCGCGCCGCCGCTGGAGTGGACCGCGTGGCGGCGCACCAGGCCGGAGGCGAAGATGCCCAGGCCCACGTGCCACACGGCCTCCTGCCACTCGCCGCCCTTGCGCAGCCGGGCGGGGTCGATGGTGACCTCCCAGCCGGCCCACTCGTAGTTGTAGCGGTCCTGGCCGGAGTCGGTGGTGACCTCGGGGCGGCGCAGGTTGCGGGCCGGCAGCAGGATGCGGCGGCGGGAGCGGTCCTTGCGGAGCTGGAGGACCTTCACCGAGGCCTTGCGGGTCGGCAGGTCGATCTTGTCGATCCAGGCGTTGCCGGACAGCACGAGCTTGCCGCCGGACCAGCTCACCTCCTGCAGCGGGGCGCGCATGTTCAGGTGCTGGTCGATGCGCAGGGCGCCCTTGGGCAGGTGCAGGTCCGCGCCCTCCAGGGAGGGGAAGGAGGCGTACTTGCGCACCAGGCCGCTGACCTCGGGGGTCTCCTTGCGGCGCTGGCCGGCCAGCAGGGCGATCAGCTCCTCCAACTGGTGCTTGCGCACCAGCAGCCACTGCACGCGCAGTTCGGCCGGGAGGTCCATGACGACCTTGGGGTCGATGCTGTCGAGGAAGCGGTTGGCCGACCGCAGGAACTCGGCCCGGTACTCCTCGTCGCCGTCCGGAACCACGTTGAGGAAGAGCCGCAGGTCGTCGCGGAGGACACGGGTGTCGTACTCGCGCTTGAGGCGGGCGAAGGTCTCGCCGGGCTGCTCGGCCAGGAAGGCGCTGATCTCCATCACGGAGGTGGTCCGGTCGCGCACGCCCGCCGGGTCGGTGCGGCGCTGGGTGATCGACGGGGCGGACTCGCCCTCGCGCAGCCGCCAGTAGTAGCAGGGCTCCGAGATGACGTCGACGCTCTCGGCCAGGTAGTGGGCCCGCATGGTGACGGGGGTGTCCTCGTACAGCCGGCCCTCGGGGAAGGCGAAGCCGTTCTTCTCCCAGAAGGTGCGGCGGAAGACCTTGTTGCAGGCGATGCGGTCGGCGACGAGCTTGCCGTAGCGGGATATGTGGGTGCGCAGCCGGGCCTCGCCGGCCAGCATCCGCATCAGCGGGACCTGCCAGGACTTCTCGCCCTTGAGGTGGTAGACGTTGCCGGTGGCGAAGTCCGAGCCGCTCTCGTCGAGGCTGCCGACCATGAGCCGGTAGGCGTCCGGCGGTATCAGGTCGTCGCTGTCGACGAAGGTCAGGAACTCGGACTCGGGCGCCAGGTGCGTCATGCCCGTGTTGCGGGCGGCGCCCAGACCGCCGTTCTCCTTGCGTATGAGCTTGAAGCGCGGGTCGCGGGAGGCGTACTCCTCGGCGATGGCGGCGGAGCCGTCGGGCGAACCGTCGTCCACCATCAGGACCTCGAAGTCACGGAAGGTCTGTGCGGCGAGCGAGTCCAGACAGGCGGGGAGGTAGCGCTCCACGTCGTAGATGGGGACGATGACACTGAGCCGAGGGGCCATGGCTTGGTGGTCTCCTTTCGGGGTCAGGCCCGCTCGACCAGTTCGAGCGCCTGGGCGGGGGTCGGGGCGTGGTGGCGTTCGTCGAACGGGACGATGGGCGGCAGGCTCTCTTCACCGAGGAAGACGCGTCGCACGACCCGTTCGGCTGCGTGTCCGTCGTCGAATTCGCAGAAACGCCGGCGGAAGGCGTCCCGGCGCTTCGTCGTCTCCGGGCTGTCGTACGCGCCGGAGGAAAGCAGCTTCAGCAGCTCCGCCTGCGTGGTGGCCACCGCGCCGGGCGGTTCCTGGAGCAGGTCGAAGTAGGTGCCGCGCACCGCGGAGTAGACGTCCCAGTCGGGGACGTAGCTGATGACCGGGCGGTCCAGCACGGCGTAGTCGAACATCGCCGAGGAGTAGTCCGTGATCAGGGCGTCGGCCGCGAGGTACAGCTCCTCCACCCGGGCGTGCCCGGAGACGTCGACGACGCGGCCGGTGCGGCGCAGCTCGTCGACGTGCGGGGAGTTGCCGTAGAAGTAGTGGCCGCGCACCAGCAGGGTGACGTCGGGCCCCAGTTCGCGGGCGAACGCGGCCAGGTTCAGGGGCGGCGTGAAGCCGGGCTGGTACTCGCGGTGCGTCGGCATGTACAGGAATGCCTTGGTGCCGTCGGCCAGGCCGAGCGCGGCGCGGGCCGCGCGCACCTCCTGCGGACCGGCGTTGACGAGGACGTCGTTGCGCGGGTAGCCGGTCTCCAGGGTGGTGTACGAGCAGGGGTAGACCCGCTCCCAGATCACCGTCGAGAACTGGTTGGCGCTGATGCTGTAGTCCCAGCGGTCGCAGCGCTCCAGGAGCTTCTCGAAGTCCATGTCGGTGGAGGCCGGGTACTTCTGCTGGTCCAGGCCCATCGTCTTCAGCGGCGTGCCGTGATGGGTCTGCACGTGGATCTGGCCCTCGCGCTTGACCACGGAGTCCGCGAAGTTCACGTTGTTCACGAGGTACTTGGCGCGCGCCACGGCCGCCCAGTACTCGCGCGAGCCCACGCGGACGACGTCCACGCCCTTGGGCACCCGGCTCGCGTTCTCGGCGCGCACCGCCCAGACGCGGCGCATGTGCGGGGCCAGGCGGGCCAGTTCGGCGTCGATGGCGGCGGGGTTGCAGGAGACGCTGCGGCTCCAGTAGGCGGAGAACAGCACCAGGTTGTCGTCCAGCGGCAGCCTGAGCTGGGACTGGTAGAAGGCGCCCATCGCGCCGCGCTTGGAGCGGTTGAGCGCGGTGCGGGTGCGGGACTTGACCCGCTGGCGCAGCTTCACCGCCGCCAGGGCGCTCACCATGGTCGTGTAGGCGTCGCGCTCCAGCATCCCGTACTTGTGGCCGCGGCCGCCGCCCGGGCGGGTGAAGCCCTTCGGCACGCGGGCGCGGTAGTCGGCGGAGGCCCGGTGGAAGAACTCGGCGCGCGCGTCCTGCGGCAGGCGGCCCGGGCGTTCCAGGACGGTCAGGTAGTGGTCGACCATCTTGCGGAACAGCGGGGCGCGCCACTCGGCGAGTTCCTCGTGCGCGTCGAGGTAGTCGAAGACCCGCTGGTACTGGTCGAAGACGTCGAAGTGCTTGCGGCTGACCGTCTTGAGGATGTTGCCGCCCTCGCGCCGCTGCCGGTAGTAGACGCACACCCGGTCCAGCACGGCGATCCGCTCGGTGCTGATCAGCGAGCAGAACGTCCAGGGGGCGTCCTCGTAGTAGCCGGGCGGGAAGGTGAGCCCGGTGCGGGTGACGAAGTCGCGCCGGTAGGCCTTGTTCCACACGATCTGGAGCAGGTCGAGCAGTTGGGGGCGCTCGGCCAGGGAGAAGGTGTCCGGGCCCTCTTCCTTGAGCACGTCGGCCCGCAGGTTCGGGCGGACCCGGCCGTCCCAGTAGGTGCGCGCGTAGTCGAAGATCAGGATCTCGGGATCGCCCGTGGCCTCGATCCGGTCCCGAATGGCCGACAACGCACCGTCCGACAACGTGTCGTCACTGTCCAGGAACAACACGTAATCGCCGGTGGCCTTTTCCAGTCCGGCGTTGCGCGCGCGTCCCAGCCCCACGTTTTCCGTGAGGTGAATCACATGAATCCGGTCGTCGCGTTTGGCGTACTCGTCGAGAATGGCCCCTGAACCGTCGGGCGAGCAGTCGTCGACCGCGATGATCTCGAAGTCCGTGCAGTCCTGTCCGAGTATGGAGTCAAGGCACTCGGGCAGATAGCCCTGCACCTTGTACACGGGGACAACGAGAGAGAGCTTGGGCATCCTTACAACCTGTTCCGAGAACTGACCACGGGACCGCGGGCTGGGACCGGAACGCGCTCCGGGCACTGCTCGGGCCTGGAGCGCGCCGCCGCATCAGCGTAAAGGATTCACGCGGAGTTTCCGTGGGCACGGTAGTCGGACACCCTGTGCCCCGCCACGGTGGGAAATGGCCGCACCGGCCGCCCGAATGGGCCGCGCCGGAGAAGCCGGAGAACTTCCTCACATTCGGCCCCGCCGTCCTCTTTACCGACTTGTGCCGTTTTCCGCCCCATGTGCCCGACTCGTTGCGGCGGGCCGTGTACGGGTCCGGGCCGGGTGCCGCAGGAGCGGGAGAGGGGGGGGAAGGAGCTGGCTGGTCACGGCCGGAGCCGGGTGCGGTGCCGGGTGCGGGCCGCGCGTTCGGGGCCCGGGCGGCGAAGGCGCGGACGAGTGCGCGGACTTGTCCGCCGGATGCCCGCCGGCGGCGCCCGCCGTGAACGCGGGGCGGTGCCGCCGGCGGCGGGGCGGGCGAGCGTTCCCGGCCGCGGGGGTGTGATTCGTGACCATGCTGTGACAGGCGCGGTGCCCGCCGGAGCCGGGAAGGGGCTCGGACGCTCAGGGGCGGCCGTGCGGTTCCGGGGCCGCGGAGGGGGCGGACGGCCGGGCGGGTTCACGGCGCGGGCCGGGGAGCGGTCCGGCGGACGGGAGTTCCTCGGCGAGCCGCTCCGCCATCCTGGCCCGGTGCCGGACCGCCTCCGCGCACAGGTCCCGCACCGCACCGGCGAACCGCTCCCGGGACGGCGGCTCGGCCGGACCCAGCAGCCGCCGGGCCAACGCGGCGCGCTCCCCGGCGAGTTCGTCCAGTTCCGGATGCCGCACCGACTCCAGCAGCGCCGGCACCCCGGACGCGTCCGGCGTCAGCACGGTCGCCGCCGCCACCGTCGGGAACGACTTGCGGAACACGTCCTCGGCCAGCGTGCTCGTGTTGGCGACCGCGTACGGCTTGCCGCTCGCCAGGAAGTCGCTGATCACGCTCGACACGTCGCTGATCAGCAGGTCGGCCCGGTTGAAGCAGGAGTACAGCGGCGGCCGGGCGTCCGTGACCACCTGGTGCTGCCACGCGGGCAGCGACGCCCAGTACGCCTCCTCCCACGCGGCCGCGGCCCGGCGCACCGCCTCCGCCCGCCCGGGTTCCGGCGCGGGCTGCCGCAGCATCCGCTCCGCCTGGTCCGCCGCCGGGCGGAAACCGGCCGCGGTGAGGCGCTCCAGCTCCGCCGCCCGCCGCGCGAGACCGGCGGCCGCCGAGGCGTCGGGACGGGGCCCGCCCCGCGCCCGGTTCGCCGCCCGCACCAGCTCCCGGATGCGCAGATCGGCGGCGCGGGCCCGCGGGTCCACGGAGCCGGTCAGCGGGTGCGGCTTGTACAGCAGCCGGACGCCCGGGTCCGCGAGCAGCGCCCGCACCAGGTTCTCCCCGGCCTCGACCACCGACGTGTTGCCCGGGTTGCCGTCCCAGCCCTCCCAGGTCGGCGCGTACAGGACGGTCGTCGGCGCCCCGGGCGCGGGCGGCCCGGCGCAGGGCCGTACGGCGTCGAGCTGCGGGCGGCCGATCTCCACGACGTCCTTGTCCTCGACGCCGACCTCCGCCAGCGCGTACCGCTCGCGCGCCGCGGGGCCGGCCACCCACACCTCGTCGTACGCCTTCGCGTACGGGTTGCACGAGGACAGTTTGTCGCTCTCCCCGTGGTTGACGAAGGCGTGCTTGATGGTGGGGATGCGCAGGACCTGCGAGGTCTTCCCGGAGTTGGACGGATGCAGGAGGACGCGGAGCGTGGAGTGCTCCAGACGCATCAGCGTGGACACCTTCGGCAGGCACACCACCGGGATGTCGGTCGCCGCGATCCGCTGCACCATGTGCCGCTCCCGCAGCACGATCACCGGCCGTTCGTCCAGGCGGGCCAGCGGCTCCAGCCACATGTTCGCCTGGTACGCCGAGGACGCCCCGCCCGAGAAGTAGAGGCCGACGGTGGGCCGGTACCGGGCCAGCCACGCGTCGAACCATGCGAGCACCTCCTGCTCACCGGCGGGCCGGCGGCCCGGCAGCAGCCGCAGCAGCAGCGCGCCCAGGCCGGTCAGCGCCGCCGCCAGGGACACCGCGAGCCCGGCCGCGCCGTACACCGGCGCGTCGGCCGCCGCCGTCGCCGCGAGCCCGCCCGTCGCGGGCAGCCCGAAGACCGCCAGCCGGTGCCCGGGGCGGCGCAGCAGCACCGGGGGCGCCGGGGTCAGCCGCAGCGCCGAGGCGTCGATGTTGCGGGTCACCACGGGCAGCGTGCGGGTACGCCGGACCAGGACGGACACCGCCTGGATCGCCCAGTGCAGCGCGTAGAAGACGAGCAGCCCGGCGACCAGCGGGGCGTACGCCCCCTCGCGGTGCTGCTCGCCCAGGCGCAGCAGGCCCACGACGAGCAGCAGGTCCCGCAGCACGTGCCGGACCGTGACGTCGGCGTGCGACTTGGCGAACAGTGACACGATGCCCCGCTGCCACCGGTACAGCACGCCCTCGGCGGCCAGCGAGGCGGCACTGGCCGCGAGGAGCAGCGGCACGTGCGGCAGCAGTGCGCCCAGCGCCTGCGCGGCGAAGACGGCCGCCAGCCCGCCCAGCACCAGCAGCTTCACGACGGTCCGCCGTGCGGGCGGGCCGGGGCGGGACCCACGGGGAGGACGGCGGCGGGGCAGGCGGGGCGGGATGAGGGGCACTGCGGTCGCTCCAGACTCGTCGCGCATCGGACAACCGGGTTAACGCCCAGTGACCACCTGACGACACGCGCGTGTTGACGCGAGGCCTTGACGGCGCCGTCCCGCACGGAAGCCCGGGCACGCCCGAAGTGCCCGCCTCGCCCCCCGGCCCGGGCACACCCCCCGGCCCGGGCACACCCCCTGGCCCTGGCCCCCCACGCACCGCATGGGCCCGCCCCCCCCTCGCCCGCACCCCGTCCTCCGGCGCCGAAGGCCGTCATGTGGCCGCGCGGAGTGGTCCGGGTGCGGAGGCGGCCGGAGCGTGGGCCCGGGCCGGGGCCCGGTGCCCCCGGCTCAAGGGCTCGCGGTGTCCTCGGGACGGGAGGCGCGGTGCTCCGGGGATGACGGCCCCGGCCCCCGTCCGCAGCGTGAACTGCGGTGCGGTGGGTGTTCGGCTTCGCGTAGATTGCCTGGCGAGCGCAGGGATCGGCGTGTGTCGACGGGAGAGGCGGACGGGGCCGTGGCAGGGGCAAGGCAGGCCGTGGGCGAGGCCCGCAGGATCGTCGTCAAGGTCGGCTCCTCCTCGCTGACCACCGCCGCGGGCGGCCTCGACGCCGACCGGGTCGACGCGCTCGTCGACGTGCTCGCCAAGGTGCGCGGCACCGACAAGGAGATCGTCCTCGTCTCCTCCGGCGCCATCGCCGCCGGCCTCGCCCCCCTCGGCCTGCGCCGCCGCCCGAGGGACCTGGCCCGCCAGCAGGCCGCCGCCAGCGTCGGCCAGGGGCTGCTGGTCGCCCGCTACACCGCCTCCTTCGCCCGCTACGGCGTCCGCGTCGGCCAGGTGCTGCTGACCAGCGACGACATGAGCCGCCGCGCCCACCACCGCAACGCCTCCCGCACCCTCGACAAACTGCTCGCGATGGGCGCCTTCCCGATCGTCAACGAGAACGACACCGTCGCCACCGACGAGATCCGCTTCGGCGACAACGACCGCCTCGCCGCCCTCGTCGCCCACCTGGTCCACGCCGACCTGCTGGTGCTGCTGTCCGACGTGGACGGCGTGTACGACGGCGACCCGAGCAGGCCCGGCACCTCGCGGATCGCCGAGGTGCGCGCGCCGGCCGACCTCGCCGGCATCGAGATCGGCAGCGCCGGCAGGGCGGGCGTCGGCACCGGCGGCATGGTCACCAAGGTCGAGGCGGCCCGGATCGCCGCCGCCGCCGGCATCCCCGTGGTGCTCACCAGCGCGGTCCACGCCGCCGACGCCCTGGCCGGCGGCGACACCGGCACGTACTTCCACGCCACCGGCCGGCGCTCCGCCGACCGGCTGCTGTGGCTCCAGCACGCCTCCGCCCCGCGGGGGGCGCTGGTCCTCGACGACGGTGCCGTACGGGCGGTCGTCGACGGCCGCAAGTCGCTGCTGCCCGCCGGGATCGCCGGGGTGGAGGGCGACTTCGCCGCGGGCGACCCCGTCGAGCTGCGGGACGGCGCGGGCCGGGCCGTGGCCCGGGGGCTCGTCAACTTCGACGCCAAGGAAGTGCCCCGGCTGGCCGGCCGCTCGACCCGGGAACTAGCGCGCGAACTCGGACCCGCGTACGAACGCGAGGTCGTACACAGGGACGATCTGGTGATCCTGCACCCGTAATGGGTCGAAACGTCCCCGAATCGGTGGTGGACGTTCCGCAAAACCGCCCCGCGATCCCGCGCGGCCTGCTCAACTTTCCTCAGGGACAAAGCCCGGCCGACCACCGGGCCGAGCCGTGTGCGTGAAGGAGGCCGCCGTGAGCGGAGTACGCCCTGGGCCGCCGGCGCCCCGCGGTGGTGCCGCCTCCCGAGGCGGCACGGGAGCACGCGGCGCCTCCGGCGCGCGCCCCGGAGGCGCCCGGAGCACGAACCGCGCGCCGGGCGAGGAGCGCGCCCTCACCAGCGTCGCCGCCGGCGACCGGTTCCACGGCGAGGAGCCCGAGCACACCCCGCGCCTGTGGCACGTCACCCTCAGCGTCTCCGGCGCCCGCGCTCCGCTCACCGAGGTGCGCCGGGCGCTCGAACAGCTCGCGCACGACCACCCCTTCCTGCTGACCAGCCGCTACGCCGACGACCACGCGGAGATCCGGTACTGGGAGGAGGCCCGCGACCTGCACGACGCCGCCGCCGTCGCCCTGCGCCTGTGGGGCGAGCACCGCCAGACCGCGGGGCTGCCGCCGTGGGAGATCGTCGGCCTGGAGGTCATCGACCGGGCCACCTACCACCAGCGCATCGCCGCCGGGTACGGCCCCGCACCGGCGACACCCGTCGGCGTTCACCCGTTCTGACCCCTTCCGCCGGCCCCCTCCCGGCGCATCTCGCGGGGTGGGACGGCGGGTGGCCGCCCCGACGGCGCGCACTACCCTTCCCCTCATGACCACGCTCTCGCCGTACGACTCGATGTCACCCGTCACCCGGGCCGCCTACCGGGCCAAGTCCGCCGCGGCCGACCTCGCGCCGCTGCCGCGGGCGGCGAAGGACGACGCGCTGCTCGCCGTCGCGGACGCGCTGGAGGCCCGTACGAGCGAGATCGTGGAGGCCAACGCCCAGGACGTGGCCAAGGCACGCGCCGCCGGGACCAGCGAGGCCGTCGTCGACCGGCTCACCCTCACCCCGGAGCGGGTCCGCGCCATCGCCTCCGACGTCCGCGACGTCGTCGCCCTGCCCGACCCGGTCGGCGAGGTCGTCCGCGGCAGCACCCTCCCCAACGGCATCGACCTGCGCCAGGTCCGGGTGCCGCTCGGCGTGGTCGGCATCGTCTACGAGGGCCGGCCCAACGTCACCGTCGACGCCGCCGCCCTGTGCCTGAAGTCCGGCAACGCGGTGCTGCTGCGCGGCTCGTCCTCCGCCTACCAGTCCAACACCGCCCTGGTCCGGGTGGTCCGCGACGCCATCAGCGGGGCGTCGCGCAGCGACTTGGGCAAGGGTGGCGGGCGACGGGCGGGCGGGGCCGGGCTGCCCGCCGACGCCGTGCAGCTCGTGCCCGGCGAGAGCCGGGACAGCGTGCGCGAGCTGATGCGGGCCCGCGGCCTGGTCGACGTGCTCATCCCGCGCGGCGGCGCCTCGCTGATCAACACCGTCGTCCAGGAGTCCGTCGTGCCCGTCATCGAGACCGGCACCGGCAACTGCCACGTCTACGTCGACGCGCAGGCCGACCTCGACATGGCCGTCGACATCCTGGTCAACTCCAAGGCCCAGCGGGTCAGCGTCTGCAACGCCGCCGAGACCCTCCTGGTCCACCAGGACATCGCCGCCGACTTCCTGCCCCGCGCGCTGGACGCCCTGGCCGAGGCCGGGGTCACCGTGCACGCCGACGAGCGCGTGATGGCGTACGCCAAGGACTCCCGGGCCACCGTGGTCGAGGCGACGCCCGAGGACTGGGAGACCGAGTACCTGTCGTACGACATCGCCGCGGCCGTCGTCGACTCCCTGGACCGGGCCGTCGAGCACATCCGGCTGTGGACCTCCGGCCACACCGAGGCCATCGTGACCACCTCGCAGCAGGCCGCCCGGCGCTTCACCCAACTGGTCGACTCCACCACCGTCGCCGTGAACACCTCCACCCGCTTCACCGACGGCGGCCAGTTCGGCTTCGGCGCCGAGATCGGCATCTCCACGCAGAAGCTGCACGCCAGGGGCCCGATGGGCCTGCCGGAGCTGACCAGCACCAAGTACATCGTCACCGGCGACGGACACGTACGCCGCTAGCCGGCCGGGGCGCGGGGCACCGATCGGGGCATCCCACCCACGGGACGAATTTCCCCGCCGTCTGCCCAAAACGACCCTCCGCGTCTACTCTGGACCCGTGCCGGAGGACGTGGGGGGCACGCCGTTCCCGGACGGCAGGGAGCCCGACGACGACCACGACCGCGGGGTGTCGGACGAAGAGTTCGCCTCCGTGGTCTTCGACGAGGCCTTCGTCCAGGCGGCCGCGGTGCACGAGCCGACCGCCGTCGAACGCCTCCTGGCCGCCGCGGAGGCCCGGGCCGAGGCCACCGAGGCGGAAGCGGCCCGCCGCGGCCGCAGCAGGGCCGAGCACTACGACGACGGGTACGGCGATCTCGGCGCCGACCCCGACCTCGACGACCCGGACGACGACCGCGACCTCCTCGACCGCCCCTACGGCGCTCCCCCGGCCTACGGCAAGCAGGTCCGCTGGCACCGTCCCGTCGCCTGGCTGCTCGCCCTCGCGATGGGCATCAGCATGGTCGCGCTGGCCTTCGTGGCCGTCTACCGGGGCGCCTCCTCGGGCGGCGGCCCGCAGCAGGTGCCCCCGCCCGCCTCGACCGGCCCCGAACAGGGCGGCACCGTGACGCCCTCGGCCTCCGCCGACTACTCCCGGCCGGCCGTACCGGTGCTCCCGCACAGCCCCTGACCCGCCGCCGGACGGTGCCCGAACCGGCCCGACTTGGCCCGCACCGGCGCGTTTACGCGGCCTTCCGCAGACCCACTCTCAAGGTATGGCAGGGCGTGGCGGTCCGCCCGGAGGAACGCCCGAGGGCGCCCCCGGAGGCGGAGAGGACGAGTACCGGTCCGTCGTCTTCGACGAATCGTTCGTGCGCGCTGCCCGGCTCCAGGAGTTCTCCGCCCAGGAGCGCATCACCGACCACGCGCCCGCCGTACGCCCCCGCCCGCCGCTGCGCCGGGCCGGACTGTCCCGGCAGGCGCTGATCCTCGTCGTCCTGATCGCCGTCGCCTTCGGCACCGCCATCTACATGGGCGTCCGGCACCCGTACCAGAGCCCCGCGGCGGAGCGGGTCGCCGAACCGGCCCGGATGACCGTCGTCCCGCTCGCCCCCCGCGGGCGCGTGCCCGGCGGCGACGACGCCGCCCGGCTGTACGCGCGCAGTCCCGCGGCGCACTTCAGGACCGCGGCCGACGGGGTCCCGCTGCCGGGGGCGCGGCGCACGGCGCACTTCTCCGAGGACCAGGTGCTCAACGCCCTCACCACCGCCAAGACCTACATCGTCCGCTCGGCGCTCGACCCCGACGTGCTGCGCGGCGGCCAGGTCCGCTCGGTGCGGGTGCTGCTGGACCCGGACCAGCTCCAGCAGTTCGACCGGAGCTTCGACCGTCCCGCCGCGGACGGCCGGCACACGCCCACCGGATGGCTGATCCGCTTCGACCCCGCCCGGGCCGAGCTGGCCGACCCGGGGATCCGGGTGGACGGCAGCCTGCGGATCACCGAGAGCGACGCCTCCACCCTGGACGTCACCGCCGACCACACCATGGTGTACGCGCTGCGCCCGGCCCACGGCGCCCGGGCGGGGGAGTCGCTGTTCACCGTCCGGCGCGAGCTGCACTTCCGCTTCGACCGCGACGATCTGCGCCTGCACCAGACCCGGCTCGTCGCCTCCTACGTCCAGGCCGGACCGATGTCCTGCGCCGGGGACTCGGCGGACCACCTGCGCCCGCTGCTGGCCGGGCAGGAGGCCGGGGCCGGCCTTCCCGCCGGCACCGACCCCTTCCGCCCGGACAACGCCACGGCCCTGTGCGGCACCCTCGCCGAGGGCGCCCAGCCGAAGGTGTGACCGCGCGCCGTCAGGCGCCGTCGCGCGGAGACCGCGGGCCCTCGCCGTCGGACCCGGCAGGACCCTCCGGGCCCCCGGCCTCCCCGGACCCGCCCGCCGCTCCGCCGCCGTCCCCGGGCGGCCCCGGCCGGGAGCCCCCGAAGCCGCCGAAGCCGCGCCGCACCCGGTCGCCGAGGTCACCGGCACCGCCCGCGATGTCGTTGACCAGCTTCATCAGCGGGTCCTTGGAGTTGCGCACGTGCGTGGCGTAGTGGGACGCCGACTCCCGGAAGGAGTCCCGCACCGAGGTGTCCTTGTCCTCGTCGCGCCGCGCGTAGTGCCCGTCCATGGTCCGCTGGTACTCGCGGGAGGCGGCCCACTTCTTCAGCTCGGCGGCCCGCACCGTGGTGAACGGGTGCGAACGGGGCAGCACGTTGAGGATCTTCAGCACCGAGTCGCGCAGGTCGCCACTGGCCTCGTACTCCTCGGCCTGCTCCAGGAAGGCGTCCACGTTCATCTCGTGCAGGTGGTTGCCGCCCGCGATCTTCATCAGGCCCCGCATGGACGCCTGCAGGTCCTGGCCGACCAGCAGACCCGCGCGGTCGGCGGACAGCTCCGACTTGCGGAACCACTCGCGCAGCGCGGTCACGATCGCCATGATCGCCACGTTGCCCAGCGGGATCCAGGCGACCCGGACGGCCAGCGAGGTCAGGAACAGCAGGATCGTCCGGTAGACCGCGTGCCCGGACAGGGCGTGACCGACCTCGTGCCCGACGACCGCCCGCATTTCCTCCTCGTCCAGCAGCTCGACCAGGCCGGTGGTGACCACGATGATCGGCTCGTCCATGCCGATGCACATGGCGTTCGGAACCGGGTCCTGCTTGACGTACATCACCGGCACCTTCTCCAGGTCCAGGATGTAGCAGGCATCGCGCAGCATGACGTTCAGATGGGCGAACTGCCGGTCCGAGACGCGTACCGAGTCGGACAGGAACAGCAGCCTCAGACTCCGCTCGGGCAGCAGGCCGCTCAGCGCCTTGAAGACCGTGTCGAAGCCGCTCAGCCTGCGCAGCGCCACCAGCGCACTGCGGTCGGCCGGATGCTCGTAGGCACGCGAGGAGATCCCGGGGAAGCGCCTGCGCTGCCTGCTCGGCACCTTCTCGTGCCCGTTGTCGTGGCCGTCGGACATCTCGTCCCCCATGTGTGTCTGTGTGACCTGCGTGTACGTATGGCCTTTGCGAACCCTTGTGCGGCCCTTTGCGCCCCCGGAGCCGGGACCGGCCCGGGCGGGGATACCGTGGACGGGCAGTACGTCGAAGGAGTCCACGCCATGCAGCACATCCCCCACACCGACTGGCTCGCCGGGGCCGCGACCGCCGCAGAGCAGCAGGGGCCGGGGAATCTGCTCCGGATCGTCCTGATCGTGATGGTGGTGGGCTGCGTGCTGACCGGCTGGTTCCTGCTGCGGGGGTACAGGCAGAAGGACGACTGAGGAGATCCGAAGGTTCCCCGGGGACCCGTCGGGGCCCGCCGCCACCCGGCTCCGTCGGCGGAGTCGGCGTGATCGTCGGCGAGGTGCCCGCATACGATGAGCGGACGTCTTGTCCCGCCCACACCGGATAGGTCCTGCAGACAATGAGCCTTCCCCTCAGCGCCGCCCAGTTCGCCACCCTCGCAGCCGAGGGCGGCGAGGGCCACGGCGGCAACCACAACAGCCTCAGCCCCTACGTCACCGGCTTCGGTGCGCTCATCATCCTGCTGCTCCTGCTGTGGATCACCACCCGGTTCAACCGCGACCGCTGAGCGGCGGCCCCGTGGGCGCGACCGGATCGTTCCGGGCGGGCCGGTAGGGTCTGCTCGCATGGGAGAGCACGACACGCCTACCGGCCCGGCGCACGCGCCGGCGCGCGGCACGCAGAACGCGGTGCCCGCCCGCGCCACCGGCCCGGTCAACGGACCGGGCGACGGCCCGCCGTCGGGCAAGCGACGCCTGGGCGTCATGGGCGGCACCTTCGACCCGATCCACCACGGCCACCTCGTGGCCGCCAGCGAGGTCGCCGCGCAGTTCCAGCTCGACGAGGTGGTGTTCGTGCCGACCGGGCAGCCGTGGCAGAAGAGCCACCGCACGGTCTCCGCGGCCGAGGACCGCTACCTGATGACGGTCGTGGCGACCGTCGAGAACCCGCAGTTCTCCGTCAGCCGCATCGACATCGACCGCGGCGGCCCCACCTACACCGTCGACACCCTGCGCGACCTGCGCGCCCTCAACCCGGACGCGGACCTCTTCTTCATCACCGGTGCCGACGCCCTCGCCCAGATCCTGACCTGGCGCGACAGCGAGGAACTCTTCTCCCTCGCCCACTTCATCGGCGTCACCCGGCCCGGCCACACCCTCACGGACGCCGGACTCCCCAAGGGAGGTGTCTCGCTCGTCGAGGTCCCCGCCCTCGCCATCTCCTCCACGGACTGCCGTGCGAGGGTCGCCCAGGGCGAGCCCGTCTGGTATCTGGTGCCCGACGGAGTCGTGCGCTACATCGACAAACGCCGGCTGTACCGCGGCGAGTGAGCCGAGAGGGGCACCCGTGAACGACGGATACGACCCGGGATACGGCGACGACCCGTACGAGCTCGTCGGCTACGACGAGTACGGCCGCCCCGTGTACCGCCAGGCCCAGGGCCGCGCCCAGGGCCAGGTACCGGCCCAGCCCGGCACGCAGCAGCCGTACGACCCGTACGCACAGCAGGGCCAGGGCCAGTACGGGCAGCAGCAACAGCCGTACGGCCACCAGGGCTACGGCTACGACCCGTACGCCACGGGCACGCAGCAGCCCGTCCAGCAGCCGTACGACCCCTACGGCTCCCCGGGCGGCTACGACACCGGGCGGCAGCCCCCGCAGCCGCCCGCCCCCGGCTACGGCGACCACGGCTCCGCCCCGGCCCCGCAGCAGCCGTACGACCCCTACGGCCGGGCCGCGACCAGCGGCCCGCAGCCGCGCGTCGCCGAGCAGACCGCCCACATCCCGCAGCAGGCGGCCCCGCCGGAGGAGCGGGAGCGGACGGACACCGCCGAGCCGGAGCCCGGCGCCGGCGGGGACTACCGCACCGAGCAGTTCGCCTTCGTCGAGGAGCCGGCCGGCGACTCCGAGGACGTCATCGACTGGATGAAGTTCACGGAGAACCGCACCGAACGCCGCGAGGAGGCCCGCCGGCGCGCGCGCACGCGGGTCGTCGCCCTGGTCGTCGTCCTGGCGCTGCTCGCCGTCGGCGGCGTCGGCTACCTCTGGTACGCGGGCAGGCTGCCCGGGCTGTCCTCCTCCGACGACAAGACGGGCGGGACGGCGGCGGCGGGCGCCCAGAAACGCGACGTGATCGCCGTCCACCTGCACGACACCAAGGGCGGCGGCACCTCCACCGCGCTGCTCGTGAACAACACCACCACCAAGCAGGGCACCGCCGTACTCGTACCCAACGTGCTCGCCCTGACCGGCGACGACGGCAGCACCACCACCCTCGCGAAGTCCGTCGACGACGAGGGCCCCGACGCGACCCGGACCTCCCTCGACTCGGCGCTCGGCACCGACATCGAGGGCACCTGGCGCCTGGACACGCCCTACCTCCAGATCCTCGTCGACCTGGTCGGCAACATCGAGGTCGACACCGACGCCGACGTTCCCGACCCGGAGGCCAAGGACAAGGGCGCCGCACCCCTCGTGCGCAAGGGCGAGCGCCAGACCCTCAGCGGCAAGATGGCCGTCGCCTACGCCACCCACAAGGGCTCGGGCGAGGACGCGAACGCCCAGTTGCAGCGGTTCGGGCAGGTTCTGCAGGGCGTGCTGCGCAAGATGTCCTCCGACCCCCAAGGCGCGACGACCACCGTCGAGACCCTGGGCATGATCCTCGACCCGCCGCTGACCGAGAAGGACCTCGGCACCTTCCTCGCCGGCCTCTCCGACCGCGCCAAGGGCGGCGACTTCAAGACCGCGCTGCTGCCCGTCCAGGACGGCGGCGGTATCAGCGCCGAGGCCAGTGACAGCATCGTCAAGGACGTCCTCGGCGGCACCGCCAAGAGCCCCGACCAGGACGCGGCCGTCAGCGTCTCGGTGCGCAACGCCACCGGTGACGAGGAGCGCACCGGCAAGGCCCGCGTCGTCCTCCTCAACGGCGGCTTCACCTTCGTCTCCGGTGGCACCGCCTCCGGCACCGAGACCGCCTCGAAGGTCGTCTACGCGGAGGACGCCGACAAGGAGAACGCCGTCCAGGTCGCCAAGACCCTGGGCCTGCCCACCGACTCGGTCGCCAAGGGCAAGGTCTCCGCGAACGCGCGGGTCTCGGTGGTGCTCGGGCAGGACTACGAGCCGGCCTCGTAGGGGGCGGAGGTTTTTTGCGTGGGCCCGTGTCGGCGGTCGTGAGACCCTTGAGGTCAACCGACCGCCGACCCGAAAGCCAGGCAGTGACCGCGACCGACCGCTCCATCGAACTCATCAGCACCGCCGCGCAGGCGGCGGCCGACAAGCAGGCCCACGACGTCATCGCCTACGACGTCAGCGACGTGCTGTCGATCACGGACGCCTTCCTGCTGGCCTCCGCGCCCAACGACCGCCAGGTCAAGTCGATCGTCGACGAGATCGAGGAGCGGCTCAGCAAGGAACTCGGCGCCAAGCCGGTGCGCCGCGAGGGCGACCGCGAGGCCCGCTGGGTCCTGCTCGACTACGTCGACATCGTCGTCCACGTCCAGCACAGCGAGGAGCGCGTCTTCTACGCCCTGGAGCGGCTGTGGAAGGACTGCCCCGAGCTGGACCTGCCCGCCGACGCCAAGCAGACCCGCGGCAAGGCGGAGGAGCACGCCAGGCTCCGGGCCGCCGAGGAGGCGACGCCGGCCGACGAGGACTGGCGATGAGCGCCACCGGCGAGGTGACGGCCGGCAAGCCCGGCCGGGGCCGGCGCCTCATCCTGTGGCGGCACGGCCAGACCGCGTGGAACGTGGAGCGCCGCTTCCAGGGCAGCACCGACGTGGAGCTGACCGAGACCGGCGTCGCCCAGGCCCGCCGCGCGGCCGGACTCCTCGTGCACCTGAAGCCCGACGCGATCGTCGCCTCCGATCTCTCGCGCGCCGCCGCCACGGCCGCCGAGCTGTCCGCGCTCACCGGCCTCCAGGTGACCCTGGAGGAGGGCCTGCGGGAGACCTACGCGGGCGTCTGGCAGGGGCTGACCCACGAGGAGATCATCGCCAGGTACGGCGACGAGTACGCGGCGTGGAAGCGCGGCGAGCCCGTGCGCCGGGGCGGCGGCGAACTGGAGACCGAGGTCGCCGACCGCGCCGCCCCCGTGGTGCTCCGGCACGCCGAGAAGCTCCCCGAGGACGGCACCCTCGTCGTGGTCAGCCACGGCGGCACGATCCGCACCACCATCGGCCGGCTGCTCGGTCTGGAACCGCGGAGCTGGGAGAGCCTGGGCGGGCTGACCAACTGCTGCTGGTCCGTGCTCGGCGAGGGCGCCCGCGGCTGGCGGCTGCTGGAGCACAACGCCGGCACGCTGCCCGAACCGGTCCTCGGCGACGACGTCTGAGCCGGTGCCGGCGGCTCGGCCTCCGGGCCCCGGACCCGGATTTCACTTTCCGGCAGGTCGCAGGCTAAAGTTCTTCTTGTTCGCCCCGCCGGGCGGAGCGGACGAAGTGAAGGACCGTGCGACTCCGGTCGCGTGGCACCAGGGGCTATAGCTCAGTTGGTAGAGCGCCTGCATGGCATGCAGGAGGTCAGGAGTTCAATTCTCCTTAGCTCCACAGCCCACGGATGAATCCCGTCCCCTTCGGGGGGCGGGATTTTTCGTCTCCGCCCGCTTGAGCATCACGCGTCCCACAGGCGTATACGTCGGTGGACTCCGTGTCCGGAACGGTACTGAGACGTCGCTGACCGGGTCGGTCCGGTCGTGGCAGAATCAAACGGCCGGAAGGGGACCGCGGCCCGACGGGAGGGAGTGGCGATGCCTGGGAGCATCCTCGAGGAGGTCGGTCACCTCCTCGACGGAGCGGTGGCGAGGAACACGCTCACTCGCCTGAGCTGCCCTTCCTGCGGTTCCCGGCACGTGGCCCAGGTCCTCGGCGACAACGGCGGAATCTCTTACGTGTGCACGGCCTGCGGCCACAGCTGGAGCTGAACGATGGGTGCACACAGGCGGAAGTGCGACTGGTGCGGCAGCGGCACGCCCATCGTGCGCGACATGGAGCCCCTCAACCCCGACTACCAGTACTGGTGCGAGGAATGCGCGCGGGCGCTGATCATAAAGGGCGACCCCATCGAGACGTACCGCGAACTCGAGGGCGAGCCGATCTACGGCCGGCTCCTCGAGGAGCACTGCACGCTCAAGCGGTTCTACTCGTTCGTGACGGCGTAGGGCGAACCGGGCAGAACGGAAACGATTTGGTGTTTGCCCCGGTGGACCGTGTAATGTTGGCGTCGCCGCCGGGGAGACCGGGCGGATGAAGGGCAAGGGGCTATAGCTCAGTTGGTAGAGCGCCTGCATGGCATGCAGGAGGTCAGGAGTTCAATTCTCCTTAGCTCCACACTCACAGGGAAACCCCCGGATCGACGATCCGGGGGTTTCCTCCTTTTCGACGCAGCCTCCGGCTCAGCGTCCGAGCGCCCTGCGGCCCCGTCCCTGGGACAGCACCGGCAGGTTGGTACGCGAGGACGGCGCCTGCGCGCGGGTGTCCTCCTCGATGCGCAGCGCCAGCGCCGGGCAGCGGCGCACCGCCCGCACCGCCTTGGCCTCCGCGAACCGCGGCACCTCGGCCTGCGCGACGGTCGGGAAGCCGTCGGCGCCGAGCTGGAAGACCTCGGGGAGGATGTCCGCGCACAGCCCGTGGCCCCGGCACAGCGTCCAGTCGACGAAGATCTTCTGACGGCTGGGCCCGTTCTCCTCCCCGCCGCCCGGGATGCCGGTCGGCGCCCTGCCTCCCTCGAAGAGCGGCAGCACGCCCTCCACGGGCCGTCCGCAGCCGTTGCCCAGGACGTGCGCGGCCAGGTCGTCCGTGAACGCCTTGACGGTCGACTCCAGGAACATCGCCGAGCCGTCCGGGTGCGAGCAGGCGCCGCGCCGCTTCACGTTCTGCGCGACCTGCTTGACCGCCTCCAGCGCGGCCGGACCGCCGCCGTTCAGGATGTCCTCCAGGCCCCGCGCGGCGGCCGGCAGGCCCAGGTAGCAGGGGCCGCACTGGCCCGCGCTCTCCTCGGCCAGCCACTGCGCCACCCGCAGCGACTCGCCCAGCGGGCAGGTGTCCTGACCGATCGGCAGGATCGCGCCCGCGCCGAGCGAGCCGCCCACCTGCTGGAGCGAGTTGCGGGAGACGATCGCCTCGTCGACGGTCGCCGCGTCGATCCACTTGCCGTGGTAGCCGCCGGTCAGCACCCCCTGCGGCACCGGCGGCGCGCCGGCCAGTTGGAGGACGTAGCGCAGCGGCACGCCCGTGGGGACCTCGATCACCATCGGCCGGGCCACCGCGCCGGAGACCGTGAGCATCACGGTGCCCGGCTCGTCGTACAGGCCGGTGTGGCCGTAGCGCTCCGGGCCGATGCGGGCGGCGATCGCCAACTGGGCGAAGGTCTCGGCGTTGGACAGCAGGGTCGGGGCGCCGCCGACGCCGCTCCTGGAGGCGCTCACCTTGCGGCCGGGCGGGATCGCCGGGCCGCCGTCGATGGAGCGGATCAGCGAGGCCGCCGCGCCGGTGACCATGCGCACCGGATTGCGCTGCACGCGCGCGCGGAGGGGGGAGCGGCGCCCGTTGCTCAGACCGCGCTCGGCGAGGGCGGCCTCCATGGAGCGCTGCGTGGACTCCCGGGTGACGCCGATGACCAGCGTGCGGGCGCCCATGGCCTCGGCGCACAGCAGCGCGCCGTCCAGGATCAGGTGCGGGGCACGGTTGATCAGCACCGTGTCCTTGCGGCAGGCCGGTTCGTCCTCGCTGCCGTTGACGACCACGACCGGCCGCACGCCGCGCTTGATCGCCGCCTCGGCGACCGAGCGCAGCTTCTTGTGGAAGGGGAAGCCCGCGCCGCCGCGGCCCTTCAGGGCGATGCGTTCGGAGAGCTGCGCGAGCTGCTCCCCGCCCATCGGTTCGAGCGGACCGTGCACCTTGAGGTGCATCGGCAGGTCGAGCCGCTCGACAAGGTCGAAACCCGACGTGAGCTGGGGAAGCCCGACCACGCGGACTTCGGGGACGTCGGGCAGGGCCTCGTTCACTTGAAGCCTCCGGAAGGCGTGTTCCAAGGTTCACCGGAACCCGGTGCGCCGAAGTCGCGGGACGACGGCGCACCGGGGGTTGATTCAGGGGCGGGACCGCTGTTGTACGTGTCGTCCGGGTAGTACGTGCCGTGGACCGCGTTCGTCTCACGGGTGTCGTACAGGTCACTCGGGCCGTACGGCGACGGGTGCGCCGGGACCTGGCCGGCGGCGGAGCCGACGGTGTCCGGTTCGCCGTGGACGGGGATGGTGTGTCCCGTGTCGTTGAGCGGGTCGTAGTGCGACGGGGGAGCCTCGCCGACCGGGGGCGGCGAGGGTATGGGCCAACTGCCCGGGGTGCCGCCGCCGTTGTCCGCGACGGGCATCGCCCCGGCGGGCCGCGGGTCGGCCGTCAGCGGCGGGCGGTGAGGGCCGGAGGGGGCGGACACGGCGCGGTAGGCCGCCGCGAAGCCGCCCGCGGGCTCCGGGGGAGCGAGGCGCTCCGCGGTTGCGTACAGCGGGGCGGAGGGGGGCGTGCCGGGTGGCCGGGAAGCCCCGGCGCGCTCGTGGCCCGGGACCGCGGCGTCCTCCCGGGACCGGCCCTCCGCCGCCTGCGCGCGCCCCTGCCGGGCGGGCCGCTCCCCGGTGCCGAGCAGGCCGGCGATCCGGTCGGCGACCCTGCGCTTGACCGGGCGGGGCGCCGCGCGCAGCGCCAGGGCCGCCATGACGCCGACCAGGGACAGGGCGTACAGGACCATGAAGACCGGCTTGGCCGCCCGGCCCGCGTAGAGCCCGTGCAGCAGGGCCAGGCACCAGGCCGGGTAGGCCAGCATGTGCATCGCCCGCCAGCGGGCCGCCACGGGGGCCGGGGAGGCGAAGCGGTTGCGCAGGGCTCCGGTGATCCCCACGAAGATCATGAGCATGCTGGCCAGGGTTCCGAAGCCGATGAGGACGGCCCGGCCGCCGAACGCCTCGTCGTCCGTGGCCAGGAGGCCGAACGGGAGGACCGCGGCCACCCAGGTGGTGTGGTCGAGGGCGAGTTTGACGCCGATGTGCACCAGGAGGAAGACGACCGAGGCGACCGCGGTGGTCCGGTGCACCGCCTGGGCCAGGATCCGCTGCCGGGTGTCGAGGACGATCCGGTCCTGGGCGAGCAGGCCCCAGATGACCGAGCAGCTCAGGAAGACGAGCGAGAGGACGCCGGCGCCGAAGTCGAGGAACTGGGCGAAGGTGTCGTCCACCGTGCTGTCGTTCGTCATGAGGAGGGGCCTCCCCACGTCAGGGACGCGAGGGAAGTCCGCGCACGGGTGTCGCGAGGGTGGATCGGGGGAGGGTTCATGGGGGCAACTCCGGAGCGGTTCGGGAAAGCGGTCCCGCTGCCGCACTCTAAGTGGCGCCGTACCCGTCGGTAGGGGGTTTGAGTTATTGCGTTGTTATCGAATGACCGCGCGCTCGTAACGCTGTCCCTTAGTGGTCGTTACGCGAAGTAACCCTTGACGTCGGTTCCGGTCGGCCTCCGTTTTCCGGATCACGGGCCCCGGATTCCGGTGCCCCCGGAAGGCCCGTCGCGGCCCGCTGTGCGACTGCGGTACCCTGACGCCATGCGTGCCGTACGCCTTCTGCTTAGCGAGCCGCGCTGATCAGTCCCGGCACCGGTCGACTCCGGTGGCCGGAATCGGCGCGGCGTCCCCTCCTGTGCGAGGGGATTTTTCATTTCCCGGCCCTAGCAGCCGCTGGTCTTGAAGGTCGCAGCCGCTGGCAGAGACGATCGATGGAGCTTTGAGGATCATGAGCGAGACGAACCCCGCGGCGACCGCCCCCGTGTCGGCGGACGCCGCGCCGCACCGCTACACGGCCGCCATGGCCGCCGAGATCGAGGCACGCTGGCAGGACTTCTGGGACGCCGAGGGCACGTACGCCGCGCCCAACCCCACGGGCGACCTGGCGGGCGACCCCGAGCTGGTCGCCAGGCCGAAGAAGTTCATCATGGACATGTTCCCGTACCCGTCCGGTGCGGGCCTGCACGTCGGCCACCCCCTGGGGTACATCGCCACCGACGTCTTCGCCCGATTCCAGCGGATGACCGGCCACAACGTCCTGCACACCCTGGGCTTCGACGCCTTCGGCCTGCCCGCCGAGCAGTACGCCGTGCAGACCGGCACGCACCCGCGCGTGTCGACCGAGGCCAACATGGAGAACATGAAGTCCCAGCTGCGGCGGCTGGGCCTGGGCCACGACAAGCGCAGGTCGTTCGCCACGATCGACCCCGAGTACTACAAGTGGACCCAGTGGATCTTCCTGCAGATCTTCGACTCCTGGTACGACGACGAGGCGAAGAAGGCCCGTCCGATCGCCGACCTGGTCGCGCAGTTCGAGTCCGGTGACCGGGAGGTCCCGGGCCACGCGGGCCGGGCGTGGAGCAGCCTGAGCGAGGCCGAGCGCGCCGACGTGCTGGGCGAGTTCCGCCTGGCCTACGCCTCCGACGCGCCGGTCAACTGGTGCCCCGGACTGGGCACCGTGCTGGCCAACGAGGAAGTCACCGCCGACGGCCGCTCCGAGCGCGGCAACTTCCCCGTCTTCAAGTCCAAGCTGCGCCAGTGGAACATGCGCATCACGGCCTACGCCGACCGGCTGCTGGACGACCTGGACGAGCTGGACTGGCCCGAGGCCATCAAGCTGCAGCAGCGCAACTGGATCGGCCGCTCCGAGGGCGCCCGCGTCGACTTCCCCGTCGACGGCGAGCGCATCACCGTCTTCACCACCCGCCCCGACACCCTGTTCGGCGCGACCTACATGGTGCTGGCGCCCGAGCACCCGCTGGTCGAGAAGTTCACCCCGGACGCCTGGCCCGAGGGCACCCGCGACGCGTGGACCGGCGGCCACGCCTCCCCGGCCGAGGCCGTCGCCGCGTACCGCGCGCAGGCCGCCTCGAAGTCCGACGTCGAGCGGCAGGCCGAGGCCAAGGACAAGACCGGCGTCTTCATCGGCGCGTACGCCACCAACCCGGTCAACGGCGAGCAGGTCCCGGTCTTCATCGCCGACTACGTGCTGATGGGCTACGGCACCGGCGCCATCATGGCCGTCCCCGCCGGAGACCAGCGCGACTTCGAGTTCGCCCGCGCCTTCGAGCTGCCGATCCGCTGCATCGTCGAGCCGACCGACGGCCGCGGCACCGACACCGCGACGTGGGAGGACGCCTTCTCGTCGTACGACGCGAAGATCATGAACTCCTCCAACGACGAGGTCAGCCTGGACGGCCTGCCCGTCGTCGAGGCCAAGGAGCGCATCACCGAGTGGCTGGAGCGCACCGGCGCCGGTGAGGGCACCGTCAACTTCCGCCTGCGCGACTGGCTGTTCAGCCGCCAGCGCTACTGGGGCGAGCCCTTCCCCATCGTCTACGACGAGGACGGCATCGCCCACCCCCTGCCCGCCTCGATGCTGCCGCTGGAGCTGCCCGAGGTCGAGGACTACTCCCCGCGCACCTTCGACCCCGACGACGCCGACACCGAGCCCGAGACCCCGCTGTCCCGCAACGAGGACTGGGTCCACGTCACCCTGGACCTGGGCGACGGCCGCGGCCCGCGCAAGTACCGCCGCGAGACCAACACCATGCCCAACTGGGCCGGCTCCTGCTGGTACGAGCTGCGCTACCTGGACCCGCACAACGGCGAGCGGCTGGTCGACCCCGAGATCGAGCAGTACTGGATGGGCCCGCGCGAGGGCCTGCCGCACGGCGGCGTCGACCTGTACGTCGGCGGTGCCGAGCACGCGGTGCTGCACCTGCTGTACGCGCGCTTCTGGTCCAAGGTCCTGTTCGACCTGGGGCACGTCTCCTCCGCGGAGCCCTTCCACAAGCTGTTCAACCAGGGCATGATCCAGGCCTACGTCTACCGGGACAGCCGCGGCATCGCGGTGCCCGCCGCCGAGGTCGAGGAGCGCGACGGCGCCTACTTCTACCAGGGCGAGAAGGTCTCCCGGCTGCTGGGCAAGATGGGCAAGTCCCTGAAGAACGCGGTCACCCCGGACGAGATCTGCACCGAGTACGGCGCCGACACGCTGCGGCTGTACGAGATGGCGATGGGCCCGCTGGACGTGTCCCGGCCGTGGGACACGCGCGCGGTGGTCGGCCAGTTCCGGCTGCTGCAGCGGCTGTGGCGCAACGTCGTCGACGAGAACACCGGCGAGCTGTCGGTCGCGGACGTCGCGGAGAGCGACATCGACACCGACACCCTGCGCGCCCTGCACAAGGCCGTCGACGGCGTGCGGCAGGACCTGGAGGGCATGCGGTTCAACACCGCCATCGCCAAGGTCACCGAGCTGAACAACCACCTGACCAAGGCCGGCGGTCCCGTTCCGCGGTCGGTCGCCGAGCGCTTGGTGCTGCTGGTGGCGCCGCTGGCCCCGCACGTCGCCGAGGAGCTGTGGCGCAGGCTGGGCCACACGACCTCGGTCGTCCACGAGGACTTCCCGGTCGCCGACCCGGCCTACGTCGTCGACGAGACCGTGACCTGCGTCGTCCAGGTCAAGGGCAAGGTCAAGGCGCGGCTGGAGGTCTCCCCGTCCATCTCCGACGGCGACCTGGAGAAGGCCGCGCTGGCCGACGAGAAGGTCGTGGCCGCGCTGGGCGGGGCCGGAATCCGCAAGGTGATCGTGCGGGCGCCGAAGCTGGTGAACATCGTGCCGGCGTGATCCGCCGGCGAGCGGCGCCCGGACCCGACCCCTACGGGTCGGCTCCGGGTCGGGTACGGGCAGGTTCGGGGTTCCTGCGGAACCCTGGGCCTGCCCGCTGCGTTTACCGTGGAAGAGCGGCGCGAACCGTGCCGTGGACCGCCGGTGCGCGGGCCGGACGTCCCCGAGGAGGAGCCCGTGGAAGCAGCGCTCACCGTGTTCGCCCTGCTCTTCCTGCTCGCCGTCGTGCTCGGCGTGTACGCCACGGTGAAGGCCGTCGGCGCCGCCAAGCGCAGCGTGGACCGCGGCATCACCCAGGCCCGCCGCACCGTCGAGGACCACACCCTGCGGGCCAAGTCCCTCGTCCAGGTGGGGCCGGCGGCGGAGCTGGCCCAGTTGCGGCTGACGCTGCGCACCTCCATGCGGTCCACGCAGGACGCGCTCCACGCGCGCGTGGCCGAGGACGCGTCCCTCAAGGAGTCCCTCGCCCTCTTCGAGCGGCTCAGTGCGCACGGCTTCGAGCTGGACGGCGAACTGCGGCGGCTGGAGTCCGAGCCCGACCGCGCCACCCTGGCCGAGCGCCTTCCCGAGCTGCGTGCGCGGACCGAGCGCATCACCCGGTCGGCGGACGCCCTGCGCTGGGCGGCCCGCGACCGCGCCCGCCGCTTCGCCGACGACGACCTGGACTCGCTGAGCGCCCAGATCGACGTGGAGGCCGGTGCGCTGCGGCACTGGACGGAGACCGGGACGCAGGCGGAGACGGCCGCCGGAACCGGCCCGGGGGAGGGTGCGCGCACCACACCGCCGTCCTGGCCCGAGGCCCCCGCCATCGACGCCCCGTCCACCCGGCAGACCTGGCCCAACTCCCCGGCACGGGAACCGGCGCAGGGCGACCCGGCCCGCCCCGCCATCACGCCGCCTGCCGCGAGCCCGGTGTACCCGTGGCAGAAGAAGGCCCGCCCGGAGAGCACGACCTGACCCGCCCCGGTCCGCCGGAGCGGTCCGGTCGCCCGGTCGGGAACCTGTGGACGCCCGCCCGCCGGGGCCGGACTGCCGTGCGGGCACTACGCCAGGTAACCTCCAGCTCATGTCCCGCCATGTCGCTATCGTCACGGATTCAACGGCCTACCTTCCGGCCCGGACGATGGAGCGGCACGGCATCACCGCGGTACCCCTGACCGTCGTCCTGGGCGACCGGGCGCTGGAGGAGGGCACCGAGATCTCGACCCGTTCCCTGGCCCAGGCCCTGCAGAAACGCCGGCCGGTCACCACCTCCCGGCCCGGTCCGGAAGTGTTCGCCGAGACCTATCGCCGGATCGCCGAGTCCGGCGCCGACGGCATCGTCTCCCTGCACCTGTCCGCCGAGCTGTCCGGCACCCACGACGCGGCCGTCGTCGCGGCGCGTGACGCCGCCGTCCCGGTCCGGGTCGTGGACACCGGGATGATCGCGATGGCGCTCGGCTTCTGCGCGCTGGCCGCCGCGGAGACCGCGGAGGCGGGCGGCACCGTGGACGAGGCCGTCACGGCCGCCGAGAAGCGGGCCGCGGGCACCTCCGCCTACTTCTACGTCGACACCCTCGACTATCTGCGCCGCGGCGGCCGGATCGGCGCAGCCCAGGCGCTGTTCGGCTCCGCGCTCGCCGTGAAACCGCTGCTGCAACTGGCGGGCGGGCGCATCGAACCCCTGGAGAAGGTCCGGACGGCCTCCAGGGCCATCGCCCGGCTCGAGGAGATCGCCGCCGACCGGGCGGGCGGCGCGCCCGTCGACATCGCCGTCCACCATCTCGCCGCCCCGGAGCGGGCGTCGGCCCTCGCGGACCGCCTGCGGGAGCGGGTGCCCGGGCTGGCGGACCTGCACGTGAGCGAGGTCGGGGCGGTGATCGGCGCGCATACGGGGCCGGGGCTGCTGGGGGTTGTGGTCTCGTCGCGGTGAGGCGTTCCGGTCCCTGGCCGGCCGGTTCCGTCCCCCGTGAGGGTGGCGGGGTTTTCCACAACCCGTGGGTGGTCCCCGGGAATTGACCATGATCATCGCGTGGCCGCCCGGGTGCCCGATGCTCGTCGCATGGCTCTTCGATCACGCTCACGCACCGCGTCCGCGACCAGTGGCCCGGGCCGCGCCCCGGCCTCCGACGGCCGCCTCGCCCACCGCCGCCCGTCCGGCTCCCCCGCCCACGCCCGCCCACGCTCCCGTGCCCCGCACGGTCGCCGGACCGCGCCGCCGGAGGAGCTGCGGCGCAGGGCCGAGGCGCTGTTCGGGGAGCGTGTCGAGCACGCGGGAGCCGAGCACGCGGGACACGAGGGGACGCGGGGCGCGACGGGGAAGGGGCCGCCGCCCGGAACCGAGGCGTCCGGGCCCGAGGCGCCCGGCGGCGCGGACACCGGTGACCTCCGCGGTGCGACGGCCACCTGGCGGGAGCGGACCGGACAGGCGCTGGTGGAGCGGATGCCGCTGTGGCTGCAGGCACGGTGCCAACTGGAGCGGCGCGGCGTGGCCGCGCTCTCGGTCCTGCTCGTCGTCGCGGCGGTCTTCGCGGCGCAGCACTTCTGGTCCGGCCGCACCCAGCCGGTGGCGGCACCCGAGGTGGTGCGGGAGGCGGCGGCGTACGGAGCGGGGAAGCCGGGGCCGACGGCCGGGGACCGTGCCGCCCCGGACGAACCCGGGGCCAGTACCGGGCCCACGGCCACGGCCGGGACCGAGATCGTGGTGGACGTGGGCGGCAAGGTCCGCAAACCCGGGGTCCACAGCCTCCCGGCGGGTTCCCGCGTCGCGGACGCCCTGCGGGCCGCCGGAGGCGTGCGGCCCGGCACGAGGACCGACGGGCTGAACCGGGCCCGCTTCCTGGTGGACGGCGAGCAGGTGATCGTCGGAGCGTCCGCGCCCGCACCCCCGCCCGGAGCGGGCCCGGCCCCCGGCGCACCGGCGGGAGCGGCACCCGGGGCACCGGTCTCCCTCAGCACGGCGACCACCGACCAGCTCGACACCCTCCCGGGCGTCGGCCCGGTCCTCGCCCAGCACATCGTCGACTACCGCACCGAGCACGGCGGCTTCCGCTCGGTGGACGAACTGCGCGAGGTCAACGGCATCGGTGAACGCCGCTTCGCCGATCTGCGGGACCTCGTGCGGCCATGAACACGGACGTGACTCGTGCGGCCGTGAACACGGACATGACTCGTGCGGCCGTGAACACGGACGTGAGGGGAGCGGCCCGCCCGGGCCGGCGGGAGCCGCCGGACGGGCGCGACGGGCCGCCGGAGCCACCGGCGAGGCGCCCGCGGGCCGCCGTGCACGCCGCCTCCGGCCACCGGCTGGGCGCGGCCCACCCCCGCCAGGAGGGCCCCGCCGACCTGCGTCTGGTCCCGCCCGCCCTGGCGGCCTGGGCGACGGCGGCACTGACGCTGGACGTGCCGGCCGGCTGGGCGGCGGGGGTGGTGGCGGCCGGTGTGCTGCTGGCCGGTGCCTTCCTGCTGGGCCCGGCGAGGCGCGGTCGGCACCACGCGCCGGTGGCCGCCGCCGTCCTCCTGTGCGTCGCCGCGTCCGCCGCCTCGGCCGCGCTGCACGGCGCGGACCTGCGCAGGGGCCCCGTGCCCGAGCTGGCGCGGCGGTACGCCACCGTCACCGCCGAGGTGGAGGTCACGGCCGACCCCCGCCTCACCCGGCCCCGCGTCCGGGGCGACCGTGCGGTGCCGCCCACGGTGCTGATCGAGGCGGACGTGCGACGGGTGACCGAGCGGGGCGGGAGGACGGTGACGGCCAGGACACCGGTCCTCGTGCTCGTGGACGTGGAGGTGGGCGTGCAGGGCAAGCCGCCCCGCGCGCAACCCGCCCCCGCCCGCTGGCTGAGCCTGCTGCCGACCACGCGGTTCCGCGTCACCGCCCGGCTCGCGCCCCCGAGACAGCGGGGCGACCGGATCGCCGCGGTGCTGCGCGTCCGGGCGGGCGGGCAGGCACCGGAGCGGACGTCGGAGCCCTCGGCGGTGCAACGGCTCGCGGGCCGGTTGCGGGCCGGCCTGCGCGAGGCGACCGAGGACCTGCCCGCCGACGCGCGGGCGCTGCTGCCCGGCCTGGTCGTCGGCGACACCGCGCGCGTCACGCCGGAGCTGGAGGAGGCGTTCAAGGAGACCGATCTCACCCACACGCTGGCTGTCTCCGGAGCCAACTTCACCATCGTGCTCGCACTGCTCCTCGGCCCACCGGGCCTGGCCCAGCGCAGCGAGCGCCGTGGCCTGGCGCCCCGCCTCGGCCTGCACCTGCGGACCACCGCCCTGCTGGGCGGAGTGCTCGCGCTGGCCTTCGTCGTCGTGTGCCGGCCCGACCCGAGCGTGCTGCGCGCGGCGGCCTGCGGATCCGTCGCCCTGCTCGCGCTGGCCACCGGACGCCGCAGAACCCTGCTGCCGGCTCTGGCGACGGCGGTACTGCTGCTGGTGCTGTACGACCCCTGGCTGGCCCGCAGTTACGGCTTCGTGCTCTCCGTGGTGGCCACGGGGGCGCTGCTCACGATCGCCCCGCGGTGGAGCGCGGGACTGCGCCGACGGGGGGTGCCGCCCCGCCCGGCGGAGGCACTGGCCGCCGCGGGTGCCGCGCAGGCCCTGTGCGCGCCGGTGGTCGCGGTGCTGTCGGCGCGGGTGAGCCTGGTGGGTGTGCCGTGCAACCTGCTGGCGGAGTTCGCGGTGGCCCCGGCCACGGTGCTCGGCTTCGCGGCACTGGCGACGGCACCGGTGGCGATGCCGCTGGCCAAGGCCCTGGCCTGGTGCGGGGGCTGGCCTGCCGAGTGGATCGCGGGGATCGCCCGCACCGGGGCCGCGCTGCCCGGTGCGGGAGTGGACTGGCCGGGCAACTGGGCCGGGGCTGCGCTGCTGGCCCTCGTCACGGCCGGGGTGCTGCTGGTGGGCCGCCGCCTGCTGCGGCACCCGTGGTGGTGCGGCCTGTGCGCCCTGCTCCTGATCCTCGTCGTGGTGCAGCCGCCCCCGCTGGCCCGGGTGATCAAGGGCTGGCCCCCGCCCGGCTGGCGGATGGTGATGTGCGACGTGGGCCAGGGCGACGCACTGGTCCTCGCGGCGGGGCAGGGGGCGGCCGTCGTCGTGGACGCGGGCCCCGACCCCGCCCTGGTCGACCGCTGCCTGCGCTCCCTCGGCATCACCCGCGTCCCCCTCGTCCTGCTCACCCACTTCCACGCCGACCACGTGGCCGGGCTGCCCGGCGTACTGCGGGGCCGCCCGGTGGGCGCGATCGAGACAACCGCCCTCGAAGAACCCGCGGATCAGGCGGAGTTCGTTCACAGGCAGGCGGAGTCCGCCGGCATTCCCCTGCGGCACGCGGCCGCCGGGGACCGGCGTCGCTCCGGCCCGCTGTCCTGGCAGGTGGTGTGGCCCCCGCCGAGCCCGCCGACGGCCACGGCACCAGGCACCGGAAGCGGCCCCAACGACGCCAGCGTCACCCTCCTGGTCCGGACGGCGGGCATGCGTCTGCTCCTTCTCGGCGACCTGGAGCCCCCGGCCCAGCGGGAGTTGGCCCGCTCCCCGGTGGCAGCGGAGCTGGCAGGCGCCGAGGTGCTGAAGGTGGCCCACCACGGCTCGGCCCACCAGGACTTCGCGTTCCTCCGGCGGGTCGCCCCCCGTCTGGCCCTCGTCAGCTGCGGCGAGGACAACACCTACGGCCACCCCGCACCCGGCACCGTGGCGGCCTTGCGGGCCCAGGGAGCGACGGTGCTGCGCACGGACCGGGACGGGGCGTTGGCGGTCGCCGGTACGGGGAGGGAGCTGCGGGTGGCGGGTGACTGAGACCCGGGCGGGACGTCCGGCCGGGCCGCGCTCACCCGGGCGCGCAGGCCCAGCACTTGGCCGAAACGCGCACCGCTCCGGTTCCGCTGTGCCGTGGGAGGCGTAGGCCGGGCGGGCACCGGGAATTTCCAGACCAGCACCAGCACGGAAGAACGACGCCACCGTGCGGCGCAGCCGACGCGCCCGGCCGATCGTCCCCCCCATCAGCGTCCCACCACCAGCGCATCCCCCACCAGCGCGCCCCATCACCAGCGCATCCCCCACCAGCGCCCCCACCCTCCGCTTCCAGCGTCCCAAGGCCTCGAAGCCGCCCGGCCGACGACGGCTTCGCCCGCGAGGGCTTCGTCAACGGACGCCCGAACGACCGCAGAAGGAGCAGCCCATGCCCCAACCTCCCGCCCCCAGCCCGGGGCACACCGTCGCGCACCTGCCGGGCGAGGCCGCCCGGCCGGCCGCCCGGCCGTCGTCGGAGCGTGTGTGATGGCCGCCCCCATGACCGCGGGCGGCTTCCTGAAGGCGTTGCGCGACGAGGGCCTCACCGTCGTAGAAGTGGGCGACTGGCGCAGCCACAACCGCAACCACAAGGGACCGTGGGGCCCCGTCCACGGAGTGATGATCCACCACACCGTGACCCGGGGCAGCGCCGCCACCGTCGACATCTGCCGCAAGGGCTACGAGAGCCTGCCCGGCCCCCTGTGCCACGGCGTCATCACCAAGGACGGCCGCGTGCACCTGGTCGGGTACGGCCGCGCCAACCACGCCGGCCTGGGCGACGGCGACGTGCTGCGCGCCGTCATCGCCGAGAAGGCGCTGCCCCCGGACAACGAGGCCGACACCGACGGCAACCGCCACTTCTACGGCTTCGAGTGCGAGAACCTCGGCGACGGCAAGGACCCTTGGCCCGCGGCACAACTGGACGCGATCGAACGGGCCGCCGCGGCCGTGTGCCGCCACCACGGCTGGAACGGGCGGTCCGTCATCGGCCACCTGGAGTGGCAGCCCGGAAAGATCGACCCGCGCGGATTCACCATGGCATCGATGCGCGCCAGGGTCGCAGAACGCCTCAACCACCCCGCCGGCTGGACGCCCGGCGCATCCGAGGAGGAAGACATGCCGCGAGCGATCAGCCGAACCGGCGACGACGACCAGCGGATCACGCCCCGGAAGTGGACGACGCTCACCGTGGGCGGGGCGGACCTGCTGACCGGCGCGTCCCACTACCAGGCCACGGCCCACCTCCAGATGGTCGTGCCGCCCGGCGCCACCCTCCAGGGCCGCTTCTACCACCTGCGGCCGGACGGAAGCAGGTGGACGGGTCCGATCGTCGAGCGGCTGGGCACCACCGGCGGCAGCTATCCGGACTTCGGGAACAGCGGCTCGGTCGTCGCCAACGAGAGGGTGCGCTTCGAGTTCGCCTACTACCCGCCCGACGCGGGCGACCAGACCCCGGTCACCATCACGAGTGCGAAGGTCCGCGGCCTGTACTGGGAGGCATGAGGAGGCGCTGCCCGGGACCCGGTGCCTGTGCGGGCGCTGTGAGAAATCCCGCCCGGTGCGGTGAAACCGGAGCACAGAGGGCGTCTCCCGCCGACTGCCGGCACATGTGACGGTTTGCTGTGATGTAGTCCCGTGTTGCCTCGAAAGCCACATCGGTGATCGAATGTTTGCCCAGACAACTAATTCTTCGATGTCGTGCAGAGGGTGTCGCCAATGATCGGCCGCTTGCTGGGAAGCCGAACGAAGCGGATGCAACGGACGGGTCCCCTGGCGTCGGTGCACACCCCGCCGGACGCGGGAGTGCTGAGCTGCCGGGTGCTCGACCCCGTCAGCGCCCCGGTGCCGAACGCGGAGTTCACGGTCAGCGACGCCATGGGGCGCAAGGTGGTCGGCGGCAGTACGGACCCCTTCGGTTCGTTCGTGACGACGGTGCCCGCGGGGGAGTACCGGCTCGCCGTGTCCGCCGAGGGCTACACCCCCTACCGCGCCTCCGTCACGGTCGTCGAGGACACGCTGGCCTCGCTCGGCGACGTGACGCTCCAGGTCGCCCAGCCGCCGGAGCTGCCCGCGTCGGGGGACTGGGAGATAGAGCCGGCGCACTCCTCGATCGCGTTCACCGCACGGCACATCGGACTGGCCCGGATCCACGGCCGGTTCAACTCCTTCGCGGGCGCCGTGCGCATCGCCGACGACATGCAGCAGTCGGCGATGCACGTCGTGATCGACGCGGCCTCCATCGACACCAACGTGAAGATGCGTGACGACCACCTGCGCTCGGCGGACTTCCTGGACGTGGAGCGTTTTCCGACCCTGGAGTTCTACAGCGACCGGTTCGCCCACCGCGGCGGCAACCGCTGGGCCGTCACCGGAGCGCTGTCCCTGCACGGTGTGACGCGCACGGTCACCCTGGACACGGAGTACCTCGGCCTCGGCAACGGCATGGAGGGCGAGACGCGGGCCGCCTGCCGCGCCACCACCGAGCTGCACCGCGACGACTTCACGGTGAGCTGGCAGACGATGCTGGCCCGCGGCATCGCGGTGGTCGGCCCCAGCATCCGCATCGAGCTCGACGTGCAGATCGTCCCCAAGGGCTGACCGCCCGGGAGCTGATCGACAATGGCTCCCGTGAGCGACGTGAGACATGTACTGGTACTGCCCGACCGCGACGCCGCCGAGGAGGCGGCCCAGGCGCTCGGGGAGCGGTTCGGGACCGACGAGGAGCCCCGGATCATGCGGGACGCCCTGGCCGGTGAGGACGACGCCGAGGACGCCCAGTGGCTGGTCGTCCTGACGGACGAGCGGAACGCGCTGGACCCCGGCGAGCTGGACGCGTTCGCGGGGGAGTGGGAGGGCTGGCGCGAGGAGCCCTAGCGGTGGTGCGGAATCCGGGTTCGTGCCCGAGGCCGCCGATCCGGTGACCGACGTCTCGGGCGACAGAGGGCGATCCCTTCGTGGGCGGCGAGTCGGGCCGGGGCCGCCTGCGGGCCCCACCGGTGCTATTCGGCCCAGGCATGCTCCAGTTGGGTGCGGAAGGTGGCGGGCTCTCGCCCGATCAGCTCGGCCAGCGTCGAGTCGACAGCGGTGAACTCGCCATTCCGAGCCGCGGCGAAGATGCTCAGCATCAGGTCGCCGATCGGGGCCGGGGTGCCGTGCGCAAGGACCTGCTCGCGGAAGGCGTCGTCGGGGACGACGGTGCGGGTGAAGGGCCGTCCGGTGGTCTGGGACGCGATGTCGGCGACGGTGTCGAAGTCGAGCGCCGCCGGGCCGGTGAGCGGCGGGGTGGGCCCCTCGAAGCGGTGCTCCTCGGCGAGGATCGCCGCGGTGGCCTCGGCGAGGTCGTCGTGGCCGGTCCAGGCGACGGGGCCGTCGGCGGGAAGGGCGATGTCCCCGGTGTGGCGGGCGGACTCCAGGAACTGCAGGGCGCTGGAGGCGTAGAAGCCGTTGCGCAGCGCGGTCCAGGGCAGGCCGGTGGCGCGCAGCAGGTCCTCTGTCCGGGCGTGGTCGCGGCATGCCTGGAATTGGGAGTCGTGGGCGGCGCCCGTCTGGCTGGTGTAGAGGATGCGGCCGACGCCGGCCTTCACGGCGGCGTCGATGGCGGCGCGGTGGCCGCTGACGCACTCCCTGCCCGTGCGGTCGAGGGAGACGAGGAGCAGTTGCCCGGCGTCCTCGAAGGCGCGCACGAGCGAGGCGGGATCGTCGAAGCTCCCCTGTCGGACGCGGACGCCGCGGTCGGCGAGGTCCTGGGCCTTGCGGGGGTCGCGGACGCTGACGCCGACGCGGTCGGCGGAGACACGCTCCAGGAGGCGCTCGACGATGCGGCGGCCGAGCTTTCCGGTGGCTCCGGTCACGATGATCACTGGGTTCTCCCGACACTGTTTCCGGTGGAATCGCTTCAACGATAACACCGGAAATTCCGCTGGAAACAAATTCTCGGTACCATCGGTTCATGGTTACACGCGACTCCACCGACAGCCCTCGGCGCCGCATCGTCGAGGCGGCCGTCGAGCTGCTGGAGAACGGCGGCCCTGACGCGGTGAGCACCCGCGCGGTCGCGGCCGCGGCCGGCATGCAGCCGCCGGCGATCTACCGCCTCTTCGGCGACAAGGAGGGGCTCCTCGAGGCCGTCGCCGAGCACGGCTACGCGCAGTTCCTGGAGAGAAAGCGCGCGCAGCTCGACCCCGCCCCCCAGGACCCGGTGGAGGAACTGCGCCGCGGCTGGGACGGGGTGGTCGAGTTCGGGGTCTGTCGCCCGGAGTTGTTCGCGGTGATGAACAGGGCCACCGGCCGGGGACCGGAGGCGGCACACCGCGCGGGCCTGGAGGTCCTCCGTGGGCGGGTGCGTCGGCTGGCGGCCGGGGGGTGGCTGCGGGTCGACGAGGAGCTGGCCGCCCAGATCATCCAAGCCACCGGCCAGGGCGCGGTCACCACCTGGCACTCCACCCCCGCGGACCGCCGCGATCCGGCCCTGTTGACCGTCCTGCGCGAGTCCATGGTCGCGGCCGTCACCCGCGCCGAGCCGACGCTCCCCGCCGCGGAGTCCGGTCCCGCCGCAGCGGCCCGCGCGCTGCGCGCCGCCCTCCCCGACGACGCCGATGTCCTGAGCGACGCCGAGCAGCGCCTGCTGCGTGAGTGGCTCACGCGCCTGGCAGCGGACGGTGGCGCGTCGCATGTCTGATCGCGCCCAGGCGCCCTAGGGGGTGTCGGACCGTGCCCGTCCGGCGCTGTCAGTGGTGCGTGCGATGCTTGTCGCGATGGCCAGGAAGACTGCAAACGACGACCCTCTCGCCCCGGTGACCCTTGCCGTGGGCCAGGAGGACCTCCTGCTCGACCGTGCCGTGCAGGAGGTGGTGGCCGCCGCGAAGGCCGCCGACGCCGACACGGACGTACGCGACCTCACCTCCGACCAGTTGCAGCCCGGCACCCTCGCCGAGCTCACCAGTCCCTCGCTCTTCGCCGAGCGCAAAGTCGTGGTCGTACGCGATGCGCAGGACCTGTCCGCCGACACGGTCAAGGACGTCAAGGCGTACCTCGCCGCCCCCGTCGAGGAGATCACCCTTGTGCTGCTGCACGCGGGCGGCGCCAAGGGCAAGGGCGTGCTCGACGCCGGGCGCAAGGCGGGGGCGCGCGAGGTGGCGTGTCCGAAGATGACCAAGCCCGCCGACCGGCTGGCGTTCGTGCGCTCGGAGTTCCGTACGGCCGGGCGCTCCGCCACCCCCGAGGCGTGCCAGGCCCTGGTCGACGCGATCGGCAGCGACCTGCGGGAGCTGGCCTCGGCGGTCTCCCAGCTCACCGCCGACATCGAGGGGACCGTCGACGAGGCGGTCGTCGGGCGGTACTACACCGGGCGGGCGGAGGCCTCCAGCTTCACGGTCGCCGACCGGGCGGTCGAGGGACGTGCGGCGGAGGCCCTGGAGGCGCTGCGCTGGTCGCTGGCGACCGGAGTGGCGCCGGTGCTGATCACCAGCGCCCTGGCGCAGGGCGTGCGGAACATCGGCAAGCTGTCCTCCGCCCGTGGCGGACGCCCCGCCGACCTCGCCCGCGAGCTGGGGATGCCCCCCTGGAAGGTCGACCGCGTCCGGCAGCAGATGCGCGGCTGGACCCCCGACGCCGTCTCCGTGGCCCTGCGCGCCGTGGCCGAGGCGGACGCGGGAGTGAAGGGCGCCGGGGACGACCCCGAGTACGCCCTGGAGAAGGCCGTGGTGACCATCGCCCGGGCGGCGCGCTCGCGGGGACGGTCGTAGGCCCGTCCCTCCCGGCTGCCTCCCCGGGCCCGTGCGGCCCGGACACACCGAAGGCCCCGGCGGCCGTCCTGGGGAAGGACGGCCGCCGGGGCCTTCGGATCAAGCTCGCGGATCCGTGCCCGCGTGGCGAACGCAGGCCGCGCACGGATCCCGGGTGCCGGACGGGAGCGGATGAGAGAGGGCCCGCTCTGGGTCCTTCCGGCGATCGGACCAGATGAATCCGGTCAGATGAATCCGGTCAAGGGATTCAGCCCTTGAGAGCGCCGACCTTCTGCGCCAGCGCCGACTTCTTGTTGGCGGCCTGGTTCTTGTGGATGACGCCCTTGGAGACGGCCTTGTCGAGCTCGCGCGAAGCGACGCGCTGGTACTCGGTGGCCTTCTCGACGTCACCCGCGGCGGCGGCCTCGCGGGCCTTGCGGATCGCGGTCTTCAGAGAGGACTTGACCGACTTGTTGCGCAGCCGGGCCTTCTCGTTGGTCTTGTTCCGCTTGATCTGGGACTTGATGTTCGCCACGAATGAGCCTTTGCAGGTTCAGGCACGAGGCCGCGAGGGTCCCGTACCGGTGATTTCTTGAAGGAGTGCCTCGCGCTGAGAGGGCAAGAGACACGGCCCCCCACACTACCAGCGGCCCGGCGAGGGTCCCAAACCCCATCCGGCTCCCCACCCGTGGGACCATGGAGGCTACGTATCGATCCGACCCGAGACCCGAGACCGCAGACACTGCGGACGCCTCAAGAATCAGGACCCTGCGTGCCCGCGATCCCCAGCCATGTGCCCGAGCCGAGCCGTACCGACCCGGCGCTGATCCGCAACTTCTGCATCATCGCGCACATCGACCACGGCAAGTCCACGCTCGCCGACCGGATGCTCCAGCTCACCGGTGTGGTCGAGCAGCGGCAGATGCGCGCCCAGTACCTCGACCGCATGGACATCGAGCGCGAGCGCGGCATCACGATCAAGTCCCAGGCGGTGCGGTTGCCGTGGGCCCCGTCCCACGACGAGGGCACCACGCACATCCTCAACATGATCGACACCCCGGGGCACGTCGACTTCACCTACGAGGTGTCGCGCTCGCTGGCCGCGTGCGAGGGCACCATCCTCCTGGTCGACGCCGCCCAGGGCATCGAGGCCCAGACCCTCGCCAACCTCTACCTGGCGATGGAGAACGACCTCACGATCATCCCCGTGCTGAACAAGATCGACCTGCCGGCCGCGCAGCCCGAGAAGTTCGCCGAGGAACTGGCCAACCTGGTCGGCTGCGACCCCGACGACGTGCTCAAGGTCTCCGCCAAGACCGGCCTCGGCGTCGACGCGCTGCTGGACAAGGTCGTCGCCGACATCCCGGCCCCGGTCGGCGTCAAGGACGCCCCCGCCCGCGCGATGATCTTCGACTCCGTCTACGACTCCTACCGCGGCGTCGTGACGTACGTCCGTGTCATCGACGGCCAGCTCAACAAGCGCGAGCGGATCCGGATGATGTCCACCGGAGCCACCCACGAGCTGCTGGAGATCGGCACCAACTCGCCCGAGATGCTCGCCGCCGACGGCCTCGGCGTGGGCGAGGTGGGCTACCTGATCACCGGCGTGAAGGACGTCCGCCAGTCGAAGGTCGGCGACACCGTCACCAGCCAGCACAAGGGTGCCGAGGAGGCGCTCGGCGGCTACAAGGACCCCAGGCCCATGGTCTTCTCCGGCCTGTATCCGCTGGACGGCTCCGACTACCCGCTGCTGCGCGAGGCCCTGGACAAGCTCCAGCTCAACGACGCCGCCCTGGTCTACGAGCCGGAGACCTCCGCCGCCCTCGGCTTCGGCTTCCGCGTCGGCTTCCTCGGCCTGCTCCACCTCGACGTGATCCGCGAGCGGCTGGAGCGCGAGTTCAACCTCGACCTGATCGCCACCGCGCCCAACGTGGTGTACCGCGTGGTCATGGAGGACGGCACCGAGCACACCGTCACCAACCCGAGCGAGTTCCCCGAGGGCAAGATCAACGAGGTCTACGAGCCGGTCGTGCGCGCCACGATCCTGGCTCCGACCGAGTTCATCGGCGCCATCATGGAGCTGTGCCAGACCCGGCGCGGCACCCTGCTCGGCATGGACTACCTCTCCGAGGACCGGGTGGAGATCCGCTACACCCTCCCGCTCGCGGAGATCGTCTTCGACTTCTTCGACCAGCTCAAGTCCAAGACCCGCGGCTACGCCTCGCTCGACTACGAGCCCACCGGCGAGCAGACCTCCAGTCTGGTCAAGGTCGACATCCTGCTGCACGGCGACAAGGTGGACGCCTTCTCGGCGATCACCCACAAGGACCAGGCGTACGCCTACGGCGTGCGGCTCGTCGCCAAGCTCAAGGAGCTGATCCCGCGGCAGGCCTTCGAGGTGCCGGTCCAGGCCGCCATCGGCTCCCGCGTCATCGCCCGCGAGACCATCCGCGCCATCCGCAAGGACGTCCTCGCCAAGTGCTACGGCGGTGACATCTCCCGCAAGCGGAAGCTGCTGGAGAAGCAGAAGGAAGGCAAGAAGCGGATGAAGATGGTGGGTTCCGTGGAGGTTCCGCAGGAGGCCTTCATCGCGGTGCTGTCCAGCGACGACAGCGCGGGGTCGGCCAAGGGCAAGAAGTAACCGCCGCACCGCACGCGGAGTCCGGCCAAACCGGACAGCAGGGGGCCCGTCGTACGAAAGTGCGGCGGGTCTCTTCGCATGTCACGGGCGGGCGTCTGTAGGAAATGACAGGGCGCGGACTCTTACGCGGGGGCCGGTCGCCCTTTACGCTGATGCCTGCCCCGTAGTTACTCGTGAGTTAAACAAGTGCTCGGGCACCAGTCCGACGCGCCGCTTGACCACGGCCCGAACAACCGCCCGAGAGTGAATCCAGCCGCACCTGAGCCAGCCGCACCGTCGCGGGCCCGGAGGATGTCGTGAGCGACACACAGACACTGATCGAGAACCGTCCGCCCTCCGTGGCGGGACTCTTCCTGGAGCGGGTGGCCGCCACGCCGGACGCCGAGGCGTACCGCTACCCGGTGCCGCCGGCCTCGGGCGAGGGCCCCGACGACTGGAAGTCGCTGACCTGGGCGCAGGCCGCCGAGCGGGTGTACGCGATCGCGGCGGGCCTGATCGAACTGGGCGTGCGGCCCGAGCAGCGCGTCGCGCTGGCCTCCGCCACCCGCCTGGAGTGGATCCTCGCCGACCTCGGCATCATGTGCGCGGGCGCGGCGACGACCACCGTCTACCCGCAGACCAACGCCGACGAGTCGGCGTACATCCTCTCCGACTCCGAGAGCCGGGTGCTGATCGCCGAGGACGCCGCGCAACTGGCCAAGGCGAAGGAGAAGCGGGCCGAGCTGCCCGACCTCACGCACGTGGTCGTGGTCGACCCGGCCGGCGCGGACACCACCGAGGACTGGGTCCTCACCCTCGACGAGCTGGAGCGCCGGGGTGCGGCCCGCCTGGAGAACGAGCCGCAGCTCATCAAGGAGCGGGTCGGCGCGCTCACCAAGGACCAGCTCGCCACCCTCATCTACACCTCCGGCACCACCGGCCGGCCCAAGGGCGTCCGTCTCCCGCACGACTGCTGGTCGTACATGGCCAAGGCGATCGCCGCGACCGGTCTGGTCACCAAGGACGACGTGCAGTACCTGTGGCTGCCGCTCGCGCACGTCTTCGGCAAGGTGCTGACCTCCGGGCAGATCGAGGCCGGTCACGTCACCGCCGTCGACGGCCGCGTCGACAAGATCATCGAGAACCTGCCGGTGGTCCGGCCGACCTACATGGCGGCCGTGCCCCGCATCTTCGAGAAGGTCTACAACGGTGTCGCCGCCAAGGCCCGCGCGGGCGGCGGCGCGAAGTACAAGATCTTCCAGTGGGCCGCCGGGATCGCCCGCGAGTACGCCAAGGTCACCCAGGACAACTTCAAGCGCACCGGCACCGCGAGCGCCCCCGCCGGCCTGCGCACCAAGCACGCCGTCGCCGACCGGCTCGTCTACGCCAAGATCCGCGAGGCCTTCGGCGGCCGCCTGCGCGCCTGCGTCTCGGGCTCGGCCGCCCTCGCCCCCGAGATCGGCTACTTCTTCGCCGGGGCCGGCATCCACATCCTGGAGGGCTACGGCCTCACCGAGTCCTCCGCCGCCTCCTTCGTCAACCCCGGCGAGGCCTACCGCACCGGCACCGTCGGCAAGCCGCTGCCCGGCACCGAGGTGCGCATCGCGGAGGACGGCGAGATCCTGCTGCGCGGCCCCGGCATCATGGAGGGCTACCACAAGCTGCCCGAGAAGACCGCCGAGGTGCTGGAGTCCGACGGCTGGTTCCACACCGGCGACATCGGTGAGCTGTCGCCCGACGGCTACCTGCGCATCACCGACCGCAAGAAGGACCTCATCAAGACGTCCGGCGGCAAGTACATCGCGCCCGCCGAGGTCGAGGGGCAGTTCAAGGCCGTCTGCCCCTATGTCTCCAACATCCTGGTCCACGGCGCCGACCGGAACTTCTGCACCGCGCTCATCGCCCTCGACGAGGCCGCGATCACCGAGTGGGCCAAGGAGAACGGTCTGGAGGGCAGGCCGTACGCGGAGATCGTCGCGGCGCCGGCCACCGTCGAGATGGTCGACGGCTACGTCCAGCAGCTCAACGAGGGCCTCCAGCGCTGGCAGACCATCAAGAAGTTCCGCCTCCTGCCCCGCGACCTCGACGTCGAGCACGGCGAGATCACCCCGAGCCTGAAGCTCAAGCGGCCGGTGGTGGAACGGGAGTACAAGAACCTGATCGAGGAGATGTACGAGGGGGCGCGCGAGGCGTAGGTGTTCGAGGACGTCCGGTTCGCGTGCGGGTTCCGGACGTCTTCGAGCGTTCGCTTAGCACGGATTTCACTCATCGCGGTCCACTTCGGTAACTCCGTGCTCGTGTGCGGGGCCGGTCTGTCACTCTGTCGGCATCGAGTGTGAGGAATTCGCACGAACTGCCCGGGGAGACGTCCAATGGGGGCCATTCCGACGCAGCGGGAGACCGCCTCCCGTGCCGGCGCGGCGCCGGCGCGCACCGTCGCGACATCCGCCGGGGGCGCCGGCGGGTGCTTCGAGGAGTGCGCGCGGGCGCGTGTGACGCTGCTGGGCAGTTCGCTGGCGCCGGGCGCCGCCCGCGCGATGGTACGGGCCGCGCTCGCCGACTGGACCGCGCTCGGCCTGCCGGGCACCGACCGGCTGACCGAGCACCTCGCCACCGACGTCCTGGTCGTGGTCAGCGAGCTGGTCACCAACGCCGTCGTGCACGCCGGGACCGACGTCGAGGTGGGCCTCCAGGTGGAGGAGACCGGCACTCTCGTCGTCGAGGTCGTGGACCAGCATCCCTCCCGTGCCCCGAGGGGCGGCGACGACCACGGGGCACCGCAGGACCCCGCCGAGTACGGGCGTGGGCTGCGGCTCGTCGCCGCGCTCGCGGAGGCCTGGGGGATCACCTACCGCCCGGGCACGAAGACCGTGTGGGCGCGGCTGCCGGCCCAGGGCCCGGACGGCCCGGGTGGTCCGGACGCCCCCACGCCGGACCCGGAGCCGGCCGCGGAGCCGGACGCGTGGCCGGCAGTGGAGGGCCCCGGCGACCGGAGCCGCGCCCGGGACGGTGAGGAGGCGCGGAGGACACGGCGGGACGGTGCCGCGGTCCCGGGCGCTGCGGTGCCGGGCCGCGCCGGGGGACTCGGCCCCGGCACGGGCGGGCTAGCGGGTTCCGGTGGTCCGGGGGACGGGCCCGTCCGCTCCTCGCAGTGGCCCGGCCTGCGTGACGGCGCCGCGGGGACCGGGCGGTGCGGGGCCCGCGACCGGGAGTGGCTGGGCCGCGGGGCCCTGTCCTTCCTCGCCGAGGCATCCGACCTGCTGGCCGGGCAGCTCGACGAGGATCTGGTCGCCTCGCTCACCGGGCAGCTCGTGGTGCCCCGGCTCGCCGACTGGTGCGGGGTGTGGCTGGAGGACGAGGCCCTGGGCCGGGGCGCCTGGAGCGACGACCCCGGGGCGTCCGTCGGCGCCCGGCTGGCCCGCGTGTGGCATGCCGGGGAGGGGCACCTCGACGTTCTGCGCGCGGCGCTGGAGAAGGAGCCGCCCCGGCCCCGCGACCCGTGGCGCTCCGGTCCCGTCGGCCACCCCTGGCCCGCCGAGGCGCTCGGCACGAGCGGCACCGCGCTCGCCTACCCCCTGGTCGCGGGCGGCCGGCCCCTGGGCACCCTGGTCATCGGCCGGGCCGACCCGGTGGACACCGCGGACGGCACCGATACCGCGGACGGCACGGACACCGGCGATCCCGTCGGCCCGCCCGGCTTCCCCGACGAGATCACCGGCCTGGTCGAGGACCTCAGCCGCCGGGTGGCGCTCGCCATCGGCGCCGCCCGCCAGTACGCCCGGCAGGCCACCATCAGCGCCGTGCTCCAGCGCGGCCTGCTGCCCGGTGCCGTCGCCGAGATCCCGGGCCTGCGCAGCGCCCTCGTCTACGAACCGCGGGACAAGGGCGGCCCCAGCGGCGACTTCTACGACCTCTTCCCGGCCGACGACGGCCGCTGGTGCTTCGCCCTGGGCGACGTCCAGGGCAAGGGCCCCGAGGCCGCCGTCGTCATCGGACTCGCCCGGCCCTGGCTGCGGCTGCTGGCGCGTGAGCAGTACGGCGTCCCGGACGTCCTCGACCGCCTCAACCAGCTCCTGCTCGACGACGCCACCGAGGCCGCCGACGCCGCCGCCCGCGCCCTGGTGGCCGCGGGCGGCCCACCGGTTGCCCCGGGCGACGGACCGCAGACCCGCTTCCTCTCCCTGCTCTACGGCGAGCTGGTCCCCTTCGACGGCGGCGTCCGCTGCACCCTGGCGTCCGCCGGACACCCGCTGCCGCTGCTCCTCGGGCCCGACGGCACGGTGACCGCGGTCGCCTGCCCGCAGACCCTGCTCGGTGTCGTCGAGGACGCGACGTACGTCAGCGAGACCTTCGAGCTGCGGTCCGGCGACACCCTGCTGTGCGTCACGGACGGGGTCACCGAGCGGCGCAGCGGCTCCCGCCAGTTCGACGACGGCGACGGCCTCGCCGCGGCGCTGGCCGGCTGCACGGGTCTGGACGCCGAGCTGGTCGCCGAGCGCATCAGGCGGCTGGTGCACGCGTTCGGGCCCCGGCCGCCGGAGGACGACCTGGCGCTGCTGGTGCTCCAGGCGGAGTGAGCGGGCGGGGACCCGCGCGGGGGCAGGGGGTCCGCGCGGGTACGGGACACACGAAAGGGGACCCGCGCGGGCACGGGACACACGAACGGGGACCCGCGCGGGTACGGGACAATGGAACGCATGCCCTCCGCACTCCCCGACGGCGAGCCCGTCCCCGCCGACGGCGCCCTGCCCGCGTCCGCGCTCACCGGGGCCGCAGACCGCCCCCTCGGCTTCTACCTGCACGTGCCGTACTGCGCGACCCGCTGCGGCTACTGCGACTTCAACACCTACACCGCGACCGAGCTGCGCGGCACCGGCGGCGTCCTGGCCTCCCGCGACAACTACGCCGGCACCCTCGCCGACGAGGTGCGCCTGGCCCGCAAGGTCCTCGGCGACGACCCCCGCGAGGTCCGCACGGTCTTCGTCGGCGGCGGTACGCCCACGCTGCTGGACGCCGGGGACCTGGTGCGGATGCTGGACGCGGTCCGCGACGAGTTCGGGCTGGCGCCGGACGCGGAGATCACGACGGAGGCCAACCCGGAGTCGGTCGACCCGGCCTACCTCGCGACCCTCCGCGAGGGCGGCTTCAACCGGATCTCCTTCGGCATGCAGAGCGCGAAGCAGCACGTGCTGAAGATCCTGGACCGCACCCACACCCCCGGCCGCCCCGAAGCCTGCGTCGCCGAGGCCCGCGCGGCCGGCTTCGACCACGTCAACCTCGACCTCATCTACGGCACCCCGGGCGAGTCGGACGACGACTGGCGGGCCTCCCTGGACGCCGCGCTCGGCGCCGGGCCCGACCACGTGTCGGCGTACGCCCTGATCGTCGAGGAGGGCACCCGGCTCGCCCGGCGCATCCGGCGCGGCGAGGTCCCCATGACCGACGACGACGTCCACGCCGACCGGTACCTGATCGCCGAGGAGACCCTCGCGGCGGCGGGTTTCGACTGGTACGAGGTGTCGAACTGGGCCACCTCCGACGCCGGGCGCTGCCTGCACAACGAGCTGTACTGGCGGGGCGCCGACTGGTGGGGCGCGGGACCGGGGGCGCACTCGCACGTGGGGGGCGTGCGGTGGTGGAACGTGAAGCATCCGGGCGCGTACGCGGGAGCGCTGGCGGCGGGGAAGTCACCGGGCGCCGGGCGCGAGGTCCTGTCGGACGAGGACCGGCGCGTGGAGCGCATCCTGCTGGAGCTGCGGCTGCGGGAGGGCGTGCCGCTGGCGCTGCTGCGGGAGGCGGGGCTGGCGGCGGCTCGGCGGGCGCTGGCGGAGGGGCTGCTGGAGGAGGGGCCGTACGAGGCGGGGAGCGCGGTGCTGACGCTGCGCGGGCGACTGCTGGCGGACGCGGTGGTACGGGACCTGGTGGACTGACGGGTCATCCCCGCTTCCGCGGGGAGCAGGAACTGCTCGGCCGTGTGGACGAACTGATCGACGGACCACCTCCGCAACGGCGGAGAGCAGGCCACCAGGCCCCGTCTGGCAACGACCGGACGACGTTCAGGACACGGTTACGTGATCAATGAGCCGTTCCACACTGCCCAGCAGCTCCGGCTCCAGGTCCTTGTACGAGCCCACCCGTGCCAGGATCGCCTGCCACACCGCGCCCGTGTTCTCCGACGGCCACCCCAGCGCCCGGCACACCCCCGTCTTCCAGTCCTGGCCGCGCGGCACCCTGGGCCACCCCTCGATCCCCACCGAGGACGGCTTCACCGCCTCCCAAATGTCGATGTACGGGTGGCCCACCACCAGCGCGTGTTCGCTCGTCACCGCCTCCGCGATGCGCCACTCCTTCGAACCCGGCACCAGGTGGTCGACGAGGACGCCCAGCCGCGCGTCCGGGCCCGGGGCGAAGTCGGCGACGATCGACGGGAGGTCGTCCACGCCGCCCAGGTACTCCACGACGACGCCCTCGATGCGCAGGTCGTCGCCCCACACCTTCTCGACCAGTTCGGCGTCGTGCCGCCCCTCGACGTAGATGCGCCCGGCGCGCGCCACCCGCGCCCGTGCGCCGGGGACGGCGACCGAACCGGACGCGGTGCGGGCGGGGACGGAGCGCGCCGGAGCGGAGGAGGACGGGCGGACCAGCGTGACCACCCGCCCCTCCAGCAGGAACCCGCGCGGTTCCAGCGGGAAGACGCGGTGCTTGCCGAAGCGGTCCTCCAGGGTCACCGTGCCCGCCTCGCAGCGGATCACCGCGCCGCAGAACCCGGTGCCGGGCTCCTCGACCACCAGGCCGGGGTCGGCCGGCACCTCGGGGACGGGCTGCGGTTTCTTCCACGGAGGGGTCAGGTCGGCGGAGTACTGGCGCATTCTGCCGACGATACGAGGAAGGCCCGCGCGATGATCAGCGCGACACGCCGAACCGGGCGGCCAGCGCGTCCCGTTGGGCCCGCACGAACGCCGCGTCCACCACCGCTCCGTGACCGGGGACGTACAGCGCGTCCTCGCCGCCCAGCTCCAGCAGCCGGTCCAGGGCTGCGGGCCAGCGGGACGGTACGGCGTCGGGGCCCGCCTGCGGCTCGCCGGACTCCTCGACCAGGTCGCCGCAGAAGACGACCGCCGGGTCGCCCGGCACCAGCACCGCCAGGTCGTGCCCGGTGTGGCCCGGGCCCACGTCGGCCAGCAGGACGTGACGGCCGCCGCCCAGGCCGAGTGTCCGCTCGCCGTGGACCTCGTGCCGGACGGGGACGAGCGCGTCGGCGGCCTCCCGCGCCGCCCGCGCGTCCAGCCCCTCGGCCGCCGCGTCCGCGCGCAGCGCCTCCCGCCCCTGTCCGCCCGGCGCGAACAGCGCGGCCGTACCCGCGGCGCCGTGAGCGCCGTACACCCGCGCGCCCTCGAACGCCGCCGCGCCGAAGACGTGGTCGAAATGCGGGTGGGTCAGCGCGAGATGCGTCACACGGCGGCCGGCGAGCCGTCGCGCCGCTCCGTGCAACCGGGCGCCCTCCGCCAGGCTCGACCCCGCGTCCACCATCAGCGCCGCGTCCGTGCCGCGCACCAGCCCCGCCGTGCAGTCCCAGCCCGGCAGCCGGCACCGTCCCACCCCGTCCGCCAGCCGCTCCCAGCCCAGCTCTTCCCAAGTCACCCTCACGGCGACGACGCTAACGGCTCGGCCCCGGCCTTGCCGGGGGCGTACCCCACAGCCGTACACTGGGCCGGGGAAGTCTGGCACTCGCGAGCCGTGAGTGCCAGGGCAGACAGGGCAGACAGGCCGAAACGGGCGGACGACAGCGGGAGGTGCGTGCCGCATGCTCAGTGAACGCAGGCTCCAGGTGCTGCGCGCCATCGTCCAGGACTACGTCGGCACCGAGGAGCCGGTCGGTTCCAAGGCCCTCACCGAGCGGCACAACCTCGGCGTCTCCCCGGCCACCGTGCGCAACGACATGGCGGCCCTGGAGGACGAGGGGTTCATCGCCCAGCCGCACACCAGCGCCGGGCGCATCCCGACCGACAAGGGCTACCGGCTCTTCGTCGACAAGCTGGCCGGCGTCAAGCCGATGACCGCGCCCGAGCGGCGCGCCATCCAGAACTTCCTGGAGGGCGCCGTCGACCTCGACGACGTCGTGGCCCGCACGGTGCGGCTGCTCGCGCAGCTCACCCGGCAGGTCGCCGTCGTGCAGTACCCGTCGCTGACCCGTTCGACCGTGCGGCACGTGGAACTGCTCTCGCTCGCGCCCGCGCGCCTGATGCTCGTGCTGATCACGGACACCGGCCGGGTCGAGCAGCGGATGATCGACTGCCCGGCGCCGTTCGGCGAGGCCTCGCTGGCCGATCTGCGGGCGCGGCTCAACAGCCGGGTCGCGGGACGCCGTTTCACGGATGTGCCGTCCCTGGTGGAAGATCTGGCGGAGCCCTTCGAGGCCGAGGATCGCGGTACGGTCTCCACCGTGCTCTCCACTCTCCTGGAGACGCTGGTCGAGGAGAACGAGGAGCGGCTGATGATCGGCGGCACCGCCAATCTGACCCGCTTCGGGCACGACTTCCCCCTGGTGATCCGGCCGGTGCTGGAGGCGCTCGAGGAGCAGGTCGTGCTCCTCAAGCTGCTCGGCGAGGCGAAGGATCCGGGCGTGACCGTACGGATCGGTCACGAGAACGCCCACGAAGGACTCAACTCAACGTCCGTCGTGTCGGTCGGCTACGGTTCGGGCGGCGAGGCGGTTGCCAAGCTCGGCGTGGTCGGACCGACCCGCATGGACTACCCGGGAACGATGGGAGCGGTACGCGCAGTGGCACGGTACGTCGGACAGATCCTGGCGGAGTCGTAGGTGGCCACGGACTACTACGCCGTACTCGGCGTGCGCCGCGACGCTTCCCAGGACGAGATCAAGAAGGCGTTCCGGAGGCTCGCCCGCGAGCTGCACCCGGACGTCAACCCCGATCCGAAGACCCAGGAGCGGTTCAAGGAGATCAACGCCGCCTACGAGGTGCTGTCGGACCCGCAGAAGAAGCAGGTCTACGACCTCGGCGGCGACCCGCTCTCGCAGGCCGGGGGCGGCGGTGGCGCCGGCGGCTTCGGCGCGGGCGGCTTCGGGAACTTCTCGGACATCATGGACGCGTTCTTCGGTACGGCGTCGCAGCGCGGGCCGCGCTCGCGCACCCGGCGCGGCCAGGACGCGATGATCCGCATCGAGGTCGAGCTGGACGAGGCGGCCTTCGGCACGACCAAGGACATCCAGGTCGACACCGCGGTCGTCTGCAACACCTGCAACGGCGAGGGCGCGGCGCCCGGCACGTCGGCCCAGACGTGCGACATGTGCCGTGGCCGCGGTGAGGTCTCGCAGGTCACCCGGTCGTTCCTGGGCCAGGTCATGACCTCCCGCCCGTGCCCCCAGTGCCAGGGCTTCGGCACCGTGGTGCCCACCCCGTGCCCCGAGTGCGCGGGCGACGGCCGGGTCCGTTCCCGGCGCACCCTCACCGTGAAGATCCCGGCCGGTGTGGACAACGGCACGCGGATCCAGCTCGCGGGCGAGGGCGAGGTCGGCCCCGGCGGCGGCCCCGCCGGCGACCTGTACGTCGAGATCCACGAGCTGTCCCACTCCACCTTCCAGCGCCGCGGCGACGACCTGCACTGCACGGTCACCATCCCGATGACGGCGGCGGCCCTGGGCACGAAGGTGCCGCTGGAGACCCTCGACGGCATGGAGGAGGTCGACATCCGCCCGGGCACCCAGTCCGGCCAGTCGATCCCGCTGCACGGTCGGGGCGTCACCCACCTGCGCGGCGGCGGCCGGGGCGACCTCATCGTCCACGTCGAGGTCACCACCCCGGGCAAGCTCGACCCCGAACAGGAACGCCTCCTGCGCGAACTGGCCAAGCTGCGCGGCGAAGAACGCCCGCAGGGGCAGTTCCAGCCTGGACAGCAGGGGCTGTTCTCGCGTCTGAAGGACGCGTTCAACGGGCGCTGACGCCGGGCTCGGTGGGCGTCGGTTTGTCGCGCGGGTGCGGGTGGTGGCCGGAGTCTGCCGGGGGTCCGGGGGTTGTCCCCGGGCAGGCACAGTCAGCCTGGACAGCAGGGGCTGTTCTCGCGGTTGAAGGACGCGTTCAACGGGCGCTGACGCTCCGGGTTCCGATGCGGATGCTTCTGGCGTATGCCAACGGAAGCCCGGATTCGGACTTGTGCGGAGGACGTGACACCATGCCGTCATGTCCTCCGCACTGACCGATCTCTTCCCCTACCCGATCGTGCAGGCGCCCATGGCGGGCGGCGTCTCCGTGCCGGGTCTGGCGGCCGCGGTGTCCGAAGCGGGCGGTCTCGGCTTCCTGGCCGCGGGGTACAAGACCGCGGACGGGATGTACCAGGAGATCAAGCATCTGCGGGGACTGACGAGCCGCCCCTTCGGCGTCAACCTCTTCCTCCCGCAGCCGGAGACGGCCGACCCCGCCGCCGTGGAGGTCTACGCCCACCAGTTGGCCGGTGAGGCCGCCTGGTACGAGACGGAGCTGGGCGACCCCGACGGAGGCCGGGACGACGGCTACGAGACCAAGCTCGCCGTACTGCTGGACAACCCCGTGCCGGTGGTGTCCTTCCACTTCGGCGTCCCGAGCCGCGAGGTCGTCGACTCCCTGCACCGCGTCGGCACCTTCGCCCTGGTCAGCGCCACCACCGCGGACGAGGCCCGGGCCGTCGAGCAGTCCGGCGCCGACGCGGTGATCGCGCAGGGCGCCGAGGCCGGCGGCCACCAGGGAACCCACCGGGACAACCCGGAGACGGGCGGCGCGGGCACCGGGCTGCTGTCACTGGTCGCCCAGGTCCGGGAGGCGGTGAGCCTGCCGATCGTCGCCGCCGGCGGCATCATGCGCGGCGCCCAGATCGCCGCGGTCCTCGCGGCCGGCGCGAGCGCGGCCCAGCTCGGCACCGCCTTCCTCGCCACCCCCGAGTCCGGCGCGCACGACCTGCACAAACAGGCGCTGACCAACCCCCTGTTCGTCCGCACCGAACTCACCCGCGCCTTCTCCGGCCGCCCCGCCCGCGCCCTGGTCAACCGGTTCCTGCGCGAGCACGGCCCCTACGCCCCCGCCGCCTACCCCGACGTGCACCACCTCACCTCGCCGGTGCGCAAGGCGGCGGCGAAGGCGGGCGACGCGCAGGGCATGGCGCTGTGGGCGGGGCAGGGCCACCGCATGGCCCGGGACCTGCCCGCCGGGGAGCTGGTGGAGGTGCTGGTCGCCGAACTCGCCGCCGCCGGAAGCGCGTTGACTCACTACACGACGGGAGACGGCACCCGATGACGGCACCGGTGTTCGTGGTCGACTCCCTGCGGCCCCAGGACCTGCCCGCGGGGGAGTACGTCCTGGACGGCCCCGAGGGACGCCACGCCGTCTCCGTGAAGCGGCTGCGGGCGGGCGAGGACGTCGTCCTCACCGACGGGCGCGGTCACTGGGCGGAGGGCGTGGTGAAGGCCGCCGAGGGCAAGGACCGCCTGGTCGTCGGCGTGCCAGGCGGCGTGCGCGAGGAGCCCGCCGAGCAGCCCCGCATCACCGTCGTGCAGGCCCTGCCCAAGGGCGACCGCGGTGAGCTGGCCGTCGAGACGATGACCGAGGTCGGCGTCGACGCGATCGTGCCCTGGGCGGCGTCCCGGTGCATCACCCAGTGGAAGGGCGAGCGCGGCCTGAAGGCGCTCGGCAAGTGGCGGGCGACGGCCCGCGAGGCGGGCAAGCAGTCCCGCCGGGTCCGCTTCCCCGATGTCGCGGACGCGGCGACGAGCAAGCAGGTTGCCTCACTTCTGGCCGACGCCGACTTCGCCGCCGTACTCCACGAGAGCGGCGACGCGCCCCTGTCCGCCGCGGAACTCCCCGCCACCGGCGACATCGTGCTGGTCGTCGGCCCCGAAGGGGGCGTGTCCCCGGAGGAGTTGGCGCTCTTCGCCGAGGCCGGAGCCCGGCCCCACCGCCTGGGCCGCAGCGTCCTGCGCACCTCCACCGCGGGCACCGCCGCGACCGCCGTCCTGCTGTCCCGCACCGGCCGCTGGTCCTGACGGCGCCGGACCGGACGGCGCCGGACCGGACGGCGCCGGACCGCGCGGGTCGCGGCGGGCTCCGGTCAGCCGTCGGTGGTGGCGGCGACGACGGCGGGGAACAGCTCCCAGCCGTCCAGCTCCACCGGCCGGCCCCCGGGCCCGGGCAACAGGCCGCGCCGCCCGGCCTCCTCGACCAGCGCCCGTACGGTGCCGGGTTCGCGCAGGTTGAGCAGGTTGCCGCGGTCGTCGCCCACGCAGCCCTCGTACCACAGGCCGCCCTCCGTGGTCCACCGGCCCGAGCCGGGCGCGCCCGCGCGGAAGACGAACCGCACCCGGACACCGTCCCGGTACAGCGTCAGCGCGTCCCGCCAGACGCCGTCGCGCCCCCGTTTGCGCCGGTGGCTCCACAGCCAGGCGGGCCCTTCGCCGACGACGAGCCCGCGCTGTCTGCGGTCGTTGCCCATGGCACCCACGGTAGTGAGAGTGGCCGTATGCGCCCTACCGCCGGTCCCGGAGCGGTGGGACGCTGCCCTTCATGTGGGCAATGAGGCGGATTTGGCGCATGGCTCCGGTGGTCGTCGGCGCGGCCGTCGCCGTCGGCGGGGTCGTCGCGTGCGAGCCGGGCGGACTCGGCTCCGCGTCGGTGGCCTACACGACCGACCAGACCGTGACCCGTGAACTGCAGCGGCAGAAGGCGGAGGTGCGCTGGCTCACCTGCACCGCCTCCTACGGCGACCGGGGCAGCACGGCCTCGGCGGGCGAGGACGCGGTCGCCTCCGTCCACTGCGAGGGCAGGACGGACGACGGCAAGGACATCACCGTCGACGGCAAGGTCACCAAGGTCGTCAACGGCGCCTGCGTGCGCGGGAACCTGAGCGCGAAGGTGGACGGCAAGGAGTGGTTCCGGGTCAAGGGACTGGGCAACTGCGACGCCGCCCCGAGCGCCCCGCCCGCGAACCGGCCCTCCCAGGACCGGCCCGGCCCCACCGTGACCGTCACCCGGACCATCTGGTGCCCGAGCGACCCGCACTGCGGGCCCGTCGAGGGCAAGTGACCGGGACGGGTCCCCGGCCGGAGCGGGTCCGTGGCCGGGAAGTGATCCAAACCTCTGTCGGCGGGCCGCGCCCCTGCATAGGGTATGGGGGTGACTCAGCCCGCAGCGCCTGCCTACCTCCGCTTTCCGCACCCGCACGGCGAGTTGGTCGCCTTCACCGCCGAGGACGACGTGTGGCTCGCCCCGCTCGACGGCGGCCGCGCCTGGCGGGTCAGCGCCGACAACGTACCGGTGAACCATCCGCGCATCTCGCCCGACGGCACCGCGGTCGCCTGGACCTCCACCCGCGACGGGGCCCCCGAGGTGCACGTCGCCCCCGTCGACGGCGGCCCCGCCCGGCGCCTCACCCACTGGGGCAGCATCAGGACGCAGGTCCGCGGCTGGACCGCCGACGGCCGCGTCCTGGCCCTGAGCACCTACGGCCAGGCCAGCCTGCGCCGTAGCTGGGCCCGCGCCGTCCCGCTGGACGGCGGACCGGCGACCACCCTGCCGTACGGGCCCGTCGGCGACGTCGCGCGGGGGCCGCACACCGTGCTGCTGTCCGCGCCGATGGGCCGCGAGGCCGCCTGGTGGAAGCGCTACCGGGGCGGCACGGCGGGCAAGCTGTGGATCGACCGCGAGGACGACGGCGAGTTCGTTCGCCTGCACGCCGGCCTCGACGGCAACATCGAGTACCCCTTCTGGGTCGGCGAGCGGATCGCCTTCCTCTCCGACCACGAGGGCACCGGCGCCCTCTACTCCTCCCTCGCCGACGGCTCCGACCTGCGCCGGCACACCCCCCTCGACGGCTTCTACGCCCGGCACGCCGCCACCGACGGCACCCGCGTCGTCTACTCCTCCGCCGGTGAACTGTGGACGCTGGACGACCTCGACGGTGCCGAACCGCGCCGGCTGGACATCCGGCTCGGCGGCGCCCGCGTCGACCTCCAGCCCTACCCGGTCAACGCCGCCCACTGGTTCGGCTCCGCGTCCCCCGACCACACCGCGCGCGGCAGCGCCGTCGCCGTGCGCGGCGGCGTGCACTGGGTCACCCACCGCTCCGGACCCGCCCGCGCGCTCGCCGTCACGCCCGGCGTGCGCAACCGGCTGCCGCGCACCTTCCGCGCCGAGGGCGAGGAGTGGGTGGTGTGGGTGACCGACGCCGAGGGCGACGACGCCCTGGAGTTCGCGCCCGCCACCGGACTCGCCCCCGGCGCCACCGCGCGGCGCCTGGCCGCCGGGCAGCTCGGCCGGGTGCTGCACCTCGCCGTGGCCCCCGACGGCAGCCGAGTCGCCGTCGCCTCGCACGACGGGCGGGTCCTGCTCGTCGAGCGCGAGAGCGGCGAGGTCCGCGAGGTCGACCGCAGCGAGGACGGCGACGCCTCCGGTCTCGTCTTCTCGCCCGACTCCGCCTGGCTCGCCTGGTCCCACCCCGGCCCCGAGCCGCTGCGGCAGCTCAAGCTCGCCAACACCACCGACCTGTCGGTGAGCGAGGCGACCCCGCTGCGCTTCAAGGACTACTCCCCGGCCTTCACCCTGGACGGCAAGCACCTCGCCTTCCTCTCCACCCGCTCCTTCGACCCGGTCTACGACGAGCACGTCTTCGACCTCGCCTTCGTCGAGGGCGCCCGGCCGTACCTGATCACCCTCGCCGCGACCACGCCCTCGCCCTTCGGCCCGCAGCGCCACGGCCGCGCCTTCGAGACCCCGGACCGTGAGGAGACCCCCGACAGCGAGGGCACCCCCACCACCCGGATCGACATCGAGGGCCTCGCCGACCGCATCGTGCCCTTCCCGGTGGAGGCCGCCCGCTACTCCCGGCTGCGCGCCGCCAAGGACGGTGTCCTGTGGCTGCGCCACCCGCTCACCGGCGTCCTCGGCGCCTCCCGCGCCAACCCCGAGGACCCCGACCCCAACACCGAGCTGGAGCGGTACGACCTCGTCCAGCAGCGTGTCGAGCACCTGGGCGGCGACGCCGACCACTTCGAGGTCAGCGGCGACGGCAAGCGGGTGCTGCTGTGGACCGACGGCCGGCTCAAGGTCGTCCCCAGCGACCGGCGGCCCTCCGGCGACGAGGACAGCGACACCAACATCGCCGTCGACCTGGGCCGGGTCCGGCAGACCGTCGAACCGGCCGCGGAATGGCGGCAGATGTTCGACGAGACCGGCCGCATCATGCGCGACCACTTCTGGCGGGCCGACATGAACGGCGTCGACTGGGACGGCGTCCTCGACCGCTACCGGCCCGTCCTCGACCGCGTCGCCACCCACGACGACCTGGTCGACCTGCTGTGGGAGGTGCACGGCGAACTCGGCACCTCGCACGCCTACGTCACCCCGCGCGGCGGCCACGGCTCCGGCGCCCGGCAGGGACTGCTCGGTGCCGACCTCTCCCGCCACGAGGACGGCGCCTGGCGCATCGACCGGGTGCTGCCCTCCGAGACCTCCGACCCCGACGCCCGCTCCCCGCTCGCCGCACCCGGGGTCGCCGTGCGCGCCGGGGACGCGATCGTCGCGGTCGCGGGCCAGGCCGTGGACCCGGTCACCGGGCCCGGCCCGCTGCTCGTCGGCACCGCGGGCAAGCCGGTCGAGCTGACCGTCTCGCCGTCCGGCGGGGGAGAGGTGCGGCACGCGGTCGTCGTCCCGCTCGCCGACGAGGAGCCGCTGCGCTACCACGCGTGGGTCGCCGACCGCCGGGCCTACGTCCACGAGAAGTCCGGCGGGCGGCTCGGCTACCTCCACGTGCCCGACATGCAGGCGCCCGGCTGGGCCCAGATCCACCGCGACCTGCGCGTCGAGGTGGCCCGGGAGGGCCTGGTCGTCGACGTCCGCGAGAACCGGGGCGGCCACACCTCCCAGCTCGTGGTGGAGAAGCTGGCCCGGCGCATCGTCGGCTGGGACCTGCCGCGCGGGATGCGGCCGACGAGCTACCCGCAGGACGCGCCCCGGGGGCCGGTCGTCGCGGTGGCCAACGAGTTCTCCGGCTCGGACGGGGACATCGTCAACGCGGCGATCAAGGCGCTGGGCATCGGTCCGGTCGTCGGTGTCCGCACCTGGGGCGGGGTCATCGGCATCGACAGCCGCTACCGGCTGGTGGACGGCACGCTGATCACACAGCCGAAGTACGCGTTCTGGCTGGAGGGGTACGGCTGGGGCGTGGAGAACCACGGCGTCGATCCCGACGTCGAGGTCCCCCAACGCCCGCAGGACCACGCGGCGGGCCGCGATCCTCAACTGGACGAGGCGGTCGCGCTCGCGCTGGCGGCGCTGGAGGAGTCCCCGGCGAAGACGCCGCCGAGCCTGCCCTAGCCCGTGGCGGATGTGGCCGAGGCCGCGGGGCAGTCGTGCCTCCCCCCAGGACGGCATGGGCGCCGCGCACCGTGGTCGTCGCCGGGGGGCGCTCGCCGGCGCGTGCCGGGTGCCGCTGCGCCCACCCGTGCCGCCCCAGCGGCACGACTGCCCGCAGCTACGGGGACTGTCCGCAGCTACGGCGGTGGCGGATACGATGCCCATCCAGAAGATCACTGCGTGAGGAGGGCCAAGTGGCCGGCGAACCCCAGGACGACTGTCTGTTCTGCAAGATCGTCGCGGGGCAGATTCCCGCGACGATCGTCCGCGAGACCGACACCACCGTCGCGTTCCGGGACATCAACCCCCAGGCCCCCACCCACGTCCTCGTGATCCCCAAGGCCCACCACAAGGACGCCGCCGCCCTCGCCGCCGAGGCCCCGCAGCTCGCCGCGGACGTCCTGCGCGAGACGCAGGTCGTCGCCGACGCCGAGCAACTGGACAGCTACCGCACCGTCTTCAACACCGGCGGCGGCGCCGGACAGACCGTCTGGCACGCGCACGCCCACGTGCTCGGCGGACGCGGCCTCCAGTGGCCCCCCGGATAGCCCGGACCAGGACCAGGCACCGTGTCCGCACGTGAACTCGTCGTCCTCGGCACCGCCAGCCAGGTCCCGACCCGGCACCGCAACCACAACGGCTACCTGCTGCGCTGGGACGGCGAGGGCATCCTCTTCGACCCCGGCGAGGGCACCCAGCGCCAGATGCTGCGGGCCGGGGTCGCCGCCCACGACCTGAACCGGATCTGCGTCACGCACTTCCACGGCGACCACAGCCTCGGCCTCGCCGGCGTGATCCAGCGCATCAACCTCGACCGGGTCCCGCACGAGATCACCGCCCACTACCCGCGCTCCGGTCAGCGGTTCTTCGAGCGGCTGCGGTACGCCACCGCCTACCGCGAGACCGTCGCCCTCACCGAGGCCCCGGTCGACACCGACGGACCCCTCGCCCGCACCCCCGCCTACACCCTGGACGCCCGCAGGCTCTCCCACCCCGTCGAGTCGTACGGCTACCGGCTCACCGAGCCCGACGGCCGCCGCATGCTGCCCGAGCGCCTCGCCGCGCACGGCATCAAGGGCCCCGACGTCGGCCGCATCCAGCGCGAGGGCTCGCTCAACGGCGTCCGGCTCGACGAGGTCAGCGAGGCCCGCCGCGGCCAGCGGTTCGCGTTCGTCATGGACACCCGGCTGTGCGCGGGGGTGCACGCCCTCGCCGAGGGCTGCGACCTGCTCGTCATCGAGTCCACCTTCCTCGACGAGGACGAGACGCTCGCCGCCGACCACGGCCACCTCACCGCCGGGCAGGCGGCGCGCGCGGCCCGGGACGCGGGCGTACGGCACCTGGTGCTCACGCACTTCAGCCAGCGCTACCCGGACCCCGGGGAGTTCGAGCGGCAGGCGCGCGCGGCCGGATACGCGGGGGAGCTGACCGTGGCCCGCGACCTCACCCGCGTCCCGGTTCCGAAACGCCGGTGAAACGGTCGTACGATGCTCTGATGCCCCTGCCCAAAGCTGAACTGCACCTCCACATCGAAGGCACCCTCGAACCCGAGCTGGCCTTCGCGCTGGCCGCCCGCAACGGTGTCGCGCTCCCGTACGCGGACGAGGACGCCCTGCGCGAGGCGTACCGCTTCGAGGACCTCCAGTCCTTCCTCAACCTGTACTACGAGCTGATGGCCGTCCTGCGCACCGAGCGGGACTTCGAGGACCTCGCCAACGCCTACCTGGCCCGCGCCGCCGCGCAGGGCGTGCGGCACGCCGAGATCTTCTTCGACCCGCAGGCCCACCTCGCCCGGGGCGTGGAGATGGGCACGGTCGTGGAGGGGCTGTGGCGGGCGCTCGGCAGCAGCCGCGAGAACCACGGCGTCTCCACGCGGCTGATCCTCTGCTTCCTGCGCGACGAGTCCGCCGAGTCGGCGATGGCGACGCTGGACGCCGCCAAGCCGTACCTGGACCGCATCACCGGCGTCGGCCTGGACTCCGCCGAGGTCGGCCACCCGCCGGTGAAGTTCCGCGAGGTGTACGAGGCCGCCGCCGCCCTCGGGCTGCGCCGGGTCGCCCACGCGGGCGAGGAGGGGCCGCCCGCGTACGTCGTCGAGGCCCTCGACGTCCTCGGCGTCGAGCGCATCGACCACGGGCTGCGGTCGGTGGAGGACCCGGCGCTGGTCGAGCGGCTGGTGCGCGACCGCGTCCCGCTCACCCTGTGCCCGCTGTCCAACGTGCGGCTGCGCACGGTCGACACCCTCGCCGGCCACCCGCTGCCCGCGATGCTCGACGCGGGCCTCATGTGCACCGTCAACTCCGACGACCCCGCCTACTTCGGCGGCTACGCGGGCGACAACTTCGACGCCGTTCGGTCCGCCCTCGGCCTCACCGAGGAGCGCCTGCGGGAGCTGGCCCGCAACTCCTTCCTCGCCTCCTTCCTGGAGGACGACGAGGAACTGCGGGCGCGCTGCCTCGCGGAGGTCGAGGCGTACGAGTTCCCGGCGGCGTAGGACTCAGCCCGTACCGGACCCCGGTGTGGCCGCCGCCTGCCGGGGTCCCGCCGTGTCGTAGGCCCCCCGCTCGGCCACGGCCGGGGCCTCCACGTCGATCTCCACGACCGGCTGCTCCACCGCGCCGACCTCCGGCACCGCACCGCTCGGCGTGCCCGTGGCCGCGGCGACCAGCGCCGCCGGGGTGCCGCCGCGGCGGCGGATCGCGCCGGGCAGCAGCGGGCGCCCGCCGGTGTGCAGGGCGACGGCGGTCATCGGCGCGGCGAGCAGCAGCAGCCCGGCGCCCAGCACCAGGCCCATGACCGGATAGCCGGCCTGCGCCGAGAGCACACTGCCGGTCAGCGGGCCGGCCGCCGAGCCCAGCGAGCACGCCGAGCCCACGAGCACCGCCCACCGGCCGCGCGCGTCGAGCGAGGCGGCGAGGCCGATCAGGTACGACAGGACGACCGGGTAGAAGGTGTTCCAGGCGATCTCGCCGGTCGCGAAGGCCGCCGGGGTGGTCGCGGACGCGCTCAGGGCGATGCAGACCCCGATGAGCACCGTGCCCGCGCCGACGGGCACCGCCCGTCCCAGCCGAGGCCCGAGCGCACCGGCCGCCAGCACGCCCACCAGGCCCGCGCCCAGCGCGACGGCGAAGACGGCACCGAGGGCGGCGTCGCCCAGCCCGGCCTGCGTCAGGCCGATCCGGCCGCTGACGCCCCACAGGGAGTTCTGCGCCAGGGACCAGCACAGCACCGCGACGGCGAGGACCAGTCCCGAACGGCGGTGGGGGAGCGGGGCTGCGCCGGTGTCGCCGGTGCCGTGCGCGGCCGGGGCGTCGGCCGTACCGTCCGGCAGCCGTCCGGCCGGCGCCCACACCGCCAGCGCGGTCAGGGCGATGGCGGCCAGCGGCAGACCGTGGGCCCGGCCGAGATGCGGCACCGTCAGATACACCGCACCGGCCAGCGCGGACACGCTCAGCAGGCCCACCGTGGAGGCGCGGTGGGGATCGCGTTCGGCGGCGATCAGGGAGGCGGCGACGGTCATGGCCGTCCCCGAGCCGAATCCGCCGACGACCGCGCCGGCGACGACGGCCGGGACGGCGGTGGTGAGCGCGGCGGTGCCGTAGCCGAGGAAGGCCAGCGCGAGCCCGAGGCGGGCCAGCGTCCGGGGGCCGAGGCTCCGCACCCGGGAGGCCAGCAGGAGGCCCGCGGTCGCCGAACTCAGCAGCAGCGCGCTGCCGACGGCGCCCGCCTGCGTGGTGGACAGCGGAAGGCTGGTGTCGAGTCTGCCCACGGTGGTGGGCAGCAGGTACGGAGGCAGGTAGCCGGCCGTGAAAAGGGCGACGAGGGGCCAGGGAGTGGTGCGGGGGGCGAACACGGGCGTTCCCAGGGCATGCGAAAGGGACGGTGGGAAGAGAAGAAAGAGGGGGCGACGACCGTCGGTCGAGAGGGGCGCGCGGGCAATTTGTATCAAGCGGGGGGAGGCGACAAACAGGCGGGCTGGTGTGATCTGGGTCACATTGTTGTTTGGTTGTTTTGAAGCTGGGTAGCCGTGTTCGCCGCCCTTGCCGAAGGCGCCCCGTTTCGCGCCGGGGCGGACTGGCGGACCTCCTTGCGTGCGCCCCGTGTGCGCCGTCGGCCCATTGACGTCATCGGGTTCACTTACCTAGCCTCCATTCCCGTACATGGACGAAGGAAAGGTGCCCCGTGCTCACCGACCTCACCGTCACGGCCGTCCGCCTCACGCCGGTCCTGGTCGCGGACCCGCCGCTGCTGAACACGCAAGGGGTGCACCAGCCGTACACTCCCCGCCTGATCGTCGAGGTCGAGACGGCCGGCGGGGCCACGGGGGTGGGCGAGACCTACGGCGACACCAAGTACCTGGAACTGGCCCGCCCCCTCGCCGATCTGCTGGTCGGCCGTCAGGTCACGGACGTGAACGCTCTCTTCGTCCTCGCCGACGAGGTCGCCGTCGACTCCTCCCGGGTCTCCGGGCAGGTCGACGTCGGCGGGCTGCGCGGTTCCCAGACCGCCGACAAGCTGCGCCTGTCCGTTCTGTCCGGCCTGGAGGTCGCCTGCCTGGACGCACTCGGCAAGGCGCTCGGCCTGCCCGTGCACGCGCTGCTCGGCGGCAAGGTCCGGGACGCCGTCGAGTACAGCGCCTACCTCTTCTACAAGTGGGCCGCCCACCCCGAGGGCGTGGCGTGCGAGAAGGACGACTGGGGCGCCGCCCTCGACCCGGCCGGCGTGGTCGAGCAGGCGCGTGCCTTCACCGAGCGGTACGGCTTCACCTCGTTCAAGCTCAAGGGCGGCGTCTTCCCGCCCGACGAGGAGATCGCCGCCGTCCGGGCCCTCGCCGCGGCCTTCCCCGGCCGCCCGCTGCGCCTGGACCCCAACGGCGCCTGGTCCGTGGAGACCTCACTGAGGGTCGCCGGGGAACTCGGGGACCTCCTGGAGTACCTGGAGGACCCCGCGCTCGGCACCCCGGCCATGGCCGAGGTCGCCGCGCGGACCGGCGTGCCGCTGGCGACCAACATGTGCGTGACGACGTTCGCCGAGATACCGGAGGCGTTCGCCAAGGGCGCCGTCCAGGTCGTGCTCTCCGACCACCACTACTGGGGCGGGCTGCGCAACACCCGGCAACTCGCCGCCCTCTGCCGCACCTTCGGCGTCGGCGTCTCCATGCACTCCAACACCCACCTCGGCATCAGCCTGGCCGCCATGACCCACGTGGCGGCCACCGTGCCGAACCTCCACCACGCCTGCGACTCCCACTACCCGTGGCAGTCCGAGGACGTGCTGACCGACCGCGTCGCCTTCGACGGCGGCCGCGTCACCGTCTCCGACGCCCCCGGCCTCGGCGTCGAACTCGACCGCGACCGGCTGGAGTTCCTGCACCGGCGCTGGCTCGACGACGACGGTTCCCTGCGGGACCGCGACGACGCCGCCGCGATGCGGGTCGCCGACCCCGGGTGGGTCACCCCGTCCGTGCCGCGCTGGTGACCGGCGGTTCCGCCGCCTGCGTCCGGTTGTCCTCGGTGTGGTGCACACTGGCCTGATCCGCACCATGCCAGGGAGCGCACCGTGACAGCCTCCACCGTGTCCACCGTCTCCGATGCGGCCACCGTCTCCGACGTGTCCGCCGTCTCCGACGTGCCCGAGTCGCCCGTCCTGCCGGCCGACGAGAGAACCCACCGCCACACCCAGGGCGGCACCGCGCACCGCCGGCCCGAGGTCGACCCCCTCGCCGTCCTGCGCACCCCGCAGGACCCGCCCTGGGACGTGTACCTGACGGGCACCGTCTTCCTCGACGTCGTCTTCACCGGGCTCGACTCGGCCCCGGTGCGCGGCACCGAGTCCTGGGCCCGCGGGATGGGGTCGAGCCCCGGCGGCGTGGCGAACATGGCGACCGCGCTGGCCCGTCTCGGCCTGCGCACCTCGCTGGCCGCCGCGTTCGGCGACGACCACTACGGCGACTACTGCTGGGACGCCCTCGCCCAGGGCGAGGGCATCGACCTGTCCCCGTCCCGCACCGTGCCCGGCTGGCACTCGCCGGTGACGGTCTCGATGGCGTACGAGGGCGAGCGCACCATGGTCTCCCACGGCCACGAGCCGCCGCCCGAGGAGCCCTCCCCCGACTGCCCGCCCCGCGCCCGTGCCGCCGTCGCCTCCCTCACGCCCGGCGTGCGCGCCCCCTGGATCGCCCAGGCCGCCGCCCGCGGCACCCGCGTCTTCGCCGACGTCGGCTGGGACGACACCGGCGCCTGGGACCTGGCCGCGCTGCCCGACCTCGCGCACTGCGAGGCCTTCCTGCCGAACGCCGAGGAGGCGATGCGCTACACCGGCGCCACCTGCCCGCGGGCCGCCGCGCACGCCCTGACCGAGCACGTGCCGCTCGCGGTGGTCACCCTCGGCGCGGACGGCGCCTACGCGGTGGACCGGCGTACGGGGGAGAGCGCCGAGGTCCCGGCCATCGAGGTGGAGGCCCTGGACCCGACCGGCGCCGGGGACGTCTTCGTGGCCGGGTTCGTCACCGGCACCCTGGCCGGCTGGCCGCTGGCCGACCGCCTCGCCTTCGCCGGCCTCACCGCGGCGCTGTCCGTGCAGGAGTTCGGCGGTTCGCTGTCGGCGCCGGGGTGGGGCGAGATCGCCACCTGGTGGCGCAAGGTCCAGTCCGTCGAGGCCCAGGACCCGGCTGCCCTGCGCCGCTACGCCTTCCTGGCCGGTCTCGTCCCCGACGACCTGCCCGGCTCCTGGCCCCTGCGCCGCGCCGTCCCGACCATCGGCTTCCGCCGCCCAACGCGCTGACCGCCACCGCCCTCCGGGGGCTTCGGAGCCCGGCCGCCGCGTCTGCCCGGGGCCGTGCCGCCCGTCCTCGGCGTGCCGCTGCCGCCGCGTGGCCGGGGCGCGGGCCCGGGGTCGGCCGGGCGGTTCAGGGCCCCGGCCCGGGATTCCCGGCGGTGGTTCAGAACCCGAGGCGGCGGAGTTGCTTGGGGTCGCGCTGCCAGTCCTTGGCGACCTTCACGTGCAGGTCCAGGAAGACCGGAGTGCCGAGCAGTGCCTCGATCTGCTTGCGGGACTTGATGCCGACGTCCTTCAGGCGCTTGCCCTTGGGGCCGATGATGATGCCCTTCTGGCTGGGGCGCTCGATGAACACGTTGGCGTGGATGTCCAGCAGCGGCTTGTCCGCGGGGCGGTCCTCGCGCGGCAGCATCTCCTCGACGACCACCGCGATGGAGTGCGGCAGCTCGTCCCGCACCCCCTCCAGCGCGGCTTCCCGGATCAGCTCGGCGACCATGACCTGCTCGGGCTCGTCGGTCAGGTCGCCCTCGGGATAGAGCGCGGGGCCCTCGGGCAGCAGCGGCGTGAGCAGGTCGGCGAGCAGATCCACCTGCTGGTTGGCGGTGGCCGACACCGGGACGATCTCCGCCCAGGCGATCCCCAGCTCCTTGCCGAGCTGGTCGATCGCGATGAGCTGCTCGGCCAGGGCCTTGGAGTCCACCAGGTCGGTCTTGGTGACGATCGCGATCTTCGGGGTCTTCCTGATCCCCGCCAGCTCCTTGGCGATGAAACGGTCACCCGGGCCCAGCTTCTCGTTGGCCGGCAGGCAGAAGCCGATGACGTCCACCTCGGCCCACGTCGTGCGCACCACGTCGTTGAGCCGCTCGCCCAGCAGCGTGCGCGGCTTGTGCAGCCCCGGGGTGTCCACCAGGATCAGCTGGGCGTCCTCGCGGTGCACGATGCCCCGCACGGTGTGCCGGGTGGTCTGCGGACGGTTGGAGGTGATCGCCACCTTCTGCCCGACCAGAGCGTTCGTGAGGGTGGACTTGCCCGCGTTGGGACGGCCCACGAAGCAGGCGAAGCCGGCCCGGTGAACTGTCTCGGCCGGTTCTTCGGATGACTGGGTACGAACGCTCATGGCGCCCATTGTCCCTGATCCCCGGAGCCCCGCCGTACCACGGTCGCCCCTCCCGCCGGCCGGGCCGTGACCGGTCAGCCCGCGCTGACCGTCCCGCGCACCGTGCCGTCGGGCGAGGCCACCAGCACCGGCGTCCCCGCCCCGCCCAGGTCCCGTACCGCCGCCCGGTCCTCCTGCGACGCCGTTTCCGACTCGGTGACCACGGCCGCCGCCTCCAGGGACTTCGCGCCGGAGGCCACCGCCATCGCCACCGCCGTGCGCAGGGCGCTGAGCCGGAGGGAGTCCAGGGCGACGGTCCCCGCGACGTACGTGCGGCCGGTCTCGTCGCGGACGGCCGCGCCCTCGGGCACGCCGTTGCGGGCGCGGGCCGAGCGGGCCAGGGTGACGATCTTGCGGTCCTCGGGGTCGAGGTCGGGAGTCTCGGTCATGGGGTGAGCATACGGAGCCCCCCGGAGCCGGCGCCCGGGCGGGCTCAGGGACGGTCCAGGCGGAGCCGGTCGGCGCGCGGCAGGCCCGCGACGACCAGGTCGTAGGAGTCCTCCACCAGTTCCCTGACGACGCGATCCGCAAGGCCGCCGCGCGGGCCCCCGGAGACCGTCACCGTGTTCCAGTGCCGCTTGTTCATGTGCCAGCCCGGGACGATCAGCTCCGGATGCTCGCGCCGCAGCCGGACCGCGTCGTCCGGGTCGCACTTGAGGTTGACCGTGAGCGGGCGTCCGTCCAGCGACGTGAGCGCGAACATCTTCCCCAGCACCTTGAAGACCGAGGTCTCCGGGTTGAAGGGGAAGTCCTCCACCGCCGCGTTGAAGGAGAGGCAGAAGTCGCGGAGCTGTGCCGGGGTCATTCCGGTACGGCCTCCTCGGCGGGCTCCGCCGCGGCGACCGGCTCCACCAGCACCGTCACGATCTTGTTCCGGCGGCCCGCCGCGGCCTCCGCCGTCAGCCGCAGCTCACGGCCGTCGGGCAGCTCCACGAGCGCCGAGGCACCGGCGATCGGGACGCGGCCCAGGGCCTTGGCGAGCAGACCGCCGACCGTCTCCACGTCCTCGTCGTCGTACTCGTCCAGGCCGTACAGGTCGCCCAGGTCGCCGATGTCCAGGCGCGCGGTGACCCGGAAACGGCCCCCGCCCAGCTCCTCGACCGGCGGCAGCTCACGGTCGTACTCGTCGGTGATCTCGCCGACGATCTCCTCGAGGATGTCCTCGATGGTGACGATGCCCGCCGTGCCGCCGTACTCGTCGATGACGACGGCGACGTGGTTGCGTTCCTTCTGCATCTCGCGCAGCAGGTCACCGGCGTTCTTGGTGTCCGGCACGAAGGACGCCGGGCGTATCGCGGTGGAGACCAGGTCGCTCTCCGCGTCCCGGCTGATGTGCGTCCTGCGGACCAGGTCCTTCAGGTACACGATGCCGACGATGTCGTCCTCGCTGTCCCCGGTGACCGGGATCCGGGAGAAACCGGAGCGCAGGGCGAGGGTGAGGGCCTGCCGGATGGTCTTGTAGCGCTCGATGACGACGAGGTCGGTGCGCGGCACCATGACCTCCCGCACGAGGGTGTCGCCCAGCTCGAACACCGAGTGCACCATGCGGCGCTCCTCGGCCTCGATCAGCGACTCCTTCTCGGCGTAGTCCACCAGCGCCCGCAGCTCCGCCTCCGAGGCGAAGGGGCCCCGGCGGAAGCCCTTGCCGGGGGTGAGCGCGTTGCCGATGAGGATCAGCAGCGAGGGGACCGGGCCCATGATCCGGGCCAGCGGCAGCAGCACGTACGCCGCGACGGTCGCCGTGTTCAGCGGATGCTGGCGGCCGATGGTGCGCGGGGAGACCCCGACGGCGACGTAGGAGAGCAGCACCATCACCGCGATGGCGATGATCAGCGCCTCGCCGGTGCCGTCGAACTCTCTGAGACAGGCGTACGTGACCAGCGCGGCGGCCGCCATCTCGCAGGCGACGCGGACCAGCAGCGCCACGTTGAGGTAGCGCGTCGGGTCGGCGGCGACCTGGGCGAGCTTCTCGGCGCCCCGGCGCCCGGACCGTACCGCCTCCTCGGCGCGGAAGCTGGAGACCCTCGCGAGTCCCGCCTCCGCGCACGCGGCCAGCCAGGCGACCACCACCAGGGCGACGGCACCGGCGACGAGCGGGAGACTCATGAGACCGTCGGGGCCGGGGACGGGCCGGTCAGGCCCTTCTCCGCACGCCAGCCGTCGACGATGGCGGCCTGCAGACCGAACATCTCGGCCTTCTCGTCCGGCTCCTCGTGGTCGTACCCGAGCAGGTGCAGCACCCCGTGGACGGTCAGGAGCTGGAGCTCCTCGTCCATGGAGTGCCGGGTCGGTGCCTCCGCGCCCTGCTTCTCGGCGACCTCGGGGCAGAGCACGATGTCGCCGAGAAGCCCCTGCGGCGGCTCCTCCTCGTCCTTGGACGGCGGACGCAGCTCGTCCATCGGGAAGGACATCACGTCGGTGGGGCCGGGCAGGTCCATCCACTGGATGTGCAGTTGCTCCATGGCGGCGGCGTCCACGACGATCACCGAGAGCTCGGAGAGCGGGTGGATGCGCATCCGCGCGAGCGCGTAGCGGGCGATGTCGAGGATCGCCTGCTCGTCGACCTCGGTTCCGGACTCGTTGTTGACGTCGATCGACATGGTCGTGCTGGTCTACTTCCCCTTGGCCTTGGCACCGTGTCTGGGCGTCCGGCCGCCGTTGTGGCCGCCGTTCTCGGTGCCGTTCCTGCTGTCGTACTGCTCGTAGGCGTCGACGATACGGCCCACCAGCTTGTGCCGGACGACGTCGTGCGACGTGAGCCGGGAGAAGTGGACGTCCTCGACGCCCTCCAGGATGTCCTGCACCTGCCGCAGACCCGACTTGGTGCCGCCGGGCAGGTCGACCTGCGTCACGTCACCCGTGATCACGATCTTGGAGTCGAAGCCGAGGCGGGTCAGGAACATCTTCATCTGCTCGGGGCTCGTGTTCTGGGCCTCGTCCAGGATGATGAACGCGTCGTTCAGCGTGCGGCCGCGCATGTACGCCAGCGGCGCCACCTCGATCGTCCCGGCCGCCATCAGCCGCGGGATCGAGTCCGGGTCCAGCATGTCGTGCAGCGCGTCGTACAGCGGGCGCAGATACGGGTCGATCTTCTCGTACAGCGTCCCGGGCAGGAAGCCCAGCCGCTCGCCGGCCTCGACCGCCGGGCGGGTCAGGATGATGCGGTTGACCTGCTTGGACTGCAGGGCCTGCACCGCCTTGGCCATCGCCAGGTAGGTCTTGCCGGTGCCCGCGGGGCCGATGCCGAAGACGATGGTGTGCTTGTCGATCGCGTCGACGTACCGCTTCTGGTTCAGCGTCTTGGGGCGGATCGTGCGGCCGCGCGAGGACAGGATGTTCTGCGTGAGCACCTCGGCCGGGGTCTCCTGGCCGTCGCTCTCCCCGTTCCCGCTCGCCCTGAGCATGGCGATCGAGCGTTCCACTGCGTCCTCCGTCATCGGCTGCCCCGTGCGCAGCACCAGCATCATCTCGTCGAACAGGCGCTGTACCAGGGCGACCTCATGGGTGTCACCGACGGCGCTGATCTCATTGCCCCGGACATGGATGTCGGCCGCCGGGAAGGCCTTCTCGATCACACGCAGGAGGGAGTCTCCGGAGCCCAGCACGGTCACCATGGGGTGCCGGGCGGGGACGGTGATCTGTGCTCTCGCCTGCCCCTGCGCGGGGGTGTGGGCTGAGGGTGTCTGAGTCATGGGCCGGCGCTCTAGGCCTGCTCGTCCTCCTCTGCGGCGCACGCCGCGTGACGGGTGTTTCTGCTGTCTCCAGCGTACGACTCCCCGTCCACAGCACCGAGTCGTTTATCCGACCGGTGCCCGCCGCTGCCCGAGGAGCAGGTCCCGGAACCAGCCGTACGACGCCTTGGGCGTGCGCTCCAGCGTGGTGAAGTCCACGTGGACCAGTCCGAAGCGGCGGGCGTACCCCTCGGCCCACTCGAAGTTGTCCAGGAGCGACCACACGAAGTAGCCGCGCACGTCCACCCCCGCCTCGAGGGCCCGGTGCAGGGCGCGCACGTGCCCGTCGAGGTAGGCGATGCGGTCCTGGTCGTCGAGGCCCTCGTAGGAGCAGCCGTTCTCCGTGATCACGACCGGCGGGAGGCGGTCGCCGTAGCGCTCGCGGAAGCCGGTGAGCAGCTCGGTCAGCCCCTCCGGGACCACCGGCCAGCCGAAGTCCGTCAGTGGGCGGCCCTCGACCGGGCGCACCGAGAAGGGCAGTTCGGCCGGGAGCGGCACCCCGCCGAACTCGGTCCCGGTCCCCTGCGGGGCGCCCACCCGCGTCGGCGCGTAGTAGTTCACGCCGTACCAGTCCAGCGGCTCGGCGATGACCTCCAGGTCGGCCGCCACGTCACCGGGGGAGCCGGGCATGAGGTCGCCGATGCCCTCCGGGTAGCGCCCGGTGAGGAGCGGGTCGGCGAACATCCGGTTCAGCAGGAGGTCGTAGAAGTCCGCCGCCTCCCGGTCCGCCGGGTCGTCCGAGGCGGCCCAGGTCGGGCCGTGGGAGTTGGCGATGCCGATGTCCCCGGCGCCCCCGGCGCGCAGGGCCCGCACGGCCAGACCGTGGGCCAGGAGCTGGTGGTGGGCGGCCGGGAGCGCGTCGAACAGCAGCCTGCGGCCGGGGGCGTGGGTGCCCAGGGCGTGGCCGAGCAGGGTGTGCTCGGCGGGTTCGTTGAGGGTGATCCACTTGCCGACCCGGTCGCCCAGGCGTCCCGCGACGCGCGACACGTACTCGGCGAACCGGGCCGCCGTGTCCCGCTCCAGCCAGTCCAGGCCCGCCGGCAGGTCCCAGTGGAACAGCGTCGGCACCGGCCGTACGCCCGCCGCGCACAGCTCGTCCACCAGGCGGTCGTAGAAGTCGAGGCCGCCGGGGGAGTCCGCCCGGGGCCAGGAGACCGAGAAGCGGTACGCGTCCACGCCGAGGTCCGCGAGCAGGGCCACGTCCTCGCGGTAGCGGTGGTAGTGGTCGCAGGCCACCGCCGCCGTCGAGCCGTCCCGCACCCGCCCGGGCTCGGCCGTGAAGGCGTCCCACACGGACGGCCCCCGCAGCCCGGCCGCGCCCTCGATCTGGTGCGCGGACGTGGACACCCCCACAGGAAGCCGTCGGGGAACCGGGGCATCGCGTCAGTCGCCATGCGCGGATCATCCGCACCCCCGGCGAGGGAAGTCAACGCCCGTGCGCGCGAGCGGTGTTACGCCCCCTCCTTCAGTACCCGCGAGATCAGCGCGCGCTGCTCGTCGGTGAGCCGGGGATCGGCGGCGTACACCGTCCTGCCGTCCACGGTGAGCTGGTAGCTGAACCCGTCCGGCACCCCCACCGGCGGGGTGCCGCGGCCGTCGGCGACCGCCCGCTCGGCCAGGGCGTGCCACTCGTCCGCGTCGGGGCGGCCCGCGGTCTCGACCTCCGCGTGGCGTTCGATGCCCGCGAAGCCTCCTGTGCGCCTCACCTGAATCCGCATGGACCCGTGTCTAGTACGGAACTACGGCGTCCGCACCCCGACCTGCTCCCAGGCCTTTCCGACCGCGTCCAGCTCGTCCCCCTCGCCGTAGCGCGCCCGGGCGGCCTTCACCGTCAGCTCCGCGAAGTCCGCGAACAGCGCGTCCTGGGCCAGCTCGCCGCCGGTCAGCACGTCGTACCAGATCTGCCCGGCCCGCTCCCAGGCGTGTCCGCCCAGCTCGGTGGCGAGGAGGTAGAAGGCGTGGTTGGGGATGCCGGAGTTGATGTGCACGCCGCCGTTGTCGCGGCCGGTGCGCACGAAGTCGTCCATGGTCGCGGGCTGCGGGTCCTTGCCGAGCACGTCGTCGTCGTAGGCCGTGCCCGGCGCCTTCATGGAGCGCAGCGCCTCGCCGGTCACGCGCGGGGCGAGCAGCCCGGCGCCGATCAGCCAGTCGGCCTCGGCGGCGGTCTGGCCCTGCGTGTACTGCTTGATGAGGGAGCCGAAGACGTCCGACACCGACTCGTTGAGGGCGCCGGGCTGGCCGTAGTAGGTCAGGTTGGCGGTGTGCTGGGTGACGCCGTGGGTCAGCTCGTGGCCGATCACGTCCAGGGCGACGGTGAAGTCGAGGAAGATCTCCCCGTCCCCGTCGCCGAAGACCATCTGCTCGCCGTTCCAGAACGCGTTGTTGTACTCGCGGTCGTAGTGCACGGTCGCGTCCAGCGGCAGTCCGGCGCCGTCGATGGAGTCGCGCCGGTACACCTCCAGGTAGTGCTCGAAGGTGGCGCCCAGGCCCGCGTAGGCCCGGTTCACGGTGGCGTCCCGGCCGGGTTCGTCGCCCTCGCCGCGCACCTTGCGGCCGGGCAGGTCCGTGCCGTGCCGGGCGTCGTAGACCGTGCGCTGCGGCTTGCCGGGCTCGGCGCCGGCCAGCGGGGCCACGGCGGGGGCGCCGATGACCGTGGTCAGGCCGCGGCGGGTGCGCTCCAGGGCGTCGCGCTGGAGGGTGCGCCGGGCGGGCCCGGCCAGCACCGGGTCCCCGTGCTGGGCGAGCCGGTCCAGGACGTGGGGCGGGACGATGGTGCAGAAGACGGGCTGGAAGCCCCCGTATGTCGTCATGTCCGGCACTTTCGCACTGTGTGACCGTCCTGTCACCAGTCGCGACCACGATGGGGGCACTGCGGCGCGAACGCGGCTCCACGATCCGGCCACGAGTGGTATACGGCACTTTTTGTCCCGGTTGCGGTCCCGGTCCCGCATACTGATACGGACCCGCGTGACCCGCGTGACTCGGCTAAGGTGCTGGGCATCATGCGATTCGGGCTGCTTCTCCTTAGCTGCCGCGGCGAGGGCCTGTAGAGGCCGACTCCCTCCCCGCGGAGCTTGGTGGTGCCGTCGGCCGTCCTTCCGGACACGCGGACGTCGCGGACACCGCACAGACCGCGGACATCAGAGGAGCCCACGCCATCATGGCCAACCGCCAGCAGCCCAGCCCCATGCCGACCGCCAAGTACCGCGGCTACGAACAGGTCGACATCGCCGACCGCACCTGGCCGAACCGGCGGATCACCGCCGCCCCCCGCTGGCTCTCCACCGACCTGCGCGACGGCAACCAGGCCCTGATCGACCCCATGTCGCCGGTCCGCAAGCGGGCCATGTTCGACCTGCTGGTCAAGATGGGCTACAAGGAGATCGAGGTCGGCTTCCCGGCCTCCGGCCAGACCGACTTCGACTTCGTGCGGTCCATCATCGAGGACCCGGAGGCGATCCCCGACGACGTCACCATCTCCGTACTGACCCAGGCCCGCGAGGACCTGATCGAGCGCACGGTGGAGTCCCTGAAGGGCGCCAGGCGGGCCACCGTCCACCTGTACAACGCGACCGCCCCGGTCTTCCGCCGGGTCGTCTTCCGCGGCTCCAGGGACGACATCAAGCAGATCGCCGTCGACGGCACCCGCCTGGTCATGGAGTACGCGGAGAAACTGCTGGGCCCCGAGACGGAGTTCGGCTACCAGTACAGCCCCGAGATCTTCACCGACACCGAGCTGGACTTCGCCCTGGAGGTCTGCGAGGCGGTGATGGACACCTACCAGCCCGGTCCCGGCCGCGAGATCATCCTCAACCTGCCCGCCACCGTGGAGCGTTCCACGCCGTCCACGCACGCCGACCGCTTCGAGTGGATGGGCCGCCACCTGTCCCGCCGTGAGTACGTCTGCCTGTCCGTCCACCCGCACAACGACCGCGGCACGGCGGTGGCGGCGGCGGAACTGGCGGTCATGGCGGGCGCCGACCGCGTCGAGGGCTGCCTGTTCGGGCAGGGCGAGCGCACCGGCAACGTCGACCTGGTCACCCTGGGGATGAACCTGTTCTCCCAGGGCGTCGACCCGCAGATCGACTTCTCCGACATCGACGAGATCCGTCGCACGTGGGAGTACTGCAACCAGATGGAGGTCCACCCGCGCCACCCCTACGTGGGCGACCTGGTCTACACGTCCTTCTCCGGCTCCCACCAGGACGCCATCAAGAAGGGCTTCGACGCGATGGAGGCCGACGCGGCCGCCAGGGGCGTCACCGTCGACGACATCGAGTGGGCGGTGCCCTACCTGCCCATCGACCCCAAGGACGTCGGCCGCTCCTACGAGGCCGTCATCCGCGTCAACTCGCAGTCCGGCAAGGGCGGGATCGCCTACGTCCTGAAGAACGACCACAGCCTGGACCTGCCGCGCCGGATGCAGATCGAGTTCTCGAAGATCATCCAGGCCAAGACCGACGCCGAGGGCGGCGAGATCACCCCGAGCGCCATCTGGGACGTCTTCCAGGACGAGTACCTGCCCAACCCGGACAACCCCTGGGGCCGCATCCAGGTGGCCAAGGGGCAGACCACGACCGACCGCGACGGCGTCGACACCCTCACCGTGGACGCCACGGTCGACGGCGCGGAGACCACCCTGGTCGGCACCGGCAACGGCCCGATCTCGGCGTTCTTCCACGCGCTGCAGGGCATCGGCATCGACGTACGGCTGCTGGACTACCAGGAGCACACGATGAGCGAGGGCGCCTCCGCGCAGGCCGCCTCCTACATCGAGTGCGCCATCGGCGACAAGGTGCTGTGGGGCATCGGAATCGACGCGAACACCACGCGCGCCTCACTGAAGGCGGTCGTCTCCGCCGTCAACCGCGCGGCGCGCTGACCAGCCGAATCAGCGGTTTGAGGTCCCGTCCGCCGGAATCCGGCGGACGGGACCCCGTCATATACCGGCCATATATCTGTGATGGTCACGAAAAGGTCTCGTCCTGGGTACTGACTCCACGTCGGTGATGTGGCTAACATCACGCCAGCGCGACGAAGCTGTCGCGCCGTTACGGAGGTGCGACGTGCTGCCTGGACGGGGACGAAACGGCCGAGCTGCCGGGCTGCCACGCATCCTGGGCACCCGCACCGCGTGGACACCCGTCGGCGACGGGGAGTTCTTCTGCCCCGGATGCGGCGGCGACCGCAACTACACCCGGCTCACCGGCCACCGCCGCTTCACCGTGCTCGGCGTGCCCCTGCTGCCCCGCGGCGAGTCCGCGCCGGCCGTCGAGTGCGCGGCCTGCCGGTGCCGCTACGGCACGGACGTCCTCGACCACCCGACCACCACCCGCTTCTCCGCGATGCTCCGCGACGCCGTCCACACCGTCGCCCTGGCGGTCCTGACCGCGGGCGGCACCTGCTCCCGCACCTCACTGGAGACCGCCGCCGTCACGGTGCGCGCGGCCGGCTTCGAGGAGTGCACCGAGGACCGGCTGAACGCGCTCGTCGAGGCGCTGGAGGCGGACACCGGCCGGGTCCGCGGGGAGCCCTGCGTGCCGGGGCTGGCGATAGAACTGCACGAGGCGCTCGACCCGCTGGCCCCGCACCTGGCCGCCGTCGGCCGCGAGTCGATCCTCCTCCAGGGTGCCCGCATCGCCCTGGCCGACGGCCCGTACACCCCCGCCGAACGCGACGCCCTGGCCACCGTCGGCGCGGCCCTGACCCTCTGCTCCGACGACGTCACCCGCCTCCTGGAGTCGGCGGGCACGCCCTCCTAGGGCGGACCGGCGACGTGCCGTGCTCACGGACCCCCGGGGAGGTCCAGCCGCATGACCTGACGGTGCACGCCCGGACCGAAGTAGTCCGGACGCAGGCCTCCGTCGGGTTCCTCGGGGCGGAAGCCCAGGGAGCGGTAGAGGAAGATCGCCGCGAGGTTGGCGGGCTCCACGGTGAGGCGGACCACCCGTATGCCGTCCCGGCGCAACCGGGCCAGCACCTCCCGCATCAGCTCCCGCCCCAGCCCGTGGCGGCGCCGGTCCAGGGTCACGCACAGCCCGAGTATCCAACTGTCCGTGCCGAGCGTCCGGGTGGCGGCCAGCACGTAGCCGCGCAGCCGGCCCGTGCCGTCGTCCAGGACCAGGAAGTGCTCCTCGTACATGTCGAAGAGCTGGCGCAGCAGGAAGCCGGGGTAGGCGAACTCCTGGAAGACCTCCTCGTCCAGCCGCCGCAGTTCCGGAAGATCGGACTCCCGTGCCGTGCGCAGGTCCAGTGGCAGGCCGTCCGGTGTCACACCGGTTCGCGTGAGCTGGTCGTGATGGTCGAGGGAACGTTCCAGCGGTTCGGCGGTCATGTAACCCCCTGCTCAGACTGCGTCAACTCGTGGGCACCCGCACCGCTCACGATCGAGTGAAGGACTCATGTGGCGGCCAGTGTCTGCTTCTGGCTAGAGTGAGCGCCCAACTTCCCTCATGCAAGGGCGAGTTCGGGTGTGCGACCATGCGCCCGACGTGCGCCGGGCGGATGAGGATGGCGTATTCCCGCACTGGTCCGTAGTGGCTGGGTCACCTACCGTGACAGTGCTGGGGGTTTGTCCAAATTCGAATGGAACGTGGCAGGGTGACTATGGATCGCAACGCCGACGCACCGTGGTCGAAGTTCGATCCAGAGGTGTACGTCGACAACAACTACCGGACGCCGCTCGAAGTCGACCTGCTGATCGTCCGGTTGATGCGCGACTACTTCAGCCGCTGCTTCGAGGGCGCCCCGCCGCGCTCGGCGTGCGGCATCGACGTCGGTGCCGGCGCGAACCTGTACCCCGCCCTGTCGATGCTGCCCTGGTGCGAGAAGGTGCTCCTGCTGGAGTACGCGCACCCGAACGTCGAGTACCTGGAGAAGCAGATCGCCCCGGCAGGCTTCGACATCGCCTGGGACCCCTTCTGGGACGTGCTGCGCGAGGCTCCCGCCTACGCCGCCGTCCAGCCCAGACCGCTGGTGGCGGACATCGTCCGGGTGGAGCGCGGCAACCTCTTCGACCTGGAGGGCGGGGACCGGCGCTGGTCCCTCGGCACCATGTTCTTCGTCGCCGACTCCATGTCCGAGGCGCCCGAGGAGTTCCACCGGGGTGTGCGCTGCTTCATGAACGCGCTCGACGACACGGCGCCGTTCGCCGCCGCCTTCATGAAGGAGTCCGTCGGCTACCGCGTCGGCGCCCACGACTACCCGGCCTACCGGGTCAACGAGGAGACGGTCCGGGAGAGCCTGGAGCCGTTCACCGGGGAGCTGGAGATCCACGATCTCCACCACTCCGTACGACCCGGGCACGAGGGCATGCTCCTCGCCCTGGGACGGCGCAACGCGACGGTCGCCGCCCCGCAGGAACGAGTGGCCGCCGGGCAGAGCCTTGTATAACGGGGACATGACAAACATAAAGTAACGAGGTCTGTACGAGGGGGTGCGGGGATGCAGATCAAGCCACGCCAGCACCTGCTGGACATCTGGCAGGCCATGGCCCGCCATGCGTTCGACGAGGGCAAGCTGGTCCGGCGGGACACGGACGGACTGAGCAGCGTCGCGGACGCCGAACGCCTGCTCTGCCTCCTGTATCCGGCCACCGAGGTCCCCGCCTTCCGCCTCGACCAGCCCGACACCACCGAACGGGACGTACTGCGCGCCCTCGAGCGGGTCGGCAGCCGGCTGGAGATCCCGCCCAACCTGATCGCCGCGCTGACCCAGTTCATGCGCACCCACACGGCCACGGACGACAGCCCCACCTTCTCCGGCGGCCACTACTTCCGCCCCTCCGAGTCCGGCGGCACGGTCACCCACGAACAGCGGCAGCTCGGAGTCGTCGACTCCTACTCCATGTCCGTCACGCTCTGCCTCGCCACCCTCGGCTTCCTCAAGGTCTACGAGGGCGCCACGACCCGGCCCGAGGTCCTCAGGTCCATCGCCGAACTGAGGGAAGCCACCAACGCCCGGCTGACCGCCGCGATGGTCAGCCTGCTGCGTTCCTTCGCCGTGAACGTCTTCGACGCCGAGTCGGAACAGGGCAAGCGGCTGATCCAGGTCATCGGCCAGGGCGGACAGTCCGACCGGATCGTCCTCCAGCAGTTCTCCCGCCGGTTACGCCCGCTGCGCGCCACCATCATCGAAAGCCTCTCCCGGGGCATCCAGGTCGACGAGGGCATCCGCGACGAGAGCCAGCTCTTCGAGTGCGGCTGGGCCTGGGGCATCGTCAAGGACGCCCCGCAGATCACCGACCTGAACGCGGACGTCCCCGGCCAGCCCGACGGCATCGCCGACCGGCTGCCCTACGTGTACTTCACCGTCGTCGCCCTCGACGGCATCCAGGACCTGTTCTCCGACCGGACCCTGACCCTCGGCCTCCTCGACGAGGACCAGCAGAAGCTCGCCGAGATGCTGCGCCTGCGCTGGGAGCTGAGCCAGCAGTACTGGTCCGCGATCGCCCGCTTCGGCGGCGATCGCTGGCCCCTGGAGGACCTGCCCTGGCAGACCACCGGCCTGCGCCTGGAGTCCGAGTACTTCTCCCTGACCGTCGCGGCCATCCTCGTCCACGACCTGGTCCGCCGGAAGGCGACCGACGACGACCTCACCCGCACCGTCGCCATCATGGAACGCCTGGCCGACCGGGGCCGCGTCACCAGCCGCATGACCCGCAGGGACCCGACCCTCCGGCTGCACACCCCCGGCGTCACCATGCCGCTGGCCGGGTCCGAGCGGGCCGGCGGCCTGCTCCTGTGGCGGATGACCGACTTCTCCGCCCAGCTCCTCAAACGGATCATCCAACTCGCCGAACTCTCCCGGAACATCGGCGCTCAGGACCGCCTGCTGCGCCTCGCCGAGCAGTCCTTCGAGCACCTGTGGAAACGGCGGATCGACGAGGAGGACGGCGCCGGCCTCTGGGACAACATCCAGGCCGTCTACCCCGACGCCCAGGACGCCGGGCTGCGCCTGTCCTGGAGCATCACCGAGCGCGTCACCGAATGCCTCGTCGCCGCCCGCTCCCTCTACGAGCAACAGCCCATCCGCAGCCCCGAACTCGCCGAGTTCGCCCGGGAACTGCTCAGCGAGGCCACCCACCTGTTCGGCCGGGAGCAACTGGAGGCATCCGCCGCGGCCGACGGAAGCAGAGCCCGGGCCATGCGCAGCATCGAAAGCCGCCTCGACCACGCCCGCAGCCTGGTCGACGAACGGCCCGCGACCGCCTTCGCCCTGGCCCTGCCCGTGCTCCAGGAACTCGACACCCTGGCCCAGGCCAGGGGCGCCGCCTCCCAGGAGGTATGAGGTGCTGGTCTTCGCCGCCTCCGACAAGGGAGGCACCGGGCGCTCGGTGACCAGCGCCAACCTGGCCTACCAGCGCGCCCTCACCGGCGACCACGTGGCCTACGTCGACTTCGACTTCGGTTCCCCCACCGCCGCCGCCGTCTTCGACGTGCCCGGCGCCATGCGCGGCGCCGAGGAACGCGGCCTGCACTCCTACCTGGAGGGCGAGACCGCGGAACCGGTCCGCATCGACGTCTGGCGGCAGACCGAGCACCCCCTGCTGCGCGCCCGCCCCAACCAGTCCGGCCGTCTGGTGCTGCTCCCCGGCGACGCGGGCGGCGGCGAGTTCGCCACCGGCGAGGAGGCCCTGGAGCGCTGCGTCGACCTGCTGCTCAAGCTCAACACCGAGTTCGACGTCACCTTCGTCGATCTCAGCGCCGGCCGCAGCTACGCCGTGGACATGGTCCTCGCCGCCACCGCCCACCCCCGGATGAGCAACATCCCCTTCCGCTGGCTGGTCTTCCACCGCTGGACCCGCCAGCACGTGATCGCCGCCTCCGGACTCGTCCACGGCGACCACGGCATCATCGGCGGCGGCGTCCTCAGCGGCCACGACGAGGACACCCTGCGCGCCGCCGTCCGCTTCGTGCGGGCCGCCGTGCCCGACCCCGAGTCGGCCGTGTGGTCCCAGGGCTCCACCGCCCAGGCCACCTGGATGCAGGCCCGCGACGAGGCGCTGCGCCGGCTCGCCGCCGAGCACCGAATCGGCGACAGCGTCGTCCTCGGCATCGTGCCGCTGGAGCCCATCCTCCAGTGGCACGAGCAACTGATCACCGAGGAAGACGTCCTCTCCACCCAGATAGCCAACAAGGAGACGCTGGACGCGCTGGAGGAGATCGCCAGGCGTCTGACGGACGACACCCACTGGGGGCGGCTGTGACGGAGTCCGTGTTCAGCGAGACCGCCGCCGAGCCGCGCACCCAGTCGGTGCCGCTGGCCCACCTCTCCCTGGAGCTGGGCCACCTCTACATGGAGGACTTCGAGGCCGGGCCCGAACGGCTGCGCGCCCACTTCGCCGAAGTGCGCCCCTGGGCGGAGGCGGCCCGCGCAGCCGCCACCGCCCGGGCCGGCGGCAAGCGGCCCCGGATCAGCACCTGCTTCCTCATCGACGACTACTTCACCCGCTTCTCCACCCCCGCCGAGGTCGTCCCCATGCTCCTGGCCGAGGCCGAGGCGGCCGGGCTGAGCGTCGACTACCTGGCCCGCGAGTCCGGCTGCGCGGTCACCGGCAAGGTGCCCGTCGCCGAGGCGGTCGCCGCCCACATCGTGGAGTCCCCGCCGCCCGGCACCTACGGCCTGCGCCCGCCCGCCGCGCAGACCGGCTGGCTCGCCAACGGCGAACGCAGCCCCGTCGCCCGCGCCCCGCAGGCCATGAAACGTGCGGTGCCCTGGCAGCCCCCGCACGAGACCGCGGCCCGCCGCCACTCCATCTTCCTCGACGTCGAACTGTGGAGCGACGACGCCGACGGGCTGCGCACCTGGTCCTGCCCCTTCCTCGCCGCCGTGTGGCAGCTCGCCCGCCTCGGGCTCCTGCGCAACGAGGGCGAGGCCGTCCTCGCCCCCCAGCCGCACACCGCCGCCGCCGGTTTCCCCGACAAGTGGGACGAGTTACCCTCCCTGCTCCGGCTCAACGACCGCGCGGCCCCGTTCTCCGCCTACCGCACCTGCTCCGTCCTGCCGACCCGGTTCCTCCCCGTCGAGCACGCCGTCCGCGTGATCCTCGACCAGATCGAGGCCGACCCGGCGGCGCTCGAACAGGTCACCGACCGCTCCGGGCGCGAGGGCCTGACCGTCCCGCCCTCGGTCGCCGACCGCATCTCCTACGTGTACTACGCGGGGCACTGACATGGCGCCGCGGCAGAGCACCCCGCCCGCCGTCCTCGCCTGCGGCGAGATCCGCACCTGCCTGCTGCCCGCCCGGCAGGCCCTCGACATCCGCTCGGCCGCCCAGCTCCTCGGCCTGCGCCCCGGCGAACGCGTCCTGCTCTCCGAGCGCCCCGGCCTCTACGCGCGTTCCCCCGACACCCTCACGGGCGTCGACTGCCCCCTGCCCAGCGCCAACGGCGCCCGCGTGCGCGCCGTCGGCACCGTCACCGCCCACGCCGCGCTCACCGAGGGCCGCGTCCTGCAGACCTCCGCCCACTGCCGCCTGCCCGGCGCCGGTCCCGACCAGCGGCGGCCCTGGGGCGAGTACCTGGTGCGGCCGGGAGTCGTCGAGCCGCTCGGCAAGCTCCCCCACGAGGCGGTCGCGCAGGGCGTCCTCGGCGGCCCCCGCCAGGGAGACCTCGACGTCGGCCTCATCGCCGACGGCCTGCTCACCCGGGTCCTGCGCCACCCCCTGCTCGACCAGCGCCCGCCCTTCCGCTCCCGCCCCACCCGGCTGCGCTGGGCGGCCCTGCCCGCGGCCCCCGGCGAGGGCCCCTCGCTGGAGCGGTTCACCCTCGCCGAGGACGAACTGCGCACCGTGCGCCTGCGCGTGCCCGAGGGCACCTCCGGCGCCGACATCGCCGCGCTCTGCGACGACCTCGCGCTGCACGACTGGCTGCTCACCACCGTCGTCCGCATGCTCGACGGCCTGCGCCTGGGCGCCGGAGCGGCTCAGGACACCGACGCCGTGGTGCGCACCCTGCGCCCGGCCGTCGACCACCTGCTCCACCTGTGGATGCCCGGCGCCCGCGTCGGCCGCACGCTGGCCGCGCTGTGGGACCCGCTGGAGGAGCGGCCCGGCTTCACCCGGCAGTGGCAGGCCCTGGTGCAGCGCATCCGCGACCAGCTCACCCTGCAGGCCATTCCCGCGGCCCACCGGGAGGTGGAACCGGCGCCCTGACCGGACCCCGCCGCCCGGCACGCACGTCCCCGCACAGCCGCCCCGCACCATCCGACGCGTATCCCAACGGGGGGAGAGCGAGATGAGCACGGCACAGTCACCCCGACCCGACGACACACCCCGCACGGCCGGCCCGATCGACCCGAGGGGAGAGTCCCCCTGGCCCCGCAGGCTGCTGGTCGCCCTGGTCGTCGGCGGCCTCCTGTGGAGCGTCGCCGCCCTGCTGGACCCGGACGGCGCCACCGTGCGGCAGTTCCTGGCCGCGCTGCTCAGCGCCGTCGCCGCCCTGGCCGTCCAGTACGTCCTCGGCCTGGCCCCCCGCCCGCGGCCGGACCGCCTGGCGGAACACACCCGCCGGGTGGAGGACGCCCTGGCCGAGAACACCGCCGCCGTCCGTGAGGGACTCAACCGGTACGACGACGAGTTGAAGTCGGGCCTGACCCGCCACACCGAGGACGTCAAGCACCTGGTCGAGACCCACGTCGCCCAGGCCGACCACCGGCCCGCCGAGGCCGCCCGCGCCCTGGACCCGGTCCGTATCGACAGCGTGCCCGACCTGGCCAAGGGCTTCGCCGACGTCCTGCTGCCCGGCGACTCCATCCTGCACACCTTCGTCCACCTGGAGATGTCCCGGGTGGTCGGGCACATGGCGGACCTCACCAACCTGAGCGCCGAGTGCCCCGGCGAGAACCACGACTGGATGCTCGGCCTGACCCGTGCCGCCGAGCGCTCCATCTACGCCACCAGCACCTCCGTGGACCGGCAGTTCTGGAACAGCGAGCCCGCCGGCCGCTACCTGGACGCCCAGCAGGCCGCCATCGACGAACAGGGCGTCGAAGTACGCCGCCTGTTCCTGCTGGAGAGCGCCCGCGAACTCGACGACCGGCTGCTGCGGCTGTGCGAGGAACAGGAACTGCGCCGCATCGACGTCCGCGCGGCGGTCCTGCCCGAACTGCCCCCGCACCTCCAGCGCGGCACCACCAACGACTTCATCCTCTACGACGAGGAGGTGTCGTTCGAGATCGAGCAGGACCTGCGCGACATCAACGTCCGCACCCGGCTCACCGCCCGCCAGGAGTACGTACGGGACCGCCTCAAGCGCTTCAGGGAACTCTGGGACGCCGGCATGGGCCTGCGCGAACTGGAGGTCCGCGTCGACGACGAGGAGGACGGCAACTGGATGGTCGACCGGGCCTGACACCGGACGCGCCCCTCGCCGGGGCGGGGCCGACCTTCGGCGCGGGAGGGTCTACTCAAGTCGGTGTGCCGTAGACCGACGGAGGGCTGCCCCCGGTGCCCGGCACCGGCACAGTGGCCGCATGGAGAAGACCGGGAAGACCAGCAAGGACAGCAAGGACAGCAAGGGCATCAGCCGGGCACGGTTCCTGGCGGGGACGGCGGCGCTGGGCCTGGCGGGAGCGGCGCTCCCGGCGGCCGGTGCCGGGGCGGCGGAGGAACGGGCCGGGCGGAGGCGGGGACTGACCCGCCGGGGCGTCGTCTACACCGTCGGGGCGGGCGAGACCCCCGCCACGGCCTGGGACCCGGCCCGCATGCGCGCCGACCTCCGCGCCGTCCGCCGCGACCTGCACGCCGACACCGTCGACGTCACCGGGGACGGCGTCGAACGCCTCGTCGCCACCGCCGCCGAGGCCGCCGAACAGGGCCTGCACGTCTGGCTGCAGCCGACCCTCGGCGACGCACCGCAGCGCGACATCCTGGAACACCTCGCCGAGTGCGGCCGGTTCGCCCAGCGGCTGCGGAGGCAGGGGGCGAGCGTGGAACTCAGCGTCGGCTGCGAGTTCTGGCTCTTCGTCCCCGGCATCGTCCCCGGGGAGACGGCCCTGGAACGGGTCGCCAACCTCCAGAACGGCACCGTGGACCTCGCGCGGATGCAGCGCCGCCTGAACGCCTTCACCGCGAAGGCGGCGGCGGTCGGCCGCGCCGTCTTCGACGGCCGGCTGAGCTACGCCGCCGCCCAGGACGACGAGGTCGACTGGTCCCTCTTCGACGTGGTGGGCATCGACTACTACTCGTACCACCGGGACCCCGCCGACTACGTCCGCGAACTGCGCGGCTACCAGCGCTGGGGAAAGCCCCTGGCCATCACCGAGTTCGGCACGTGCACGTACGAGGGGGCGCCGCAGGCGGGCGGCATGGGCTGGTCCGTCGTCGACTACGACAAGGACCCGCCGGAGATCAGGGGCGGCCTGGTGCGCAGCGAGTCCACCCAGGCCGCCTACCTGACGCGGTTGCTCTCGGTCTTCGAGTCGATGGGCCTGTACGCGGCGATGGCCTTCGAGTTCGTCACCCCGGACGCGCCCCACCACCCCGACGACCCGCTCCACGACCTGGACATGGCGAGCTACGCCCTCACCAGGCCGGTCCGGGACCGCCCCGACGACCCCGCGTCCCCCTGGCACTGGGAGCCCAAGGCCGCCTTCCACGCCCTGGCCCGCCGCTACGCGCCCGGCAGCCGACGGCAGTAGAGGTCGGCGTCCGGCCGCTGTCCCGTCGCCAGGAACCGGGAGACCGCGGCGTCCCCGCAGGCGTTGCCGTTGGCCAGGTAGGCGTCGTGCCCGGTGGAGTCCACGGTCACCATGACGGCGCGCCGGCCGAACGCCTCCCGCAGCCTGCGCGCGCCGGCGAGCGGAGTGGCGACGTCCCGCTCGTTCTGGACCAGCAGCACGTTGGAGGGCCCGCGGCCGGTGATCCGCACGGGGGCCTCGCGGGGCGGGTAGGGCCACGCGGCGCACAGCATCGCGTTGCGCGGCATCCCCGCCGTGAGCGGGTGGGCGGCGCGGCTGACGGCGACGTCCTTCTCGTACGAGGACGCCGAGCCGGGCCAGGCGACGTCGTTGCAGAGCACCCCGGCCCCGACGGCGGCGACGTTCTGCAGCACGGCCTCGGGCGGCGCCGGGGGCGCGGGCGGCACGGTGCCCCGCTGGGCGGCCCGCATCAGCCTGGCCAGCGTGGGGAACTTGCCGGGGGAGTACAGGCTGTCGAGCATCGTCTGCCGCAGCACGTTGCCGTTCAGCTCCGCCGGGTTGGCACCCGGCCACGGGATCGGCTCCCGGTCCAGACGGGCGGCGAGCCGCAGGAACAGCGGCCGCACCTCGGCGGCCCGGCGGGCGACACGGTCGGGGTTCCCGGGCCGGGCGGCCCAGGCGGCGAACTCGGGGAAGGTGTCCTCGACGCCCTGCTCGTGCCCCGCGAGCCAGCCGCGCGACACCCGGGCGGGGTCCGGGTCGTCGTTGCTGTCCAGCACGATGCGGTCGGTGCGGTGCGGGAACAACTGCGCGTACACGGCGCCGACGTACGTCCCGTACGACACCCCCCACGCGGAGATCTTCCGCTCGCCCAGCGCGGCCCGGAGGCGGTCGATGTCGCGGGCCTCGTTGGCGGTGCTCAGGTGCTTGATCAGCTCCCCGCCGTTGCGTGCGCAGGCGTCGGCCATCCGCCGGGCGGTGGCCATGTTGGCGTCCACCGACCCGTCCGGGGCGGGCCAGGGACGCAGCCTGGAGGTGGCGAGGTCGCCGTACTCCAGACCGCAGTCGACCGCGGTGGACGGGGCGAGCCCGCGCGGCGCGAATCCGATGAGGTCGTGGCTGTCGCGTACGGCCTGGGGCAGCTTCTGCCCCTTCCCCGAGGGGTCGCCGAGGCTCGACCCGCCCGGCCCGCCGGGGATCAGCAGCAGAGCCCCGCGCCGGGCGCCCGGCTTCTCGGCGGGGATCCGGGAGACGGCCATCTCGATGCGGGGCCCGCCGGGGTCGGCGTAGTCCATCGGTACGTCGAGGGTGGCGCACTGCTGCCGGGGGTCGAGACCGGTGCCTTCACAGGTGGACCAGGCCAGGGGCGCCGGCCCGCCCACGTCCGTCGCGGAGGCGGTCACCGGTGCGCCGATGCCCAGGAGGGCGGTGGACACACCGACGACGGCGGCGTTGCGGATGCTTCTGGTGCGCTTGGTGCGCTTGCGCTGCGTCATGGGAGGAGCCTCGCGGACCGGCGGGCCGCGTCCCATCCGGCCAACGGCCGTGTCCGTAGGGGGTTTACCCGACCGACGCCTCCGCAGCGGCCCCCACGCCGTGTACGAACTCCGCCCAGGCCACCGCCCCGACGACGATCACCGGCCCGTCGGCGGCCTTGCTGTCCCGGACGGGTACGACGCCGGTGACTCCGTCGGCGACTTCGAGGCAGTCCTCGCCGCCGCTTCCTCCGCTGTAGCTGCTCTTGCGCCAGCGGGCGGCGCCGGGGAAGTCGTGCGCGACTTCGAGGCAGTCGCCGCCGTTGCCGTCGCTGTAGCTGCTCTTGCGCCAGCGGGCGTGGTTCAGCTCGTACTCGCGCATCGTCTGTGGTCCTCCACCGCCGACTTGATCTTGGTCAGGGACGCCTCAGGTGACAGCGCGGCAGCCCTGATCAGATCGTATGCCGAGCGGATGCGCTGCACCACGGGTGGATCGTCCAGCAGAGTTCCCGAATACACGGCTTCTGTATAGGCGGTTGGGGGAGCGTCCTCGAACTCCATGAGTTTCAGCGACCCCGTCATGGCCGGGTGCGCTCCGGCCGACAGCGGCAGCACCTGCACCAGCACCGTGCGCGCCCGCGCGAGCGCGGCGACGTGCTCCAGTTGCCCAGCCATGACCGACGGACCGCCGACGGGGATCTGCAGCACGCTCTCATGCAGGACCACCCAATACACGGGCCGAGTAGCGTCCGCGAGGATCCTCGCCCGGTCAATACGGCCGGACACCTTCTCTTCGATGTACTCGTCCGGCGCGAACGGGTTCATGGCGAGCGTGACCGCTCGCGCGTAGTCTGCGGTCTGCAGCAGCCCCGGAACCAGTGCAGGGGCGAACTCGCAGATCGTCGTCGCCAAGCCTTCGAGTTCCGCCACCTTGGCGAAGTAGCTCGCATACCGGGGATCATCAATCAGCTTCCGGCACAGCCGCTCGAAAATACCGTCGGTTTGCAGTGCCTCGTCGATCCGCTGGGCGACATCCAACTGCGGTTTCCGAATTGCCTGTTCGAACTGGCCGATGTAGCCACCGGAGACGAAAACCCTTGTCCCCAGCTCGACTTGGGTGATTCCGGCATCCTCCCGCCGCCGTTTCAGTTCCGTTCCGAAGAACTCCCAGGCCGCCTGCCGTGAACCATTGGCCATAACCAACCCCCATGCACTGACCCTGACTTGTAGTGCGCATACTCCTGCCGAGTGTAGGCACACCGCGTCATTCTGGGGACACGAAGAGTGAAACCGTAAAGGAAAGGGAACACGGTGGAGGCACGGCACTCGGCGCTCTGCGTCGAAGGAGCGGAGGACACGGTGGAAGAATTGCGCGCGGCGCTCACGGCGGCAGGAATTACGTTGCCCTCACTCGGGCTCGACCCGGTGAGTCTCGCGCGGGAGGCGCCCTGTCCGCTCGTCGAATTGGGACGGTGTTCCGTGGAGACCGCGCGGCGCCTCGCGGCGGCCCTGCGATGACGACGACGCCGCCCGTCGGGGTCTGCGCCGTGGACACCCGCAGCGGCAGGGTCGGGATCGTCATGGGGTACGAGGGTCCGTACGTGCAGCTCCGGCCGTACGGCGGCGGACGGGAGTGGGACGCCGAACCGGGTGACGTACGCCACGCCACCGTGTCCGAGCGGCTCAGCGCGGCCACGGCCTACACCAACGCCCGGAGCCGTGGCGAGGTGCCTTGAAGGATGCGCGAGAATGGGCGGCATGAGTCTGTTCCGCGACGACGGCATCGTGCTGCGCACCCAGAAGCTGGGCGAGGCGGACCGGATCATCACCCTGCTCACACGCGGTCACGGACGCGTACGCGCGGTGGCGCGCGGGGTGCGGCGCACGAAGTCGAAGTTCGGGGCGCGGCTGGAGCCGTTCTCGCACGTGGACGTGCAGTTCTTCTCGCGGGGCAGTGAGCTGGTCGGACGCGGGCTGCCGCTGTGCACGCAGAGCGAGACGATCGCCCCGTACGGCGGCGGGATCGTCACCGACTACGCGCGCTACACCGCGGGGACCGCCATGCTGGAGACGGCCGAGCGGTTCACCGACCACGAGGGCGAGCCGGCGGTGCAGCAGTACCTGCTGCTCGTCGGTGCGCTCAGGACCCTCGCCCGGGGCGAGCACGCGCCGAACCTGGTGCTGGACGCGTTCCTGCTGCGCTCGCTGGCCGTGAACGGGTACGCCCCGACCTTCGGGGACTGCGCGAAGTGCGGGATGCCCGGTCCGAACCGGTTCTTCTCGGTCGGCTCGGGCGGCTCCGTCTGCGCCGACTGCCGGGTGCCCGGCAGCGTCGTACCCTCGCCGCAGGCGCTGGAACTGCTCGGCGCGCTGCTCGCGGGGGACTGGGGGACGGCGGACGCGTGCGAGCCGCGGTACGTCCGGGAGGGGAGCGGGCTGGTGTCCGCGTACCTGCACTGGCACCTGGAGCGCGGCCTGCGCTCCCTGCGGTACGTCGAGAAGTCCTAGCAAGCACAGTACGCACGGTACGAGGAGACGAGAGACACATGGCCGTACGCGGGATCCTGGGGCGGCAGCGCCGGGAGTACAGGACGCCGGAGCCGCACCCGTCCGGCGCGCGTCCGCCGAAGCTCGGTGAGCTGGTGCCGGAGCATGTGGCGATCGTCATGGACGGCAACGGACGCTGGGCCAAGGAGCGCGGGCTGCCGCGCACCGAGGGGCACAAGGTCGGCGCCGAGCAGGTCATGGACGTCCTCCAGGGCGCGATCGAGATGGGCGTCGGGAACATCTCCCTGTACGCCTTCTCCACCGAGAACTGGAAGCGCTCGCCCGAGGAGGTGCGCTTCCTGATGAACTTCAACCGCGACTTCATCCGCAAGTCCCGCGACACCCTCGACGAGCTGGGGGTGCGGGTGCGCTGGGCGGGGCGGATGCCCCGGCTGTGGAAGTCGGTGGCCAAGGAGCTCCAGGTCGCGCAGGAGCAGACCAAGGACAACGACCGGCTCACCCTGTACTTCTGCATGAACTACGGCGGCCGGGCCGAGATCGCCGACGCGGCGCAGGCCCTCGCCGAGGACGTGCGGTCCGGGAAGCTCGATCCGGCCAAGGTCAACGAGAAGACGCTCGCGAAGTACCTGTACTACCCGGACATGCCGGACGTGGACCTGTTCCTGCGGCCGAGCGGGGAGCAGCGCACGTCCAACTACCTGATCTGGCAGAGCGCGTACGCCGAGATGGTCTTCCAGGACGTGCTGTGGCCGGACTTCGACCGGCGCGACCTGTGGCGGGCCTGCCTGGAGTTCGCCTCCCGCGACCGCCGCTTCGGCGGCGCCGTCCCGAACGAGCAGCTTCTGGCGATGGAAGGCCGCAGCACCCAGTAGGCCCCGGGGCGGCTCAAGCAGCCCGTCCGGCGCCTGAGGACGAGGCCGTTCAGGCCGGAATGAGGGGGCGCGGGGCGCAGCCCCGGCCCCACCCGCTCAACCGCCGGAGGCCCCCGCGCAGTCGGCACACGTGCCGAAGATCTCCACCGTGTGGGCCACGTCGACGTAGCCGTGCTCCGCGGCGATGGCCTCGGCCCACTTCTCCACCGCGGGGCCCTCCACCTCGACCGCCTTGCCGCAGGTGCGGCAGACCAGGTGGTGGTGATGGTCGCCGGTGGAGCAGCGGCGGTAGACGGACTCGCCCTCGTCGGTGCGCAGGACGTCGACCTCGCCGGCGTCGGCGAGGGACTGCAGCGTGCGGTAGACCGTGGTGAGCCCGACCGAGTCGCCCTTGTGCTTGAGCATGTCGTGGAGCTCCTGCGCGCTGCGGAACTCCTCGACCTCCTGAAGGGCTGCCGACACGGCAGCCCGCTGCCGTGTGGCGCGGCCCTTCACGGGCGGTCCAGCGGTGGTCACTGGTTCCTCCTCACGTCTTCGCGGCTTGCCGGGCCATTGTGCCAGCCCGGTGTGCCCGCGGTCAGACGCCGACCTCGTCGGCGGCCCCCCTGGTGGCCGGAATCTTGCACTCCGCCGGATCCGCGGCCGGTTGCGCGGCGGCGAGTGCCCGCGCGCGTCGCCGGGCCAGCGGGGCGGCCAGCAGGCTCAGCACGATGAACGCGCCGATGGTGAGCAGCACGATCGTCGCGCCGGGCGGCACGTCCTGGTAGTACGACGTGACCGTGCCGCCGAGGGTCACGCCCACGCCGAGCGCGACGGCGATCGCGAAGGTGGCGGCGAAGCTGCGGGTGAGCTGCTGCGCGGCGGCCACCGGGACCACCATCAGCGCCGAGACCAGCAGCAGCCCGACGACGCGCATCGCGACCGTCACCGTGACCGCCGCCGTGACGGCCGTCAGCAGGTTCAGGGCGCGCACCGGCAGGCCGGTGACCCGGGCGAACTCCTCGTCCTGGCTGACGGCGAACAACTGGCGGCGCAGCCCGACGGTGACCAGGACCACGAAGGCGGCCAGCAGGCAGATCGCGGTGACGTCGGACTCGGAGACCGTCGACAGGGAGCCGAAGAGGTACGAGGTGAGGTTGGCGTTGGAGCCGCCCGGCGCGAGGTTGATGAACATCACGCCGCCCGCCATGCCGCCGTAGAAGAGCATGGCGAGGGCGATGTCGCCGCGGGTCTTGCCGTACCAGCGGATCAGCTCCATGAGGACCGCGCCGAGGACGGAGACGAGGGTCGCCATCCACACCGGGGACCAGGAGAGCAGGAAGCCGAGGCCGACGCCGGTCATCGCCACGTGGCCGATGCCGTCGCCCATGAGGGCCTGGCGGCGCTGGACCAGGTAGATGCCGATGGCGGGAGCGGTGATGCCGACCAGGACGGCGGCGAGCAGCGCCCGCTGCATGAAGGCGTAGTTCAGGATTTCCATGGTCGTCGCCTTCTCAGCTCAGCAGGCCGGTACGGGCCGGTTCGGCGCCGGCCGGGGCGTGCGGGTGGACGTGGTCGTGGCCGGGCAGGGCGTGCTGGCCGACCGCCTCGGGCGGCGGGCCGTCGTGCAGGACGCAGCCGTCGCGCAGCACCACGGCCCGGTCGATCAGCGGCTCCAGCGGGCCCAGCTCGTGCAGGACGAGGAGGACGGTGGTGCCGGCCGCGACCTGGCCGCGCAGCGTCTCGGCCAGCACCTCCTGGCTGGCCAGGTCGACGCCCGCCATCGGCTCGTCCATGATCAGCAGTTCGGGTTCGGCGGCGAGCGCGCGAGCGATCAGCACGCGCTGGTGCTGGCCGCCGGAGAGGGCGTTCACCGAGTCCTTGGCACGGTCGGCCATGCCGACCAGGTCGAGGGCGCGGCGTACGGCCTCGTGGTCGGCCCTGCGCAGGACGCCGAAGCGGGCCCGGGCGAGCCGGCCCGAGGAGACCACCTCGGTCACCGTGGCGGGGACGCCGCCCGCGGCCGTGGTGCGCTGCGGTACGTAGCCCACGCGTGCCCAGTCGCGGAAGCGGCGCCGGGGTGTGCCGAACAGCTCGATCTCCCCGGCCGACACCGGCACCTGGCCGATGATCGTGCGCACGGCCGTGGACTTGCCGGAGCCGTTGGCGCCGAGCAGCGCGACCACCTGGCCGCGCCGCACGGTGAGGTCGATGCCGCGCAGGACGGGGCGTGAGCCCAGCTCGGCGCGGACGCCGCGCAGGGATATGACGGACTCGTCGCTCACGATGTCCTCCGTAACGATCGAACTGCGGTGTGGTACTGGTTGCTCGGCCCGCTCGGCCTACTTGGCGCCGAGGGCGGTCTGGAGGGCCTTGAGGTTGGACCGCATGACCGCGAGGTAGTCGTCGCCCTTCGACTTGTCGGTGATGCCCTCCAGCGGATCGAGGACGTCCGTCTTCAGGCCCGCGTCCTTGGCGAGGGTCTTCGCGGTCTTGCCGGACACCAGTGTCTCGTAGAAGACGGTGGTGACGCCGTCGGCCTTGGCCTCCTGCTGGAGTTCCTTGATCCGGGCGGGGCTGGGCTCGCTCTCCGGGTCGAGGCCGTTGATGGCCTCCTGGGTGAGGCCGTAGCGCTCGGCGAGGTAGCCGAAGGCGGCGTGGTTGGTGAAGAAGACCTTGGTGTCGGTCCTGGCCAGGCCGTCCTTGAACGCCGTGTCCAGGCCGCTCAGCTTCTTCGCGAGCGCCTCGGCGTTCTTGCGGTAGTCGTCGGCGTGGTCCGGGTCGGCCTTCTCGAAGGACTCGGCGACACCCTTGGCGATCTCGGCGTACTTCACCGGGTCCAGCCAGACGTGCGGGTCGAGGCCGTCGCCGCCCTCGTGGGCGTGCTCCTCCCCGGCGTGCTCCTCGCCGCCGTGGCCGTGGTCGTGCTCCACGTCGCCGTGGTCCTCGAGCTGCGTCAGCGTGGCCGCGTCGATCTTCGTCTTCACGTCGGACTGGGCGATGGCCTCGTCCACGGCGGGCTGGAGGGACTTGAGGTAGAGCACCGCGTCCGCCTCGCCCATCTGCGCGGTCTGCTTGGCGCTCAGCTCCAGGTCGTGCGGCTCCTGGCCGGGCTCGGTGAGCGTGGTGACGTTCACGTGGTCCCCGCCGATCTGCTCGGCGAGGTACTCCATCGGGTAGAACGACGCGACGACGTCGAACTTGTCCGTGTTGCCCGCCGCCGAGCCGTCGCTGGAGCAGGCCGAAAGGGTCCCGAGGCCGAGCGCGGTGGCCGCGGTGACTGCTATGCCGGATATGCGGCGTCGTCGTACGTTCATGACACTCATTTTCAACAAATATGGAAACCGTTGTCAACAAGCGGGTGATTCCGCGGACGGGAGGCCCCGATTTGGCCGAGGGGCGACCTGCGCCGGTAACCTGAAGCATTCTCTGGAAGCAACTCGCTTCGTCGCCCGTCGTCGTAATGAAGAGAGCACCGTGGCCGCCGACAAGATCGACACCATCGTCAGCCTGAGCAAGCGCCGTGGCTTCGTATTCCCCTGCAGTGAGATCTACGGCGGTCAGCGCGCCGCCTGGGACTACGGTCCGCTGGGTGTCGAGCTCAAGGAGAACCTCAAGCGCCAGTGGTGGCGCTACATGGTCACCTCGCGCGAGGACGTCGTCGGTCTCGACTCCTCCGTGATCCTGGCTCCCGAGGTCTGGGTGGCCTCCGGTCACGTCGCCACCTTCACGGACCCGCTGACCGAGTGCACCTCCTGCCACAAGCGGTTCCGCGCGGACCACCTGGAGGAGGCGTACGAGGAGAAGAAGGGCCACGCCCCCGAGAACGGCCTCGCCGACCTCAACTGCCCCAACTGCGGCAACAAGGGCACCTTCACCGAGCCCAAGCAGTTCTCCGGCCTGCTCTCCACGCACCTCGGCCCGACCCAGGACAGCGGCTCGGTCGCCTACCTGCGGCCCGAGACCGCGCAGGGCATCTTCACCAACTTCGCCCAGGTGCAGACCACTTCGCGCCGCAAGCCGCCGTTCGGCATCGCCCAGATGGGCAAGTCCTTCCGCAACGAGATCACGCCCGGCAACTTCATCTTCCGCACCCGCGAGTTCGAGCAGATGGAGATGGAGTTCTTCGTCAAGCCGGGCGAGGACGAGAAGTGGCAGGAATACTGGATGGAGCAGCGCTGGAACTGGTACACGGGCCTTGGTCTCCGTGAGGAGAACATGCGCTGGTACGAGCACCCGGCCGAGAAGCTCTCCCACTACTCCAAGCGCACCGCCGACATCGAGTACCGCTTCCAGTTCGGCGGCAGTGAGTGGGGCGAGCTGGAGGGTGTCGCCAACCGGACCGACTACGACCTCTCCTCGCACGCCAAGGCATCCGGCCAGGACCTCTCCTACTACGACCAGGAGGCCCAGGAGCGCTGGACGCCGTACGTCATCGAGCCGGCGGCCGGTGTGGGGCGCGCGATGCTGGCCTTCCTGCTCGACGCGTACGTCGAGGACGAGGCGCCGAACGCCAAGGGCAAGCTGGAGAAGCGCACCGTGCTGCGGCTCGACCCGCGGCTGTCGCCGGTGAAGGTGGCCGTGCTGCCGCTGTCCCGCAACCCGGAGCTGTCGCCGAAGGCGAAGGGGCTCGCGCAGGCGCTGCGGCAGAACTGGAACATCGAGTTCGACGACGCCGGGGCGATCGGGCGCCGGTACCGGCGCCAGGACGAGATCGGGACGCCGTTCTGCGTCACCGTCGACTTCGACACGCTGGACGACAACGCGGTGACCGTGCGGGAGCGGGACACGATGAAGCAGGAGCGCGTGTCGCTGGACCAGATCGAGGGGTACCTCGCTTCCCGGCTGGTCGGCTGCTGAACGCTCGTTCGCGTTGAGGTACCAGGGGGCTCTGCCCCCTGGCCCCCCCGGGGCCCATGCCCACCCACCACCCGACTCGGCCGGGAGGGGGTGGGCGTTTCGGCGTTTCAGGGGGCCCGGGTCACAGGTGCGGCCCCCGGCTCAGCGGCCCTGGAGGGACTTCACGTTGTCGCCGAAGGTCCAGTTCTTCGAGCCGTCCCAGTTGAGGGACCAGGTCATCAGGCCCTTGAGGGCGCCGTTGTAGTGGTTCCACGCCTGGGAGACCAGGGACGGTGACATGTGGCCGCCGCCCGCGCCGGGCTGGGCGGGCAGGCCCGGGACCTGCTTGTCGTAGGGCACCTTGATCGTCGTGCCCTGGACGACCAGGCCCTTGTCCAGGCAGTCGGTCTGGGCGGTGAAGCCCTGCACGGTGCCGGCCGAGTAGGAGTCGCCGGAACAGCCGTACATGCTGCCGTTGTAGTACTGCATGTTCAGCCACCACAGGCGGCCGTTGTCCGCGTACTTCTTGATGACCGGCAGGTAGGCGCCCCAGATCGAGCCGTAGACGACACTGCCGCCGGTGACGTACGCCGTCTCCGGGGCCATCGTGAGGCCGAAGCCCGCGGGCATCCGGGCCAGTACGCCGTCGATGATGCGGATCAGGTTGGACTGGGACGCGGAGAGCTGGTTGATGTTCCCGCTGCCGGTCAGGCCGGTCTCGATGTCGATGTCGATGCCGTCGAAGTTGTACTTCTTGAGGATCGGCACGATCGTGTCGACGAAACGGTCGGCGACCGCCGTCGAGTTGAGGTCGATGCCGGCCGTGGCGCCGCCGATGGAGAGCAGGATCGTCTGCCCGGACGCCTTGGCCGCGCACATCTCCGCGGGCGTCGCCACCTTCACGCCCGCGTCCATGCCGTCCTCCCACAGCGCCGTGCCGTCGGAACGGATCACCGGGAAGGCCGCGTTGAGGACGTTGTAGCCGTGGGCGGCGATCTGGGGGTTGGTGATCGGGGTCCAGCCGAAGGGCGGGTGGACGCCGTTGGCGGCGCCGTCCCAGTTCTCCCAGTAGCCCTGGAGGATCTTGCCCGAGGGCTTCGGCTTCACGGCGCAGGTGTCGGCGGCCGGGGCGGGGGCGGCGCCGGTGGGAGCGGCGGACGCGGTGGCCACGCCCAGGGGCGTGAGGACGGTGGCCGCCAGTGCGGCGGCCAGTAGACGGATCTTGCGGCGGATCATGCCGGGCCTCCCGGTGGGGGTTCGGTGAGGGAGAGACGTCTTGTGTCGTAGGCATGACAGTGCAGTGGTCCAGACCTTTCGTCAAGAGGTCTGGACCAAGAGGCGGGCGATGCTCAGGCGGTCGTCCGGGGCAGGCGCAGGCTCAGCAGGCCGGTCAGCGCCACCGCCGCCAACTGCACCAGCAGTGTCGTCACCAGGGCGTCCCGCATGCCCATCCCCGGCGTCAGCGACAGGAACAGCGTGCCCAGGGTGGCCACCCCCAGGGCCAGGGACGACTGCTGGGTGGTGATCATCACGCCGCTGCCGACGCCCGCGCGCTCGGGCGGAACCTCCGACAGGACGACACGGAAGACGACGGGGAGCTGGAGCGCCTGGCCCGCGCCGGTGAGCGCGGCGCCCGGCAGGAGGGGGACCAGGCCGAGGTCGGGCCAGGAGCGCCATGCCGTCAGCGCCATCAGGGCCAGGCCGAGCCCTTGGAGGGCGGCGCCGGTGGGGACGACGCGGGTGCCGTAGCGGGCGACGAGGCGAGGGCCGGCGAGGGAGAAGAGGAAGAAGACCGCCGCCAGCGGTACCAGGGCCAGACCCGCGGCCACCGGGCCCAGACCCGCACCCTGCTGCAGCGCCACGGCGATGACGAACATGAAGCCGCTGAAGCCGATCGAGAACGGCACCAGGAGCAGCAGGCCGCGGCGCAGGGACAGGATCGTGAACAGACTCGGCGGGACCAGGGGCGTACGGCCCGTGCGGTCCGCCCGGCGCTCCACCGCGTAGAACGCCGCCGCCGCGAACGGGAACGCCGCCAGCGACAGCCACGTCCACAGCGGCCAGCCCGCCGCCCGGCCCTCGGTCAGCGGCACCAGCAGGGTCAGGATCGAGGCGGCCAGCAGGAAGGTGCCGGGGACGTCCACCGGCTCGGGGCGCGCGGAACGGGTCTCCGGGACCGCGCGGGCGGCCAGGAACAGGCCCACGAGGACGACCGGCACGTTGACCAGGAAGACGGAACGCCAGCCGGTGCCCGCGACGTCGGCGGCCACCAGGACGCCGCCCAGGACCTGGCCGGCCACCATCGACAGGCCGGCCGTGGCCCCGTACAGGCCCATGGCCCTGGCGCGCCGGGGACCGGTCGTGGTCGCCTGGATGGTCGCGAGCACCTGCGGCAGCATCGCGGCGGCCGAGGCGCCCTGCGCCACCCGTGCGACCACCAGGGACCAGGCGTCCGGTGCGAGTCCGCAGGCCAGCGAGGTCAGTCCGAAGGTCGCCATGCCGGCCAGGAACAGGCGGCGCCGGCCGAAGAGGTCGCCCAGCCGGCCGCCGAGGACCAGCAGGACGGCGTACGCCACGCCGTACCCGGCGACGACGAGTTCCAGGACCGCCTCGTTCGCGGAGAGGTCCGCGCCGATGGCGGGCAGGGCGACGTTGACGATGAAGAAGTCGACGAGCGGAAGCGCGGCGGCGAGCAGCACCGTGAAGAGTCCGAGGCCGCCGAGCACGGCGGGCGCTCCCGGGGTGGCCGGTGCGCCCGCGCGGACGGGTCGTGAAGTGATGGTTTCGGTCACGGGACCGAGCCTGCGGCCTCCGGCAAGGTGGTACCAGAGTGTCCTTGTCCTGGTAGCAGCAGTACCTGGCAACAGGGTCCGGGACACGGCACCCTGGAAGCATGACGACGATGACGGGCCACGAGACGCCGGCGCAGTCCCCGCCCCGGGAGAGCGGCTCGGAGATCAGGCGGCACGAACTCGCGGCCTTCCTGCGCAGCCGCCGCGAACGCATCGCCCCCGAACAGGTCGGGCTGCCCCGCGGACGCCGCCGCCGGACGCCGGGGCTGCGGCGCGAGGAGGTCGCCCAGCTCTCGGCCGTCGGGGTGACCTGGTACACCTGGCTGGAACAGGCCCGGGACATCCAGGTCTCCGTGCAGGTCCTCGACGCCCTCGCCCGCGCGCTGCTCCTCGACCCGACCGAGCGCGCCCACCTCTTCCGGCTGGCGGGGTCCGTCGACCCGACGCCCGCGACGGTCTGCCCGTCCATCACGCCGGCGGTGCGCGCCCTCCTGGAGCAGTTCGAGCCCTTCCCCGCGTGCGTGCAGAACAGCCGGTACGACATCCTCGCGCACAACCGGACCTACGGGCTGCTGCTGGGGGACCTGGAGGCGGTGCCGCCCGAGGACCGCAACTGCATGGTGCTCTGCTTCACGAACGAGGACTGGCGGTCCGCCATCGTCCATCTGGAGGAGACCCAGCGGCTGATGGCGGCCCGGTTCCGCGCCACGATGGCCGGTCATCTAGCCGAGCCCGCCTGGAAGATGCTGCTGAAGCGGCTGCGCACCCAGTCGCCCGACTTCCGCGAGGCCTGGGAACGGTACGAGGTCGTCGCACACCGCGGCAAGCGCAAGGAGTTCCTCAACCGGCACGTCGGCCGCATCCGCGTCGACCACACCGACCTGTGGCTCGGTCCGGAGCCCGGGCCCCGGATGGTGACGTACGCACCGGCCGACGAGGTCTCCCGGGAGCGGCTGGAGAAGCTGCACGCGATCGCCCTGGAGCGGGAGCCGGCTCCCCGTGGGCCGCTTCCGTCGGGATGAGCGCCCGAGGTGCGGGAACCCGGGGAAATGCGGAAGGTGATGTTCCCGGGGTTTCCCAGGGTTGCCACAGCCCGGGGTGCCCACAGCACGGACAGGGCGAGGACGAACAGTCATGGCTGAGCAGAAGTCGGCGCGGACACTCCCGAGGCCGTTGCACGCGGCCGCTTCGGCGGTACGGAAGGTGCCGGGCGCCGGGACGGTGGGCAGGGCCGCCGAGGGCGCGCTGGACAGGATCGGGGCGGTGTCGCCGCGCGGGCGGCGCGTGCTCGTGTACACGGGCGCGGGGGTGGCGGGCGTCGCCGGGCTGGTGGAGTGGCCGGTGGCGGTCACCGGGGCGGCGGTGGCGTGGCTGACGCAGGCGCGGGGGCGGAACGGGAACGGGAGCGCCGCCACGGGCGGCAAGGAGAACGGGGCGAACGGGGCGGGGGCTCGGGCCGCCGTGGCGCCGGGCACCAGGTCTGCCCGGACGCCCGCCCGGAAGACCACCGCCAGGGCGGCAGCGACGAAGACGGCCGGGACCAGGGCCGCGACGAAGACGGCCGGTACGAAGACGGCCGGGACGGGCCGTACGGGCGGCACCCGCAGCGCGGGCGGCACCGGTGGCACCGACGGCGCGGGCGGCGGCAGGGCCAGGACGGCCGCGGAGAAGCGGACCACCGGCGCCGGGAAGACCGCCGCCAAGTCCACCGCCGGCACTTCCAGCGCCGCCAAGTCCGCCACCGCGCAGAAGTCCACCGCGAAGAAGTCCACCGCGAAGCGTGCGTCCGCCAAGAAGACCGCGTCACCCGCCCGGAGCAGGAGCCAGTCGGGGAACAAGGCGTCCTCCAGTCGGCCCTCCGCCGCGGGCGGCAACCGCGGCCGCGGTCGCAAGACGGCCGCCGCGTCGCGCACCCGCACGTCCGGCTGAGGCGAAGCGATGGCCGGTGGGCTGCTGACGCGTTCCCAGGGCGCCGTCACGGGGCTCGTGCTGGCCGGGCCCCGGCTGCTGGCGCGCGGCACCGCGCCCGCCGTGGGCGCCGCGGCCGGGGCGGCGGCGGGCACCGCGCGGGCCGGTGTGCGGGGCGCCGACTTCGCCGCGCGGGCGGCACGGGTGGCCCGAGCGGCACTGCCCGGCGGTCCGCGGGACTGGCGCGCCGGGCCCCGGGTCCACCTCGCGCTGCGGCCGGCCGCGACGGAGGAGGTGCGCCGGGCGGGCGGCACGGAACGGGTGGGGCGGCGGGTGGCGGCGGCCCTGGCCGAACACCCGGACGTACTGCTCGCCTACTGGGACACCGGCCTGGCCCGCCTGGTGGTGACCGCGACCGAGGACGCGCTCACCGACCGCGTCGTGGACCGGGCCACCGAACTCGCCGAACACCACGGGCTCACCCGGGCGGAGCAGCCCGCCGCGACCGGTCCGGACGCCTCGGACACCTCGGATGCCTCCGGCGTCCCGGGTGTCCCGGGCGTCCCGGACGGCCTGGTGGAGGAGACCGACCACCCCGGCGACCCGGCCCCGGTGCGGGTCGCGGCGCTCGCGCTCGGCGCCGACGTGCTGGGCGTCGCCGCCGCCGTGACCGGCGCACGACTGCGGCTGTCGGCCTCGCCCCGCCTGGTCACCGCGGTCGCGACGCTGCTGCGCGAGAACCCGGCCTTCCGCGCCTGGCTGCGCGGGCGGCTCGGTGACCACCGCATGGACGTGGCGCTGGCCGCCGCCAACGCGGCCGTCCACGGCGCCGGGCAGAGCCCCACCTCGCTGGTGCTCGACGGGGCGCTGCGGGTCTGCCAGTTGGCCGAGGCGGTGGCGCGCGGGGCCGCCTTCGAGGCCGTGCACGACCGACTGTGCGTCCCCGGCCGGGTCAGCCTGCCCGCCGGGCCCGCCCTGCGCCCGCCGCCGCGCACCTCCCCGGCCCAGGAGTACGCCACCCACGCCTCGGCGGGCAGCGTGGCGGGCGCCGTCGCGACCCTGCTGGTCAAGCACGACGTGGCCGAGGCGGCGGAGGCCGTGCTCGCCGGGTCGCCCAAGGCCGCGCGCTACGGGCCCGCCGCCTTCCACGCCGTACTGAGCGCCGCGCTGTCCCGCACCGGTGTGCTGGTGCGCGACCCCGGACGGCTGCGGCAACTGGAGATGGCCCGCACGGTCGTGCTGCACCCCAGCGCCCTGCGGTTGCCGGGCGCGGGCGCGGACCCGTGGACCGAGGACGTGCTGGACGCGGCGCGGCGCGCGGGGCTGCGCGTGGTCATGGTCGAGGACCCCGCGCTGGCCGACTTCACCGGCCTCGCCGACCAGGTCGTCCCCGCCCGTCGCCCGCTCGCGGACGTCGTGGCGGAACTGGGCGCCGAGGGCGGCGTCGTCACCGTCGTACGGCCGCAGCCCGGTGACGACGCGTCGGTGACGGACGGGCTGCTCGCCGGGGACGTGGCCGTGGCGCTCGCCGACGCGGACTGCCCGGTGGCGTGGGGCGCGGACGTGCTCGCGCCGCAGGGCCTGGCCGACGTGTGGCGGGTGCTGCGGGCGGTGCCGGTGGCGCGGGCGGTCGGGCGCCGGTCGCAGACGCTGGCCCGGTCCGGGGCCGCGCTGTCCGGGCTGCTGGTGGCGGTCGGCGAGGCGCGCGGCAGGCGCCGGGGCGGTGTGTCGTCGCTGCTGGGGATGCGGCACGCGCCGGTGGACGCGAGCGCGGGCGTGGCCCTGCTGTCGGGGACGCGGGCCGCGCTGGGCGTGGCGATGGCCCGCGCCCCGCGCCCCCGGCCCCGGGTGGCGTGGCACGCGCTGGACCCCGACGCCGTACGGGAGCGGCTGGAGCGGGAACGCGAGCCGGAGCCGACCGTCGTGGAAGAGGCCGTCGCACGGCTGCGGACGGCCGCCGGACGGGCGGGCCGGGTGCGCGTGCTGGCACCGGCCCGCTGGTCGTGGCAGCTCGCCCGGGCCGTGCGCGGGGAACTGGACGACCCGCTCACCCCCGTCCTGGCGGTCGGCTCGGCCGCCTCCGCGATCCTCGGGTCGGTCGTCGACGCGATGCTCGTGGTCGGCGCCCTCGACCTGAACGCGCTGGTCGGCGGCTTCCAGCGGCTGCGCGCGGAGCGGGCGCTGTCCGGACTGCTGGCCGAGCAGAAGCAGAAGGCGCGCCTGACGGAGGACCTCGCGCCGGTCAACGGGCGGAACGGCCGCGGCGCGCACGGGGCGGCCGGGGCGGCCGGGGCCGGGGAGTACGCCGGAGCCGGAGGCACCGGCGGCGAGGGCGGTCCGGCACCGGTCGCGCCCGCCCCGTCGCCGGACGGCGGGACCGCGCCGCCGGCCGGGGACGGCCCGCCGGAGGCCGCCGGGGAGGCCCCCGCGCGGGGCGAGCCGTGGATCGTGGACGCCGCCAAGCTGCACCCCGGTCACGTGATCGAGCTGCAGGCCGACGACGTCGTGCCCGCCGACGCGCGGCTGCTGTGGGAGGACGGCCTCGAGGTGGACGAGTCCGCGCTGACCGGTGAGTCGCTGCCGGTGGACAAGTGCGTGGACCCGGCGCCACGGGCGCCGGTGGCGGAGCGGTACTGCATGGTCTTCGAGGGCACGACCGTGGTCGCCGGGCGGGCCGGGGCGGTCGTCGTCGACACCGGCGACCACACCGAGGCGGCGCGGGCGGTCGCGCTGGCGGCCCGTACGCCGTCGGCGGCCGGGGTGCAGGCGCGGCTCCAGGAGCTGACCCGCAAGGCGCTGCCGCTCACCCTGGCGGGCGGGGCCGCGGTGACCGGTCTCTCGCTGCTGCGCGGGGCGCCGGTCAGGCAGGCCGTCGCCGGAGGCGTGTCGGTGGCGGTGGCCGCCGTGCCCGAGGGACTGCCGCTGGTGGCGACGGTGGCGCAGCTCGCGGCGGCCCGCCGGCTGAGCCGCCGGGGCGTCCTGGTGCGCACCCCGCGCACGCTGGAGGCGCTCGGCCGGATGGACACCGTCTGCTTCGACAAGACCGGCACCCTCACCGAGAACGCGCTGCGGCTCTCGCGCGTCGCGGGCCCCGACGGCACCGTCCGCCGGGCGGGCGACCCCGAGGCCGCCGACGCCGTGCGGACCGCCGCGCGCGCCTGCCCCCGGCTGAACGGCGACGGCGGCGCCCGGCCGACCCACGCCACCGACGAGGCGGTGCTGGAGGCGGCCGGGGACGACCCCGCGTGGACGCAGGAGGAGGGCCTGCCGTTCGAGACGTCCCGGGGCTACGCCGCCGCCGTCGGACGCGAGGGCGCGAGCGGTGACGCGGTGCTGGTGGTCAAGGGCGCCCCGGAAACGGTGCTGCCCGCCTGCGCGGACCTGCCCGCGGACACCGCCGAGGTGGCGCAACGCCTGGCCCGCGACGGACTGCGCATCATCGCGGTGGCCCGGCGCACCCTCGCGCGGGGCGAGAACGCCGCCGACGTCCTCGAACGGCAGCCCTCCGAGCTGGAGTTCACCGGACTGCTGGCGTTGGCCGACGTGGCCCGCGAGACCTCCCCGGCGCTGGTGCGCGGGCTGCGCGAGGCGGGCGTACGGCCCGTGGTGCTGACCGGTGACCATCCGCAGACCGCCCGCGCCATCGCCGTCGACCTGGGCTGGCCCGAGGACGCGGTCGTGGTCACCGGGGACGAACTCGCCGCCGCCGACCGCACGGCCCGCTCCCGGATGCTGCGCGACGCGGACGTCGTGGCCCGGGTGGCGCCGGAGCAGAAGCTCCAGGTCGTCGAGTCGCTGCGGGACGCGGGGAGGGTCGTCGGCATGGTCGGCGACGGCGCCAACGACGCCGCCGCGATCCGGGCCGCCGACATCGGCGTCGGCATCAGCGCCCGCGGCTCGGCCGCCGCCCGCAACGCCGCCGACCTGGTGGTGACCGGCGACGACCTGCTGGTGCTGGTGGAGGCGGTGCGGGAGGGCCGGGCGCTGTGGCACAGCGTCGCCGACGCCATCGCCATCCTGATCGGCGGCAACGCGGGCGAGGTCGGGTTCGGCATCCTCGGCACGGTGCTGGGCGGCGCCGCCCCGCTGTCCACCCGGCAGATGCTGCTGGTCAACCTCTTCACCGACCTGTTCCCTGCGATGGCGGTCGCGGTGACCAAGACGGGGGACCCGGAGCAGGAGGCCGCCGACGCGGGTGCGCCGCTGGGTACGGCGGTGCTGGGCGAACCCCTCATCCGGCAGATCCGGCACCGCGCGCTCACCACGGCACTCGGGGCGACCGCGGCCTGGCTGCTGGGCCGCTTCACGCCGGGCACGGAGCGGCGTGCGACGACCATGGCCCTGTGCGCCGTCGTCGGCACGCAGCTCGCCCAGACCCTCGCCGACCGCCGCGACAGCCGCCTGGTCCAGGTCACGTCCCTCGGCTCGGCCGCCGCCCTGGTCGCCCTCGTCCAGACCCCGGGCGCCAGCCGCCTGTTCGGCTGCACCCCGCTCGGCCCGGTCGCCTGGGCGGGCGTGGCCGCGGCGATCGCCCTGGCCCTGGCGGGACAGCGGGCGCTGCCGGGAGTGGAGGACGCGGTGACGAGGTACTGGCCGAAGCTGACGGAACGCCTGCCGACGACGATGCGCTGAGGCGGGGTGCGGGGCCGCCCGCGACCAGAGGCCCGGGTGCCCTCATGCCCCCGCTCGCGATGCCTCCCGCACCTCCGGCGCCCGCAGGCGTTCCGCCGTCCGTTCCGCCGTGCGGTGGGCCCAGCGGCCGCTGGTGACGGCGCCGAGGACGAGGACCGCGAGGCCGCAGGCGGCGAGGATCCACCAGCCCGGACGCGCCGCGGAGACGAAGGTGTCGCGGTAGGAGGACGCGCTCACCCCCGTCGCCAGCACCGCGCCGATCACCGCCACGCCGAGCGTCTGGCCCAACTGGCGGCTGGTGGAGGCGACCGCCGCCGCGACCCCGGCCTGGGCGCGGGGCATGCCGGAGACCGCGGTGTTGGTGATGGGCGCGTTGACGAAGCCGAAGCCGACGCCGAACAGGACGTAGCCGAGGAAGAGGGTGACGTCGGACGTCTCGGCCTCGAAGGCGGCGAACAGCGTCCCGCTCACCGTCAGCGCGGCGCCCGCGATCAGCAGCGGCAGCCGCGGCCCCCGGCTGCCGACCAGCCGCCCGGACAGCGGGGCGCACAGGAAGGTCGGCACGGCCATCGGCAGCATCCACAGGCCGGCCTCCAGCGCGCTCAGTCCGCGCACGTTCTGGAGGTACAGCGTGGACAGGAACAGGAAGCCGCCCAGCGCGGCGAACGCGCTGACCGCGATCACCGTGGCCCCGCTGAACGGCGCCGACCGGAAGAAGCGCAGCTCGACGAGCGGGTCGGTGCGACGGGGCTCGTGGACCAGCAGGCCGACCAGCGCGGCGAGGGCCAGCACCGCGAAGGGCAGGACCGTCGCGAGCCCCGCGTTCGGCGCCTCGATGATCGCGTACGTCAGGGAGCCGAACAGCACGATCACCATGAGCTGGCCCAGCGGGTCGGGACGGCGGGCCTTCGGCGCACGGGACTCGGGGACGAAGCGGAGGGTGAGCAGGAGGGCGGCCAGGCCCACCGGCAGGTTGACCCAGAAGATCGAGCGCCAGCCGACCGACTCCACCAGTACGCCGCCCACCAGGGGACCGGCGGCCATGGATATGCCGACCACCGCACCCCAGACACCGATCGCACGGGCGCGCTCGCGCGGGTCGGTGAAGGTGTTGGTGATGATCGACATCGCGACCGGATTCAGCATCGAACCGCCCACCGCCTGCACCATCCGGAAGACGATCAGCGAGGACAGGTCCGGGGCCAGGGAGCACAGCAGCGAGCCGAGGGTGAAGAGCACCAGACCGGTCATGAAGACCCGTTTGCGGCCGATCCGGTCGGCCGTGGAGCCGGCCAGCATCAGCAGCGCGGCCAGCACCAGCGTGTACGCGTCGATCGCCCACTGCAGGCCGGACGTGCTCGCGTGCAGGTCGCGCTGCATGGAGGGGAGGGCGACGTTGAGGATCGTGTTGTCGATACTCACGATCAGCAGGCTCATGCAGCAGATGGCGAGCACGAGCATGCGGCGGCGACGGGTCGGCTCGGGCATGGACTCCATCGTACGCGCATTTCGATAGTGCGACTAACTAATGACTGATACATGATCTCCCCGCGTGCGTGACAATGGGGGAATGTCCACGCTCACCACGCCCGCCCCCGACCGCACCGCCGCACCCCTGCGGATCGGCCCGCACACCGTCGCGCCGCCCGTGGTGCTGGCGCCGATGGCCGGGATCACCAACGCGCCCTTCCGCACCCTGTGCAGGGAGTTCAGCGGGGGCAAGGGGCTGTTCGTGAGCGAGATGATCACCACCCGGGCGCTGGTCGAGCGCAACGAGAAGACCATGCAGCTCATCCACTTCGACGCGACCGAGACCCCGCGCTCCATCCAGCTCTACGGCGTCGACCCGGTGACCGTCGGCAAGGCCGTCCGCATGATCGCGGAGGAGGACCTCGCCGACCACATCGACCTCAACTTCGGCTGCCCGGTGCCCAAGGTGACCCGCAAGGGCGGCGGCTCGGCCCTGCCGTACAAGCGGAACCTGCTGCGCGCCATCGTCCGCGAGGCCGTCTCCGGCGCCGGTGACCTGCCCGTCACCATGAAGATGCGCAAGGGCATCGACGACGACCACCTCACCTACCTCGACGCGGGCCGCATCGCCGTCGAGGAGGGCGTCAGCGCCGTCGCCCTGCACGGCCGCACCACCGCCCAGCACTACGGCGGCACCGCCGACTGGGAGGCCGTCGCCCGCCTCAAGGAGCACGTCCCGGAGATCCCCGTCCTCGGCAACGGCGACATCTGGTCCGCCGAGGACGCGCTGCGCATGGTCCGCGAGACCGGCTGCGACGGCGTCGTCGTCGGACGCGGCTGCCTGGGGCGGCCGTGGCTCTTCGCCGACCTGGTCGCCGCCTTCGAGGGCCGCACCGACGCCTTCGTGCGGCCCACCCTGCGCGAGGTCGCCGACGTGATGGTGCGGCACGCCACACTGCTCGGCGAGTGGATCGGCGACGAGGCGCGCGGGGTCGTCGACTTCCGCAAGCACGTCGCCTGGTACCTCAAGGGCTTCGCCGTCGGCTCCGAGATGCGCAAGCGGCTCGCGGTCACCTCCTCCCTGGAGGCCCTGCGCGCCGGGCTGGACGAGCTCGACCTGGACCAGCCCTGGCCGGCCGGTGCCGACGGCCCCCGCGGCCGTACCTCCGGCAACAACCGGGTGGTCCTGCCCGACGGCTGGCTCAAGGACCCCTACGACTGCGCGGGCGTCGGCGAGGACGCGGAGCTGGACACCTCCGGCGGCTGATCAGCCCCCCGGCCCCGGTGGGGTGCGGCGTCGAGCCGTACGCCGTCAGGAAGCGGTCGCGGAAGGAACTCATCCGCCACACCGGGGCGTCGCGGGCCGGCTTCAGCCCCCGCGTCCAGTGCCAGCCGTCGATCGCGTCGAGGACCTTCGGGTCCCTGGCGACGACCGACACCGGCACGTCCCGGCTCGCCCCGTCCCCGCTGACCCGGGCGATCGGCTGGTGGTCGCCGAGGAAGACCAGGACGGTGTCGTCCGTGCCGTAGCGCTCCAGCCACTGGGTGAGGCTCGTGACCGAGTACTGGACCGACCTGCCGTACTCCTCCTTCGAGCGGGCGGAGTCGGTGATCACGTCGGACGCCCGCACGCCCGACGCCTCGATGTCCTCGTACACCGACCCGTCGCCCACCTCGTCCCAACCGACCATGCGCGGGAGCGGCGCCCAGGGCTGGTGGCTGGAGGTGAGGACGACCTCCGCCATCAGCGGCCGGTCGTGCTTCCTGCCGTGCTCCAGGCGCTGGAACGCCTCCAGCGCGTACTGGTCGGGCATCGTCGACCAGCCGAACCTCGGGCCCCGGTAGCCCAGGCCGGAGGCGTCGTGCACCGTGTCGAGGCCGTACCAGTCCGCCTCCGGCCAGGCCTTGCGCACTCCGGGCATGATGCCGACCGTGTCCCAGTCGCCGGTCTTGGCGAACGCCTTGGTGAGGGTGAGGCGGTCACCCGCCGTGACGGTGCGGTAGCGCTGCTGGTTGTCCACCCACAGGCCGGACAGGAAGGTGGAGTGGCCCAGCCAACTGCTGCCGCCGTACGTGGCCGAGGTCAGCCAGCCGCTGCGGGCGTGGAAGCCCGCCTCCGCCAGCGCGCCGGTCCGCGCGTCCAGCATCCGGCCGACACCCGGTGCCATCACCGGGTCCTCGATCGCGCTGCGGCCGTAGCTCTCGACGAACGCGAAGACCACGTCCTTGCCGCGCAGGTCCGGCACCAGCTCGGCGCCGGGCGTGGCGCCGAAGCGGTCCGCCTCCGCCTCCCTCGCGAAGGCCGCCTCGTCCCGCAGCGTGTCCACGACCCGGTGGGCCTGCGCCTCTGCGGCCCGGGAGGCGTTCGTGGTGGCGAGCGGCACGCCGAACGTCTGCACGCCCAGCGCCGCGCAGGTCAGCCACACGGTGGCCGCCATCAGCGCGCCCCGGGCCGCCCGCTCCCGGTGCGCGGCGAGCAGCTCGCCGAGCCGGACCGCCGCCAGCGCCGTCAGCACCACCAGCAGCACGGCCAGCGCCACGGCGCCCACGGCCGCCCAGACCGCCGCCGCGCCGCCCACCGAGTCCGCCACGTACGCCTGGGCGTCGTCGAGCAGGCCCCAGTCCAGGACCGGGTTGAAGCCGCGGCCCAGGTACTCGGTGAAGCCCATGTCGAGCAGGTTCAGCACGGTCAGCGCGCCCAGTGCGGTGCCGAACAGCGCCGCCGCCGCCCGGCGCGGCACCGGGGGCAGGCACAGCAGGAGCACCGCCGCGACGACCGCCTCCGCCGGGATCCGCGCGAAGCGGCTGGGCTCCAGGGCGGCGAGGGTGTGGGGCAGCAGAAGGGCGCCGAGGACGAGAATGGCCGAAAAGGCCGTGGTGACCCGGCGGAGGACGCGGGCGGTGCGCGGGTGCCGGGTGCGCCGTGCGCACCCTTGGGCGAGGCGGCTCCGGAGGACCGCGAGCGGGGCCGGGCCGGGGGCGCCGGGGGTGCCGGGGGCGCCGTCGGTGGTCCGCGGCGGTCGGCGAAAAGGCGTGATGACGGGCACCCGAAGGTCCTTCCGTGCGAAACCCGGTGGGCGGCGGGCCCCGGCGAGGGGGCCGGGACCCGCCGCCCTCTCGTACGTCCGGCGGGATCGGTCCGTTCACCACCGGTCCCGCCGCCGGTCGGTCGGCCGGTCGGTCGGCCGGTCCGGATGGTGAAACCCGCGGGCTGCGGGAGCGTGATTCTCGCCACCTCTGATACGAGGAGCGCTCAGATGAGCGGATCAAGAGCGGCTCCACTTCTCCAAGCGGTGGCACTGAGTGCCATGCACTGATCGTTCATCGATCGAACTCATGCGTAGGGAAAGGTGCTCAGATGAGCGCAGAATTCAGCGGTCCCCGATCCCATGACTTCAAGAAGTGAAAACACGCGCCTCCGGTCGCTTGCCAAGCCTTGACTTTCGATCCGGTGGCGGACGAGTGGTTGCGGGCGTACGACGCGCAGGTGGACGTACCAAGGCGCCTTTGATCTGGGTACATTCCTCGCCGTCAGGGCAGCCACCGCGTCCTCGAGGAGTCGAGACCCGTGTCGGAAAACAAAGATCCCCAGGTAGCGAACGCGCCGAAGTTCGTTTACGACTTCACCGAGGGCAACAAGGACCTCAAGGACCTGCTCGGCGGCAAGGGCGCCAACCTCGCCGAGATGACCAACCTGGGTCTCCCGGTCCCTCCCGGCTTCACCATCACCACCGAGGCCTGCAAGACCTACCTCGAAAGCGGCGAGGAGCCGGCGGCACTGCGTGACGAGGTGAGTGCGCACCTCGACGCCCTCGAAACGAGGATGGGCAAGAAGCTCGGCCAGCCCGACAACCCCCTTCTCGTGTCGGTGCGTTCCGGGGCCAAGTTCTCCATGCCCGGCATGATGGACACCGTCCTCAACATCGGCCTGTCCGACAAGTCGGTGCGGGGCCTGGCCCAGCAGGCCGGCGACGACCGCTTCGCCTGGGACTCCTACCGCCGGCTGATCCAGATGTTCGGCAAGACCGTCCTCGGCGTCGACGGCGACCTCTTCGAGGAGGCGCTGGAGGCGGCGAAGGCGGCCAAGAAGGTCGAGGTCGACACCGAACTGGAGGCCGCCGACCTCAAGAAGCTCGTCACCAGGTTCAAGAAGATCGTCAAGACCGAGGCCGGCCGGGACTTCCCGCAGGACCCGCGCGAGCAGATGGACCTCGCCATCAAGGCGGTCTTCGAGTCCTGGAACGGCGAGCGCGCCAAGCTCTACCGCCGCCAGGAGCGCATCCCGCACGACCTCGGCACCGCCGTCAACGTCTGCTCGATGGTCTTCGGCAACCTCGGCCCCGACTCCGGCACGGGTGTCGCGTTCACGCGGGACCCCGCGAGCGGCCACCAGGGCGTCTACGGCGACTACCTCCAGAACGCCCAGGGCGAGGACGTCGTCGCCGGCATCCGCAACACCGTCGCGCTGGCGGACCTGGAGCGGATCGACAAGAAGTCGTACGACCAGCTCATGCAGATCATGGAGACGCTGGAGAACCACTACCTGGACCTGTGCGACATCGAGTTCACCATCGAGCGCGGCCGGCTGTGGATGCTCCAGACCCGGGTCGGCAAGCGCACCGCGGGCGCGGCCTTCCGCATCGCCACCCAGCTCGTCGACCAGGGCCTGATCGACGAGGCCGAGGCCCTCCAGCGGGTCAACGGCGCCCAGCTCGCCCAGCTCATGTTCCCGCGCTTCGACGAGGAGGCGAAGGTCGAACAGGTCGGCCGGGGCATCGCCGCCTCGCCGGGCGCCGCGGTCGGCAAGGCGGTCTTCGACTCCTACACCGCCGTCAAGTGGTCCCGTTCCGGCGAGAAGGTCATCCTGATCCGCCGCGAGACCAACCCCGACGACCTGGACGGCATGATCGCCGCCGAGGGCATCCTGACCTCGCGCGGCGGCAAGACCTCCCACGCGGCCGTCGTCGCCCGCGGCATGGGCAAGACCTGTGTCTGCGGCGCCGAGGAGCTGGAGGTCGACACCAAGCGCCGCCGGATGACCGTGCCCGGCGGGCACGTCGTCGAGGAGGGCGACGTCGTCTCCATCGACGGCTCCTCCGGCAAGGTCTACCTCGGCGAGGTGCCGGTCGTGCCCTCCCCGGTCGTCGAGTACTTCGAGGGCCGCATGCACGCGGGCGCCGAGGACGCCGACGAACTGGTCGAGGCCGTGCACCGCATCATGGCCTTCGCCGACCGCAAGCGCCGGCTGCGGGTGCGCGCCAACGCCGACAACGCCGAGGACGCGCTGCGCGCCCGCCGGTTCGGCGCCCAGGGCATCGGCCTGTGCCGTACCGAGCACATGTTCCTCGGCGACCGGCGCGAACTGGTGGAGCGGCTGATCCTGGCCGACACCGAGGCCGAGCGGGAGGAGTCCCTCAAGGAGCTGCTGCCCCGGCAGAAGCAGGACTTCGTCGAGCTGTTCGAGGCGATGGACGGGCTGCCCGTCACCGTCCGCCTGCTCGACCCGCCGCTGCACGAGTTCCTGCCCGACATCACCGAGCTGTCGGTACGCGTGGCCCTCGCCGAGTCCCGCCAGGAGCCGCACGAGAACGAACTGCGCCTGCTCCAGGCCGTGCACCGGCTGCACGAGCAGAACCCGATGCTCGGCCTGCGCGGCGTCCGCCTCGGCCTGGTCATCCCCGGCCTGTTCACCATGCAGGTCCGCGCCATCGCCGAGGCCGCCGCCGAGCGCAAGGCCGCCAAGGGCGACCCGCGCGCCGAGATCATGATCCCGCTGGTGGGCACCGTCCAGGAGCTGGAGATCGTCCGCGAGGAGGCCGACCAGGTCGTCGCCGAGGTCGAGGCCGCCACCGGCACCAGGCTCAAGCTGTCGATCGGCACGATGATCGAGCTGCCGCGCGCCGCGCTGACCGCCGGTCAGATCGCCGAGGCCGCGGAGTTCTTCTCCTTCGGCACCAACGACCTCACCCAGACCGTGTGGGGCTTCAGCCGCGACGACGTCGAGGCCAGCTTCTTCACGGCCTACCTGGAGAAGGGCATCTTCGGCGTCTCGCCGTTCGAGACCATCGACCAGGACGGCGTCGGCTCCCTGGTCGCCGCCGCCGCGAAGGCGGGCCGCGCCACGCGCCCCGACCTGAAGCTCGGCGTCTGCGGCGAGCACGGCGGCGACCCGGAGTCGGTCCACTTCTTCCACGAGGTGGGTCTGGACTACGTCTCCTGCTCCCCGTTCCGGATCCCGGTGGCCCGCCTGGAGGCGGGACGCGCGGCGTCGCGGTCGAAGGGCAGCGACCACCGGTAGGCCCCGCGGGGGCACCGAGCCCCGGAGCCGCCGTCTGTCACCCGACCACCCTCACCGATCGGCGGCGGCTCCGGACCACGAGAAAAGGCGGCACCCGTGCGGGGGTGCCGCCTTTCGCGTGCCGTCCGGCCGTGATTTTGTGACGCTTTCAACGGTGTGAATTCCCGCGGGCTGAGCAGCAGCAAGCTGTCAGCGAAGTTGGAGGGCCCTGGCGGCGGACCGCGGCCGGCACCCCGGAACGGTGGTTGGATGACGCAGACGGAGCGCAGGGAAGCGGCCGGCACGGCCGACCGGGACACCAGCGAGGACAGACCCGCGGACGCGGTGCCCGCACCCCGCACCGGGGCGCGGGAGCGGGTTCCCGGGGCCGGGCCCCCGGTCCGCAGGAACCGGCTCGCGGCACTGGACGGACTGCGGTTCCTGGCGGCCCTGTCGGTGGTCTTCTTCCACTTCGTCGGCCAGGTGCCCTCCACCATGGAGACGATCTGGGACCGCCCCGTCGACACCGTCTTCCCCGAGGCGCACGGCTACTTCGCCTACGGCCGGCTCGGTGTCGAACTCTTCTTCCTGATCAGCGGGTTCGTCATCTGCATGAGCGCGTGGGGCCGCACCCCGCGCGACTTCTTCATCTCCCGCGTGACCCGGCTGTACCCCATGTACTGGGCGGCCATCGCGATCACGGCCTGCGTGATCTACTTCGCCGACAACCCGTTCGGGCACCCCCACCCGCGCGTGCTGTTCGCCAACCTGACGATGCTCCAGACGCCGCTCGGCGTGGAGCACCTCGACTCCGTCTACTGGACGCTCTGGCCCGAACTGTGCTTCTACCTGACCTTCGCGGTCGTGGTGTGGAAGGGCCTGACCTACCAGCGCGTGGTGATCTACTGCGGGCTGTGGACCGTCGCCGCCGTGCTCGCCCCGAGCGCCGACATCCACCTGCTGACGCTGCTGGTGAACCCGCCGTCCGCCCCGTACTTCATCGCGGGCATGGCCTTCTACCTCATGTACCGCTACCGGCCCACCCCGCTGCTGTGGGGCATCGTCGCCATGTCGTGGCTGGTGGCGCTGCACTACCTGCTGACCCCCGACGGGGGCCGCCTCAACTGGGACTCCTGGCAGCCGGGCCGGGGCTGGCTGGTCCTGGTGATCACGGTGTTCTTCCTGCTGATCGCCGCCGTCGCCCTCGGCTGGACCAGCCGCGTCCGCTGGCGCTGGCTGACCGTCGCGGGCACGCTGACCTTCCCGCTGTACCTGCTGCACGACGCCATCGGCGTCAACGTCCTGCACCGCTTCGGCGACCGGGCCGACCCGTGGGTCGTGGTCTGCGCCACCGTCGCCGGGCTGGTCGCGCTGTCGTACGTCGTGCAGCGGTTCGTCGAGCGCCCGGTGGCCCGGGCAGCACGGCGCTGGCTGAACAGCGCCGCCTTCAGCCTCAAGGCGCCGGAGCCCCGCAGCAAGGCGCCGGAGCCCCGCGTCAAGACGCCCGAGCCCCGCCGCTGAACGGGCGGGGCCGCGGGGACAACATGAGGCGCGTGAGGCGCGTGAGGCGCGGCCGGGCCGGGGGTCAGGCCGCCCCGCCGTCACCGCGGCGCCGGCGCGCGGCCAGCATCAGTCCGCCGCCCGCGAGCACGACGACCGCGCCGCCCGCCGCGATGTACGGCGTGCTGTCGCCGCCGCCGGTCTCGGCCAGGTCGGTGCCCTGCTGCCCGGCGGCCTCCGTGCCGCCGCTCTCCTCGCCGCCGCCCTCCCCGGCCCCGGAGTCCTTCCCGCTCCCGGCGCCCGCGGTGTCGTCGGTGTCCCGGTCGCCCACGGGCACGAAGCCGGCCGGCGGCTTGTCGCAGCCGACGCCGTCCTTGTCGCGGTCCAGGTGGGGGCCGTAGTGCTCGTCGCTCTTCGGGATGTCGGCGTACCCGGCGTCGTACGCCTCGGTGCAGTTCTTGAACGGGTGCGTGCCGTCGTGTGCCTGTGCGGCGGCGGCCGGCAGGGCGGCCAGGGCCAGCGCGGCGACGGTCAGAGCGGCGGGCTTGCGGAGCAGCTTCATCGAGAGTCCCGGAAGTGGTGTCGGTGGTGCGTGAGCGGATGTGAAGTGACGAAGCTATTGAGATGCGCGAGATGTGGTGGAGACATGGAGGACCCGTGATGGAAACGTGACGTGACCGGACGGTAGCTCTCCGCGCAGGACCGTGGGGCGCGTACGGTGAGACGGGACCCGACCAGCGAAGGAGCGCCGATGACCGGCTGGAACACGGGTGACATCCCCGACCTGGACGGTCGCGTCGCCGTCGTCACCGGAGCCAACGGCGGCCTCGGCCACGTCGTCGCCCGGGAACTGGCGCGCAAGGGCGCGACCGTCGTCCTCGCCTGCCGCAGCCGGGAGCGGGGGAGCGCGGCCGTCGAACGCCTCCTCGGCGAGGTGCCCGCCGCCTGCGTGGAAGCGGCCCGGCTGGACCTCGGCGACCTGGGCTCGGTGCGGGAGTTCGCCTACGGGCTGCCCTACGAGCGGCTCGACCTGCTCGTCAACAACGCCGGGGTGATGGCGCTGCCCCACGGCACGACGGCGGACGGCTTCGAGACCCAGTTCGGCGTCAACCACCTGGGCCACTTCGCCCTCACCGGGCTGCTGCTGCCCACCCTGCTGGCCACGCCCGGCGCCCGGATCGTGACCGTCTCCAGCTTCCTGCACGCGCTGGCCAACGTCGATCCGCGCGACCTCAACAGCGTGCGGCGCTACGGCCGCTGGACCGCCTACGCCCGCTCCAAGTCCGCCAACCTGCTCTTCACCCACGAGCTGGCGCGCAGGCTCGCGGCCCGGGAGGGCGCCTCGGACGTGCGCGCGGTCGCCGCCCATCCCGGGTACGCGCGGACGGGGCTGCTGACGGCCGGTCCCCGTGCCGAGGGGCGCCGGGTCGCCGAGCGGCTGATGCTGCTGGCCAACCGGGCCGCCGCCCAGTCCCCGGAGGCCGGCGCGCTGCCCGTCCTGTACGCGGCGACCGCGCCCGGCGTCCCCTCCGACTCCTTCACCGGCCCGTCCTTCGCGATGTGGCGCGGGGCGCCCGCACCGTCCTGGCGGGCGTCCTGGACCACCGACGACGCGATGGGAGAGCGGCTGTGGGCCGCCTCGGAGCGGCTGACGGGCGTCGTCTACGAGCCGCTGCTGCCCTGAGCGGCGGGGTCAGGCCGTCTGGCCGCCGTCCACCACCAGGTCGGTGCCCACCACCGAGGCCGCGTCGTCCGACGCCAGGTACAGCACGGCCGCCGCGACCTCCGCCACCTCCGAGACCCGGCCGAGCGGCGTCTCGTCGCGCATGCGCTCGGCCCGTCCCGCCTCCGTCTCGCCGGGCCGCAGGGACATGGAGGTCGCCGTGGCGCCCGGGCTGACGGCGTTGATGCGGACCCCCTCCCCGATGTGGTCCAGGGCGGCGCCCCGGGTGAGGGCGGAAACGGCCGCCTTGGTCGCCGCGTAGGCCGCGGCGCCCGGGCTGCGCTTGTGCGCCCCGAAGGTGGAGGCGATGTTCACGATCGTGCCGCCGCCCGGCTGGGTGCGCATCTGCCGGACCTCCGCCCCGAGGGCGAGGAACACGCCGGTGACGTTGATGTCGAGCTGCGCGTGCCAGTCCTCCGCGGGCAGGTCGGCGACGGGCACCCCGCCGCGGAAGACGCCCGCGTTGTTCACGGCCACGTCGAGGGAGCCGAAGTGGTCCACGGCGGCGGTCACCAGGGCGTCCACGTCGGCGGGCCGGGTGACGTCGGCGGTGACGGCCAGCGCCTTGCCGCCCGCCTCCTCGACCAGGGCCGCCGTCTCGTCGAGCGGCCCCCGTGCGCGCCCGGCGACGACGACGTGCGCGCCCTCGGCGGCCAGGGCCAGGGCGACGGCCCGTCCGATGCCGGAGCCCGCGCCGGTGACGAGTGCGGTCCTGCCGATGAAGCGCTGCGTGGTCATGATCTCCCCTTTTTTTGACCGAGCGGTTCAGTATGTGGCCGTGAAAACGCCCCTCCGGAGAGGGGTGCGTCCAGGTCTCAGTCGAGCAGTGCGAGCGCCTGTTCCGCCGCGTCCCGCACCCTGGCCGGGTCCGGCGACGCCTTGCCGACCACCCGCATGCCCTGGAGCAGCACCAGCAGCATCCGGGCGAGCGCCAGCGGATCGCGCCCCGCGGGCAGGTCTCCCTCGGCGCGGGCCCGGGCCAGCGAGGTGTGCAGCACGGTCTCCAGCCGGTCCCAGTTCCGCTCGACCCGCCGGGCGGCGACCGCGTCGTGCGGGGCCAGCTCGGCGGCGGTGTTGGTGACGAAACAGCCGTGCAGGCGCGTGTCGTCGGCGCTCGCCTCGGCGGCGTAGCGCCGTACCAGGGACCGCACGCCCGGCAGGGCGGGGCCCGGCCGGGACAGGTCCTCCAGCAGGGCCGGAAGCAGCCCCTGCTCGTAGTGCGCCAGTGCCTTCAGGTACAGCTCGCGCTTGTTGCCGAAGGTCGCGTAGATGCTGGCGCGCCCGACGCCGAGGTGCTCCACGAGGTCGGACATCGACGTCGCCTCGTAGCCGCGCCGCCAGAACAGCTCCAGGGCTGCCCGCAGCGCGGCGTCCGGATCGAACTCCTTGGTCCTGGCCACGGTCCGCAGCCTATGCTTATCTGAAACGATCAGTCAAGAATGGTGGATCAGGCGGCCTTCACCTCGTACGTCTCCACCCGTATCGCCGCGTCGTCCAGGCACTCGCCGGTCGTGAGGTCGAAGCGCTGCTTGAGCAGGGGGGAGGCGACGAACGGGCGGCCCCGGTGGGTGCCGGTCAGGCCGCGGGAGAGGACGGCCGCGCCGGTGAACGGGTCCCGGTTGTCGATGGCGTACAGGCCGCCGTCCCGGTCGCGGAAGAGGGCCACCTGGCCGCCGTCGGGGAGCAGGGCCGCCACGCCCCGGCCCGGGAGCAGGGCGCCGAGGTCGCAGGCGGTGAACCAGTCGTCGGTCAGCCGGAGCTGGACCTTGAGGTCGGTCGTCTCGGGTGCCAGGGTCATCGCCGGGTGCTTCCTTCCAGGAGGTCGTCTTCCGAGGGGCGCCGCAGGCCGATGCCGAGCAGCGGCAGGTCGGGCTTCATCTGGTCGCGCTCGGGCACGAAGCCGACGACCGGGTCGGGCGTGCCGGGCGCGTTCACGAAGGACACGAACCGGGCCAGCTTCTCGGGGTCGTTGACGGTCTCGGCCCACTCGTCGCGGTAGTGGGACACGTGGGCCCGCATCAGCGACTCCAGCTCGTCGCAGATGCCGAGCGAGTCGTGCACCACCACGTCCCGTACGTGGTCCAGGCCGCCGGGGATCCGCTCCAGCCAGGTGGAGGTGCGCTCCAGCCTGTCGGCGGTGCGGATGTAGAACATCAGGAACCGGTCGATCAGGCGGACCAGTTCGGCGTCGGACAGGTCCTGGGCGAGCAGATCCGCGTGGCGCGGGGTGGCGCCGCCGTTGCCGCCGACGTAGAGGTTCCAGCCGTTGGACGTGGCGATCACGCCGAAGTCCTTGGACCGGGCCTCGGCGCACTCGCGGGCGCACCCCGAGACCGCCGACTTCAGCTTGTGCGGGGAGCGCAGGCCCCGGTAGCGCAGCTCCAGGTCGATCGCCATGCGCACCGAGTCCTGGACGCCGTAGCGGCACCAGGTCTGCCCCACGCAGGACTTCACCGTGCGCAGCGACTTGCCGTACGCGTGTCCCGACTCGAAGCCGGCGTCCACCAGCCGCGCCCAGATCAGCGGGAGCTGCTCGACGCGGGCGCCGAACATGTCGATGCGCTGACCGCCGGTGATCTTGGTGTAGAGCCCGAAGTCCCGGGCGATCTCGCCGATGACGATGAGCTTCTCCGGCGCGATCTCACCGCCGGGGATGCGCGGTACGACGGAGTACGAGCCGTTGCGCTGGAGGTTGGCGAGGAAGTGGTCGTTGGTGTCCTGGAGGGCGGCCTGCTCGCCGTCCAGGACGTAGCCGCTCGCGCCGATCGCCGGGGCCAGCGAGGCGATGATCGAGCCGATCGCGGGCTTGCACACCTCGCAGCCCTCACCGCCCCGCGCGCCGTCCCGGCCGTGCCGGTCGAGCAGTTCGCGGTAGGAGGTGATCCGCAGGGCGAGGACGATCTCGTACAGCTCCTCGCGGGTCTGCGCGAAGCAGCCGCACAGGCCCTTGTCGACCTCGACGCCGCTCGCCTCCAGCTCGGCGGTGACCAGTTGGCCGAGCACCTTCACGCAGGAGCCGCAGCCCGTCCCGGCCCGGGTGCACTTCTTCACCTCGGGCACGCTCGTGCAGGAGTGCTCCGTCACCGCGCCGCGGATCGTGCCCTTGGTGACGTTGTGGCAGGAGCAGATCACCGCGTCGTCCGGGAGCGCCGACGGCCCGAGCTGCGCCGGGGCGCCCGCACCGGCGGGCAGCACCAGGGACTCGGGGGAGACGGGCGGGACGGAGCCGGTGAAGGCGCGCAGGGTGCCGTACGCCTCCGCGTCGCCGACCAGGATGCCGCCGAGCAGCGTGCCGTCGCGGCCGACGACCAGCTTCTTGTACAGGCCCGCGCGGGAGTCGGAGTAGACGACGTCCAGGCAGCCGTCGGCGGTGCCGTGGGCGTCGCCGAAGGACGCCACGTCCACGCCGAGCAGCTTCAGCTTGGTGGACAGGTCGGCGCCGGTGAAGGACGCCTCCTCGGCGGCGATGGTGGCGGCGGCCGTCTCGGCCTGCTCGTAGCCGGGGGCCACCAGCCCGTAGACCCGGCCGTCGGCGGCCAGCGCGCACTCGCCGATCGCGAACACATGCGGGTCGGTGACCGTGCGGCACCGCTCGTCGACGGCGACGCCGCCGCGCTCGCCCACCGCGAGGCCGCAGTCCCGGGCCAGTTGGTCGCGGGGGCGGACACCGGCGCTGAACACCACGAGGTCGGTGGCGAGTTCGGAGCCGTCGGACAGCCTCATGCCGGTGACGGCACCGTCCTCGCCGGTCACGATCTCCTGCGTGCCGACGCCCGTGTGGACGGACAGCCCCATCTCCTCGATGGTGCGCAGCAGCGCCGCGCCGCCGCCGTCGTCGACCTGCACCGGCATCAGGCGCGGCGCGAACTCCACGATGTGCGAGGCGAGTCCGAGCCCCTTGAGCGCGCCGGCCGCCTCCAGGCCGAGCAGTCCGCCGCCGACCACCGCGCCGGTGGCCGCGTTCTTCGCGTACGCCTCGATGGCGAGGAGGTCCTCGATCGTGCGGTAGACGAAGCAGCCCTCGGCGTCCCTGCCCGGCACCGGCGGGACGAACGGGTACGAGCCGGTGGCGAGGACCAGCACGTCGTAACCGACGACCAGACCGGAGCGGGCGGTCACCCGGCGCGCGTCACGGTCGACGGCCACCGCCGGGTCCCCGACGTGCAGCTCGACGCCGTGCTCGGCGAGGAGGGCGAGGTCGGTCAGCGACAGGTCCTCGGGGGTCTTCCCGGAGAAGTACGAGGTGAGCTGGACGCGGTCGTAGGCGGGGCGCGGCTCCTCGCACAGGACGACCACGCGGTGCGTGCGGGTCAGGCCGCGCTCGGCGAGGGCCTCCAGGAAGCGCTGGCCGACCATGCCGTGGCCGACAAGCACGATCGTCGGGGGGTTCCCCGGGGTGGCGGTCATCAGGAGCCTCCGTCATGGGTGAGCAGGTGGAGCAGGGGGCCGCCGTCGGAGGGGAGCGGCTCTGCTCCCTCCCAGGCGCGCGCCAGCGCGCCGACGGTGCCGAGTTCGCCGACCAGGACCCCGCCGACCAGCCGGTCGTCACGGACGACGACCTTGCGGTAGGTGCCCCGGGTGGCGTCGGCGAGCTGTACGACGTCGTCGCCGGGGCGGGGGTCGGTCTCGCCGAACGCGGCGAGGTCGAAGGGGCCGCGGGGGCCGCCGGTCCCGGTGAGGGTGAGCCGGGTCAGCGCCCGGGTGCCGGTGTAGCTGCGGGGAGCGGGCGCGGCCTCCGCCCCGCCCTCGGCCGCGCCCTCGTCCCGGGCGAGCAGCCCGGCCAGCACACCCGCCTGTTCGAGGGCGGGCGCGGCCAGCCCGTACACGCGTCCGGCGTGCTCGGCGCAGTCGCCCACGGCACGGACGTGCGGGTCGGAGGTGCGCAGCTCGTCGTCGACGAGGACGCCCTTGCCGACCGCCAGACCGGCGTCCCGCGCCAGCCCGGTCCGGGGCCGGACCCCGCAGGCCAGGACGACGAGGTCGGCGCCGAGGGCGTAGCCGTCGCCCAGCTCCACGGAGCGCACCGCGCCGCCGGCGCAGCGCACGTCCCGGACCCGGCACTCGGTGTGCACCTCGACGCCGAGGCCCTCCAGGTGCCGGCGCACGAGCGCGGAGGCCGCCGGGTCGAGGTGGCGTTCCATGAGCCGCTCGGACTGCTGGGCGACGACCACCTGGGCGCCGCGCACGGCCAGCGCGCGGGCGGCGGACACCCCGAGCAGCCCGCCCCCGACGACCACGGCCCGCGTCCCGGGCCGTACCGCCTTCGACAGCCCGAGACAGTCGTCCATGGTCCGGAACGCGTACACGCCCTCCGGCAGCTCCCGGTCCGGGGTGAACAGGCCGCGCAGCGGCGGCAGCACCGGGTTGGAGCCGGTGGCCAGGACCAGCGTGTCGTAGGCGATCACGGAGCCGTCGGCGCAGCGCACGGTCCGGCCGGCCCGGTCGATGCCGGTGACCCGGCCGCGCAGCAGCCCGGCGGGCGCCGGCAGCGCGATCACCTCGGGGCCGTACCGTCCGGCCAGCACCTCGGCGAGCAGGACCCGGTTGTACGGGCGGTGCTCCTCGTCGCCGACGACCAGCGCGGGGATGCCCAGCTCACCGAGCCGCCGGGCGAGCGTCACGCCCGCCAGTCCGGCACCGATCACCACCACACGGGTCTTCGAGGTCATGGCACCGAGCGTGCGGCGCGGGTGTTACCCGGCCGCATCCCCGCTGTTTCCCACCGGGAACGGTGCCCTCAGCGGGCGGGGCCGGTCCGTGTGAGGGGGCGGGGCAAGCTCAGAAGTCCCTCATCTCGATGGACGGCACAACCATCTCGTCCATAGGCTCGCGATCATGCCCGACATATCGCTGACCACGGTCGTCCTGCTCTGCCTCGCCGCACTGGCGGCCGGCTGGATCGACGCCGTGGTCGGCGGCGGGGGCCTCCTGCTGCTGCCCGCCCTGCTGCTCGGCCTGCCCGCCGGCACCCCGGCCGCGCACGCGCTCGGCACCAACAAGGCGGTCGCCATCGTCGGCACCACGGGCGCGGCGGTGACGTACGCCCGCAAGGCGCCGGTGGACGTGCGCACCGCCGTCCGCATCGGCCTGGCCGCGCTCGCCGGGTCGTCGGGCGGTGCCTTCTTCGCGGCCGGAATGAGCACCGAGGTCCTGAAACCGGTGATCATGGTGGTGCTGCTCGCGGTCGCCGCCTTCGTCATCCTGCGCCCCGCCTTCGGCACGGCGCCCGCCACCGGCCCGGCCACCCGCCGCCAGATCCTCACCGCGATCGCCCTCGCGGGCGTGGGCATCGGCTTCTACGACGGCCTCATCGGCCCCGGCACGGGCACCTTCCTGGTCCTGGCCCTCACCGCCCTGCTCCACCTCGACCTGGTGACCGCGTCGGCCACCGCCAAGATCGTCAACTGCTGCACCAACGCGGGCGCGCTGGCCACGTTCGCCTGGCAGGGCGCGGTGCTGTGGCAACTGGCCGCCCTGATGGCCGTCTTCAACCTCGCCGGCGGCATGTTCGGCGCCCACACGGCACTGAAGAAGGGCAGCGGCTTCGTCCGCGTCGTCCTGCTGACGGTGGTGTTCGCGCTGGTGGCGAACCTGGCCTACGAGCAGTGGGTGGCGTAGTCCCCGCCGCGCCGGAGCGGCGTCCCGGTCCTCGGTTCCGGGCCCCGGTCCTCACCGGCTGCCGGTCAGGTGGGCGAAGACGACCACGTTGCCCTCGTACCCGGTACTGCGTGAGTAGGCGCCGCCGCAGGTGATGACGCGCAGTTCCGGGCGGTCGGCGGCGCCGTAGACCTTCTCGTCGGGGAAGGCGTCGGCCGCGTACACCTCCACCGCGTCCACCGTGAAGACGGCGACGCCGCCGTCGCGCCGGTCGACCTCGATCGTGGCGCCCTTCTCCAGGGCACCGAGGCGGTAGAAGACCGCGGGGCCCTTCGCGTTGTCGACGTGCCCGGCGACGACCGCGGTGCCCCGCTCGCCGGGGGTGGTGCCGGCCTCGTACCAGCCGGCGAGGTTCTTCTTCTCCGCGGGCGGCACGTCCAGGCTGCCGGTGCCGGTCAGGCCCAGGCCCGTCAGCGGGGCGTCCACGCCGATCGCCGGGATCCGGACGCGGTCCGGCGGGGAGGGCGGCAGCGCCGGAGCGGCGGCGCCCCGGCCGGCGTGGCCCGTCCGCCCCGCGCCGCCGGACTGCGCGGCCGACGGCTGGGGCGGGGCGTCGGTGCGGGCGCCGCCGAGCAGCAGCCACGCCCCCGAGCACAGGGCGACCGCGGTGACGGCCGCTATCGCGCTGTCCTTGACCCTGCGCATGACGTCCCCTCTCCCTCGTGTCCCTGGGGATTCCCCGTCCCCCTCCGGGCCGCGAGGGGCGTCGGACCCGGAGGGGGCGGGGAAGTGCGGTACCGGCGGACGGGCAGCGGAGGGTGCCCGTCAGATCCCGTCGCCTCTCGCCCGGCGATGCAGGAGCCAGGTACCGCCCGCGGCGGCGACGGCGAGAGCCGCCACGCCCGCCGCGGTCTGCACGGGATCGGGGCCAAGAGCGCCGCCGACCCCCGTCTTCACGCTTCCCTTCGGGTGCACCCGCTCGGCGGCCGGGGTCAGCGTGACCACCAGGTCGCCCGTCACCCGCCGGCCCGCGGCCCCACAGGTCGCGACGATCTCGTACGTCCCCGGCTGCGCGCCCGGCGGCACCTCGAAGTGCCCGGTGGTCTCCCCGTCGTCCGCGTCCGGGGCCAGCGGGAACGCGCCCGCTCCGACCGCGCCGGCGTCACCCGCCGCCGAGCCGCCCTTCCCGCACGCCGCCGTCGTCACCACGGCCTGCTCGCCCGGCACGACCGAGGACGGATACACCGTCAGGCCCCCGGCGTCCTGCCCGGCGTACACCGGGGCCGCGGTGGTCAGACCGACGGCCGCGGCGGCGAGCGCGGTACCGGTCAGCAGGCGGGCGGTACGTCGCATCGGTGCTCCCTTGAGCTGTTCGGTGGCCCCTGCCCTACCGAGGAAAGTGGCACCGGGCCCGCCCCGCCCCCCGAGCGGTGTGAATGGGTGACCGCCGCCTCCGAACGGCGGACGGCCCACGGGACGCCACGGCGGCGGACCGGTGCCATAGGAACCTCCTATGGCACCCGCTGCAATTTCGTCTTTGCCCTCCTTTCTTTCCCGGGCCTACCGTGAACGGGACGTCGAAGCGAATTCCGCGGTCGATGCGATGGCGGAGAAATGCGAAAGCGGAGAAACGAGAAAGGGGTCGTGTTGTGGCCGATCAGGAAAAGGTGTCGGAGGGCCGGGAACTCGCCGGAAAGCGGGCCCTCGTCACCGGCGGCACGCGGGGAATAGGGGCGGCGATCGTGCGCCGGCTGCTGGCCGCGGGCGCCGACGTGGTCACCACCGCCAGGACGGACCGGGGCACGGCACCGCAGGGCGCCGCCTTCGTCCCGGCCGACGTGCGCACCCGGGCCGGCGCCGAGGCGCTCGCCGCGTCCGCGCGGGAACTGCTCGGCGGAGTGGACGTCCTGGTCCACAACGCGGGCGGCGCGCTGCCCCACCGGGACGGCCTGGCCGTCCCGGACGAGGAGTGGCGGGACGCGCTGGACCTGAACCTCCTCGCCGCGGTCCGCCTGGACTCGCTGCTGGCGCCGGCCATGCGGGGGCGCCGTTCGGGGGCGATCGTGCACATCTCCTCGGCGGCGGTCGTCCCGCCCGTGCCCCCGTTCCTGCACTACCAGGCGGCGAAGGCGGCGCTGGAGACCTACAGCCGGGGGCTGGCCGCGACGCTGGCCCCCGCCGGCATCCGGGTCAACGCAGTGAGCCCCGGCCGGACCGCCACCCCCGGCGGCGAGGAGACCCGGGAGCGCTGGGCGAGCCTGAACGCGGGACCGACCGCCACCGCCACCGCGCCCCTGGGCAGGGACGGCCGGCCCGAGGACGTCGCCGAGGCGGTGCACTTCCTCGTCTCCGGCCGGGCCGGCTGGGTGACCGGGACCAACCTCGTCGTGGACGGCGGGGAATTTCCCCGGGGGTGATTCCGGAATTCCGGAAGCGGGGGGCGTGGCGGGAGAACGGGCAATCGGGGGAGTAGGGGATCGGGGAATCAGGAAATCGGGGATCGGGGATCGGGGATCGGGGAATCAGGAAATCGGGGGATCGGGGATCGTGGAGAGAGTCGGGGAGGAGAATCCCGGACACGGGCGGGAGCGGTGGAATGCGGGTCGGCCTTTCCCCGCCCCCGACGCCCCCTACACGGCCGGCGCCGAGCCGGCCGGGGACGCCGGCGCCACCCAGCTCCGGCCGAACCGGTACCAGGTCTCCTGGCGCAGGAATTCCAGCAGGGCGGTCTCCGCGAGGCCCGCGCCGGGGCGGACCGAGGCGACGACGGGCTGCGAGACGGCCGGGGACAGCGGGCGCACCAGGTGCTCGTGACCGGGCGGCACCGCGGAGGCCGGGACGACCGTCACCCCCAGGCCGTGCGCCGCCCAGCGCACCGCCGTCGCCGTCTGGGAGACACGGGCGACCGTGGTCGGGGCGAGCGCGTTGTCCCGCAGCACGTCCGCCAGGACGCCGTCGAGCGCGCTCGCCGGGTCGAACCGCACCCACGGCTCCCGCTCCAGCTCCCGCAGCGCCACGCGGTCCGCGGCGAGCGCCGGGTGCCCGGCGGGCAGGACGACGACGAACTCCTCGTCGCCGAGGTGGTGGCCGTCGTACAGGCCCTCCTCGCACGGCCCGGCCATCAGGGCGAGGTCGAGGACGCCCCCGCGCGCCAGCCGCTCCAGCTCGGTCGGGTTCGGCTCCTCGAAGACGGTGACCTCCAGGCGCGGGAAGCGGCGGCGCAGCGCGCTCAGGGCGCCCGGCAACTGCCGGGCGCCCAGCCCCATCTGCACCGCCACGACCAGCTCGCCCACCAGCTCGTCGGCACCGGCCCGCGCCGTCGCCCGCGCCCGGCGCGCGGCGTTCATGGCGACCTCCGCCTCGCGCAGGAAGGCACGGCCGGCCACGGTGGGCACCAGACCGGTCGGCGTACGGGAGAACAGCTCCACGCCGAGGTCCCGCTCCAGGCCGCGGATCTGTTGGGAGACCGAGGGCTGGGCGACGCGCAGCGCCTCCGCCGCCGCCGTCACCGAACCCTCCTCGGCGACGGCCAGGGCGTACTCGAACTGTCTCAGGCTCACCGGTTCCCCTGCCCCTCGCTCGCCAACTCGCCAACTCGCGTCTCGCCGCAAGCGTAGGCGAGCGCGCGCCGGGGCCGGGACGGGCGGCGGGGAACCGGCCGCCCGGCCCGTGCACCGCGCTCCACGCGCGCCGGCGGCTACGGCGCCACCGTCTCCACCCGCACCGCGCACACCTTGAACTCCGGCATCCGTGAAACCGGGTCCAGCGCCGGGTTGGTCAGCGTGTTGGCGCGGCCCTCGCCCGGCCAGTGGAAGGGCATGAACACGGTGTCGGGCCGGATGCCGGCGGTGATGCGGGCCGGGGCGACGGCCCGCCCCCGCCGGGACACGACCGCCAGCGGATCGCCCTCGGCCGCCCCCAGCCGCGCCGCCAGCCGCGGGTGCAGCTCCACGAAGGGTCCCGGCGCGGCGGCGTTCAGCTCGGCCACCCGCCGGGTCTGCGCCCCCGACTGGTACTGCGCCACGACCCGGCCCGTGGTCAGCAGCACCGGGTACTCCTCGTCCGGCTCCTCGGCGCTCGGACGGTGCGCGACGGGCGCGAAGCGGGCCCGGCCGTCGGGGGTGGCGAAACGGTCGAGGAAGAGGCGGGGGGTGCCCGGGTGGGGGACGTCGCCGCCGGCCGGGGCCGCCGGTTCCGCCGGGACCGCCGGGGTGCCGGGGCGGGGAGGGGCGTCGGTCGTGTGCGGTGGTGTGGTGTCCGCGCGGGGCGGGGCGCCGGTCGTGGGGGCCACGGTCGTGGGGGGCGGTGCATCGCTCGCGCGGAGCGCGCCCTGCGGGGCCGGGCAGGGCCAGAACACGCCGTTCTCCCGTTCCAGGCGCCGGTAGTCGATCCCGGAGTAGTCCGCCGGGCCGCCCGCGCTCGCCCGCCGCAGCTCCTCGAAGACCTCCTCGGGATCGACCGGGAACCCCTTCTCCACACAGAGCCGCCCGGCCAGCGCGTGCAGCACCTCCAGGTCGCCGCGGACCCCCTCCGGCGGGGTGACCGCGCGCCGCCGCAGCAGCACCCGCCCCTCCAGGTTCGTCGTGGTCCCCGTCTCCTCCGCCCACTGCGTCACCGGCAGCACCACGTCCGCCAGCCGCGCCGTCTCGGAGAGCACCACGTCGCACACGGCGAGGAAGTCCAGCGACCGCAGCCGCTCCTCCACGTGCGCGGCCCGGGGCGCCGAGACGACCGGGTTGGACCCCATCACCAGCAGCGACCTGACGTCCGTCCCCAGGGCGTCCAGCAGCTCGTACGCGCTGCGCCCCGGCCCCGGCAGCGCGTCCGGGTCCACGCCCCACACCCCGGCCACGTGCCGCCGCGCGGCCGGGTCGGTGAGCTTGCGGTAGCCCGGCAACTGGTCGGCCTTCTGCCCGTGTTCGCGTCCGCCCTGCCCGTTGCCCTGCCCGGTCAGGCAGCCGTACCCCGACAGGGGCCGCCCGGCCCGCCCGGTCGCCAGGCACAGGTTGATCCACGCGCCCACCGTGTCCGTGCCCTTGGCCTGCTGCTCGGGCCCCCGCGCGGTCAGCACCATCGCCGCCTCCGGTGTGCAGAACAGCCTTACCGCTTCCCGCAGTTCGGGTACCGACACGCCCGTGATCCGCTCCACCTGCTCCGGCCAGTGCGCCATCGCCGCCGCCCGCGCCTCCTCCCAGCCGGACGTGCGCTCCTCGACGTACGCCTCGTCGACCCGCCCCTCGGCGACCACCAGGTGCAGCAGGCCCAGCGCGAGGGCGAGGTCGGTGCCGGGCCGGGGCGCCAGGTGCAGGTCGGCCTGCTCGGCGGTCCGCGTGCGGCGCGGGTCGACGACGATCAGCGTGCCGCCGTTCTCCCGCAGTTCGGTGAAGTAGCGCAGGGACGGTGGCATCGTCTCGGCCGGGTTCGATCCGACGAGGATCACGCACCCGGTCCTCGGGATGTCCTCCAGCGGGAACGGCAGCCCCCGGTCGAGCCCGAACGCCCGCGTCCCGGCCGCCGCGGCCGACGACATGCAGAACCGCCCGTTGTAGTCGATCTGCGAGGTGCCGAGGACCACCCGGGCGAACTTGCCCAGCGCGTACGCCTTCTCGTTGGTCAGCCCGCCCCCGCCGAACACCCCGAGCGCGTCCGCGCCGTGCTCCGCCCGCGTGCGCTCGAGGCTCCCGGCGATCCGGTCCAGCGCCTCGTCCCACCCGGCCGGCACCAGCGCGCCGCCCTCCGACCGCACCAGCGGCGAGGTCAGCCGCACCCCGGGCGCGAGCACCTCCGCCGCCGTACGCCCCTTGCCGCACAGCGCGCCCCGGTTCACCGGGAAGTCCGCCCGCTCGGACACCTCGACGGTCCCGCCCTCGACGGGCGTCAGGTTCATCCCGCACTGCAGGGCGCAGTACGGGCAGTGCGTGGGTGTGCTGGCGGGGCTGCGCGTGCCGGTGTTCTGCATGCCGCCCAGCCTGCGGGCGCCGTGTTACGCGCCCGGGCGACGCCCTGTTACACGGCGGGGACGACGGCCTCCCCGGCGCGGTGCGGCGACGGTGAGGGCGGAGAGACCCGGCGGGGCGCGGGGCGGGACGGCGCAGCGGAGGGCGGTGCGGCGCAGAGCGGGACAGGACGGTGCGGTGCAGAGCGGGACAGTGCGGCGCGGGGAGGGACGGTGCGGGGCGGGACGGTGCGGTGCGGGCGGCGTCACCCCGCGTAGGCGAGGGCGGCGTCACCCCGTGTCGGCGAGGGCGCGTCTCACGCCGGGCTCCTTCGGGCCGAGGAAGCGCGGGTCCGGCTCGAAGACCGCGTCCAGCGCCGCCTTGCCCGCCGCGAGGATCTCCCGCGCGCCCCCGTAGTACCAGGTCACGTCGTGCCGGTCGTCGACCCCGACGCCGTACGACGTCACCCCCGCCTCCTGGCACAGCGCGACCGCCCGCCGGATGTGGAAGCCCTGGCTGATCAGCACGGCCCGGTCGACGCCGAAGACCTTCTTCGCCCGCACGCAGGAGTCCCAGGTGTCGAAGCCCGCGTAGTCGCCGACGATCCGCCCGTCCGGGACGCCGTGCCGGACCAGGTAGGCGCGCATCGCGTCCGGCTCGTCGTACTCCTCGCGGCTGTTGTCCCCGGTCACGAGCACCACCTCGATCCGCCCCGCCCGGTACAGCTCCGCCGCCGCGTCCAGCCGGTGCGCGAGGTACGGCGACGGCTCCCCGTCCCACAGGCCGGCGCCGAAGACGACGGCGACGTCGGTGGGCGGCACGTCGGCGACGGTGCGCAGCCGGTCGTCCGTCACGACGCGCAGCCACGCGCTCGGCAGCAGGGCCAGCACACACCCGGCCACCACCACCCGCACCAGTCGCCGCTGCCCCTTGCGGGTGCGCGGAAGGCGCGGTCTGCGAAGCCTCGGGCGGCGCATGCGGACGGTCCCCTCCCCGGTCGGTTCCTGCCACCAGGGACGTCCGGGGCGGCCGTCCGGTTCGCCGCCGCTCACACGGACGGTCCCGCGCCGTGTGAACCGACGGAAAACCCCCGTGACACCCACGCAACGGGGAGGCAATCTCCGGCCGTCATCCTCGGTGCATGACGGTGACGACAGTGACGGGCAACAGGACCGCGGCGCCCCCCGGCGGCGGCGCCCCCGGCCTGGTCGTCGTCGCCCACGGCAGCCGTGACCCCCGCGCCCTGAGCACCGTACGGGCCCTCCTCGACCGGGTCCGCGCCCTGCGCCCCGCCCTGCCGGTGCACCTGGGCCACGTCGAGCTGAACGAGCCCCTGCTGCCGGACACGCTCGCCGCGCTCGGCGACGGGGCGGCGGTCCTCGTCCCGCTCCTGCTCAGCCGCGGCCACCACGTCAAGCGGGACATCCCGGAGACGGCCGCGCTCTCCCCGGCCCGCACCCGCGTGGCCGCCCCGCTCGGCCCGCACCCTCTCCTGGTGGACGCCCTGCACGCCCGCCTCACGGAGGCCGGCTGGCCCGCCCACCCGGGCCCGGGCCACGCCGTCGTCCTGGCCTCGGCGGGCTCCCGGGACCCGGAGTCCCGCGCGGACACGGCCCGCACGGCAGCGCTCCTCGCCGCCCGCCTCGGCGTCCCGGTCGTCCCGGCGTACGCCTCGGCGGCGACCCCGACGGTCCCGCAGGCCGTCCGCACCCTGACGACCCGGGGCCACCGCCACGTCGCCGTCGCCGCCTGCTTCACCGCCCCGGGCCGCTTCGCGACCGAGTGCGCGGCGGCGGCCCCGTGGATCACGTCGGCCCCCTTGGGCACCCACCCGTCGATGGCCCGCCTACTGCTCCACCGCTACGACGAGGCGGTGAAAGCCGGCAGCGACTTGAAATCCGGGGCGATGGCCACCCCCTGAGGGGCACGGGGCGGGTCGACCTGCGGCTCCGCCGCGTGCGCGCGACAAGCGCACGACAAGCCACGGACGGCCCGCGACCGCGCGACTACCGAACCCGGCAGCCGAGCAGGCCCCCACCTGTCACACCTTCCCCTTACTGTTCATGACATGGAAGGCACCCGCACCGCACCCCCCTACGACCCGGCGTCAGCCGCCCGCTACGCCCCCGAACCCGACAAACGCCCCGGCCGCACCGCCTTCCAACGCGACCGCGCCCGCATCCTGCACTCCGCCGCGCTGCGCCGCCTCGCCGGGAAGACGCAGGTCGTCGCGCCCGGGGAGGGCAGCCCCGTCTGGGACGCCAGTCCCCGCACCCGGCTCACGCACTCCCTGGAGTGCGCCCAGGTCGGCCGGGAGCTGGGCGCGGCCCTCGGGTGCGACCCGGACCTCGTCGAGGCGGCCTGCCTCGCGCACGACCTGGGCCACCCGCCCTTCGGGCACAACGGCGAACAGGCGCTCAACGCGTTCGCCGAGGACTGCGGCGGCTTCGAGGGCAACGCCCAGTCGCTCAGGCTCCTGACCCGCATCGAGCCCAAGCGGTTCACCGAGGAGGGCTCGGTCGGCCTCAACCTCACCCGCGCCACCCTCGACGCCGCCACCAAGTACCCGTGGCCGCGCGGCGCCCACCCCACCGACCCGGCGTCACCCAAGTTCGGCGTCTACGACGACGACCGGCCCGTCTTCGAGTGGCTCCGCGAGGACGCCCCCGGCGCCCGCACCTGCTTCGAGGCCCAGGTCATGGACTGGGCCGACGACGTGGCGTACTCCGTGCACGACGTCGAGGACGGCCTGCACGCCGGCCACATCGACCCGAACTGCCTGCTCGCCGACCCCGAGCGGGAGGCCGTGTTCGACGTGGCCGTCGGACGCTACGTCCCCGCCGGCACCGACCACGCGGAACTGGGCGCCGCGCTCGACCGGCTCCTCGCCCAGGACTGGTGGCCGCACGGCTACGACGGTTCCGCGGCCGCCCAGGCCCGCCTCAAGGACGCCACCAGCCAGCTCATCGGCCGCTTCTGCCTGGCCGCCGAGGCCGCCACCCGGGCGGCGTACGGGGGCGGCCGGCTCACCCGGTACGGCGCCGAGCTGGTCGTCCCCCGCGGGACCCGCATGGAGTGCGCCGTCCTCAAGGCGGTCGCCGTCCGGTACGTCATGCAGCGCACCGAGCAGGAGCGGCTCCGCGCCGACCAGCGCATCGTCGTCGCGGAACTGGCGCAGGCGCTGACCGCCCGCGCCCCCGACGGGCTCGACCCCCAGTTCCGCGCCCTGTTCGACGCGGCCGACGGCGACCGGGCGCGCAAACGGGTGATCGTCGACCAGATCGCCTCCCTCACCGACGCCTCGGCCCGCTCGCTTCACGCCCGTCTGACGGGGCATCCATGACACTGGCGGCGGGACAGGTGCGGCCCGGCGGCGTCCAGGGCGCCCGAAACGTGGTACTCGGGCGGTCGGAACGCGGCAGGCCGTGGCCTGAACGGGTCCTTCCCCCTTCCCGCACCACGCCACGTGCGGGACGCTCGCATGTGGCGGCACCCTGACGAGGAGGCAGACAAGTGGTCGACGCGGATCAGACATTCGTCATCGTCGGAGGCGGCCTGGCGGGCGCGAAAGCGGCCGAGACGCTCCGCACGGAGGGCTTCACCGGACGGGTGATCCTCATCTGCGACGAACGCGACCACCCCTACGAGCGCCCGCCGCTGTCCAAGGGCTACCTCCTCGGCAAGGAGGAACGCGACAGCGTCTTCGTGCACGAGCCCGCCTGGTACGCCCGGCACGACATCGAGCTGCACCTCGGCCAGACCGTCGTCGCGATCGACCGCGCCGCCAGGACCGTCCACTACGGCGACGACGGCACCCACGTCAGGTACGACAAACTGCTCCTGGCGACCGGCGCCGAGCCCCGCCGCCTCGACGTCCCCGGCACCGACCTGGCGGGCGTCCACCACCTGCGCCGCCTGGCCCACGCCGAGCGCCTCAAGGGCGTCCTCACCTCGCTGGGCCGGGACAACGGCCACCTCGTGGTCGCCGGGGCCGGCTGGATCGGCCTGGAGGTCGCGGCGGCGGCCCGCGAGTACGGGGCGGAGGTCACCGTCGTCGAGCCGGCCCCCACGCCGCTGCACGGCGTCCTCGGTCCCGAGCTGGGCTCCGTCTTCACCGAGCTGCACGAGGCGCACGGCGTGCGCTTCCGCTTCGGCGTGGAGCTCACCGAGATCGTCGGCCAGGACGGCATGGTGCTCGCCGCCCGCACCGACGACGGCGAGGAACACCCCGCGCACGACGTGCTCGCCGCGATCGGCGCCGCCCCGCGCACCTCGCTGGCCCAGGCCGCCGGACTGGAGATCGCCGACCGCGCCCACGGCGGCGGCATCGTCGTCGACGCGGACCTGCGCACCTCCGACCCCGACATCCACGCGGCCGGCGACGTCGCCTCCTTCCACCACGCCCTCTTCGACACCCGCCTGCGCGTGGAGCACTGGGCCAACGCCCTCAACGGCGGCCCGGCCGCCGCCCGCGCGATGCTCGGCAGGGGCCAGGCCCACGAGCGCGTGCCCTACTTCTTCACCGACCAGTACGACCTGGGCATGGAGTACTCCGGCTGGGCGCCCGCCGGGTCGTACGACCAGGTGGTGATCCGCGGCGACGCGGCCAAGCGCGAGTTCATCGCCTTCTGGGTGAAGGACGACCGGGTGCTGGCCGGGATGAACGTCAACGTGTGGGACGTCACGGAGCCGATCCAGCAGTTGATCCGCTCGAAGACGCGGGTGGACACGGAGGCGCTGGCGAACCCGCGCGTACCGCTCGAAAGCCTCGTCGCATAGCTGTCGTACCGTCGCCGTAGACTTCGGGGCGTGGCAGGACGGATCAACGACGAGGACGTGAAGGCGGTACGGGACGCGGTCCCGATCGACGCCGTCGTCTCGGAGTACCTCCAGCTACGCAACGCGGGCGGCGGCAACCTGAAGGGCCTGTGCCCCTTCCACGACGAGAAGTCCCCGTCCTTCCAGGTCAGCCCGAGCAAGGGGTTCTTCCACTGCTTCGGCTGCCAGGAGGGCGGCGACACCATCACGTTCGTGATGAAGATCGACCACCTCACCTTCTCGGAGGCGGTCGAGCGCCTGGCCGGCCAGGCCGGCATCACGCTGCGGTACGAGGAGGGCGGCTACAACCCCTCCCACCAGCGCGGGGAGCGCATCCGCCTGGTCGAGGCCCACAAGATCGCCGCCGAGTGGTACGCGGAACAGCTCGCGACCGGCCCCGAGGCGGAGACCGGCCGGGTCTTCCTCGCCGAGCGCGGCTTCGACCAGTCGGCGGCCGTCCACTTCGGCGTCGGCTACAGCCCCCAGGGCTGGGACCACCTCACCCGCTACCTGCGCGGCAAGGGCTTCAGCGACAAGGAGCTGCTGCTGTCCGGCCTCTCCCAGGAGGGCCGCCGCGGCCCCATCGACCGCTTCCGGGGCCGGCTGATGTGGCCCATCCGCGACATCGGCGGCGACGTCGTCGGCTTCGGCGCCCGCAAGCTCTACGAGGCGGACAACGGCCCGAAGTACCTGAACACCCCCGAGACCGCGATCTACAAGAAGTCCCAGGTCCTCTACGGCATCGACCTCGCCAAGAAGGACATCGCCAAGGCGTCCCGCGCGGTCGTCGTCGAGGGCTACACCGACGTCATGGCCTGCCACTTGGCCGGCGTCACCACCGCCATCGCCACCTGCGGCACCGCCTTCGGCGGCGACCACATCAAGATCCTGCGCCGGCTGCTGATGGACAACGGCTCGGCCCGGGTGATCTTCACCTTCGACGGCGACGCGGCCGGACAGAAGGCTGCCCTGCGCGCCTTCGAGGACGACCAGAAGTTCGCCGCCGAGACCTACATCGCCATCGCCCCCGACGGCATGGACCCCTGCGACCTGCGCCTGGCCAAGGGCGACGAGGCGGTCGCCGACCTGGTCGAGCCGCGCACCCCGCTCTTCGAGTTCGCGCTCCGCCAGATCGTGAGCCGCTACGACCTGGACACCCCGGCCGGCCGCGCGGCGGCCCTGGACGAGGCCGCCCCGGTCGTCGCCCGGATCAAGAACAGCGGCGCGCAGCACGAGGTCGCCGTGCAGCTCGCCGGGATGCTCGGCATCCTCGACACCCAGTTCGTGGTCCGCCGGATCTCCCAGCTCGCCCGCTGGGCCCGCGACCGCGGCGGCAAGGGCCCCGCCCCCGACCAGCGTCAGCGCGGCGCCGCCCCGCAGCAGACCGCACCCGTCACGGCCGCCCCCCGGGGCCCCGCCCTCAACCTGCGCAACCCGGTCTTCGCCACCGAACGCGAGCTGCTCAAGCTCGCCCTCCAGCGCCCGGAGCTGGTCTCCCCGGCCTTCGACGCGTACGGCGTCGACGAGTTCACCGCCCCGCCCTACGCCGCCGTGCGCGAGGCGATCCTGGAGGCCGGCGGCGCCGAGTTCGGCGTCCAGGACCCCCAGGACTACCTGGTCCGCGTCCGCGAGGCCGCCCCCGACGACGCCGTCCGCGCCATGGTCACCGAACTCGCGGTCGAGGCGATCATGCTGCACCGCGGCGTCAAGGACGTCGACGAGACCTACGCCGGCGCCCAACTGGTCACGGTCCGCCGCCGCGCCGTGGAACGCCGCATCCGCGACATCACCGGCCGCCTCACCCGCCTCGCCACCCACGCCGACCCCGCCGAACTGGCCGCCGTGCAGAACGAGCTGTGGATCCTCCAGCAGTACGACCAGAACCTGCGCGAACACGGCGCGGCTGCGCTCTAGGACGGCCCCGGGGAACACCCGCGGGTCACCCGTCGGTCACGGACCGGACGCAAAAAGTCATCGCACGCCCCTCGTGGCGGTGATGTGTCGTACCCCACACTGGGGGCGGTACCCGAGTGCACGCGTGCGAGGCGGACGGCGGTGAGCGAGCCGGCTCCGCCCCCGTCGTACTGCCGCCGGCCCCCCCACCGGCCGCGTCCCTCCTGGAGGTCGCCCCCGTGCAGACCCAGACCCTCACCCAGACCGACACCGGTACCGGCGGTGCGGAGCCGGACGCCGAGCGCGGCCCGCTCGACGCGCTGCCGGCGCAGCCCGGTGCGGGGCCGGCCGCGCACCACCCGGACGGCCCGGCGGACCTGGCCGCGCCCGTCGAACCGCCGCCGCCCACCCGTACCGAGTCCGGCGGCCCCTCCTCCGACCTGTTCCGGCAGTACCTGCGCGAGATCGGGCGGATCCCGCTGCTCTCCGCGGCCGAGGAGGTCGACCTCGCCCGGCGGGTGGAGGCGGGCCTGTTCGCCGAGGACAAACTGCGCCGCACCCCCGGTCTGGACGAACGCCTCGCCCTCGACCTCGACCGGCTCGTCGTCATGGGCCGCGTCGCCAAGCGCCGGCTGATCGAGGCCAACCTGCGGCTCGTGGTGTCGGTCGCCAAGCGGTACGTCGGGCGCGGGCTGACCATGCTCGACCTGGTCCAGGAGGGGAACCTGGGCCTGATCCGGGCCGTCGAGAAGTTCGACTACACCCGCGGCTACAAGTTCTCGACCTACGCCACCTGGTGGATCCGCCAGGCCATGTCCCGCGCCCTGGCCGACCAGGCCCGCACCATCCGCGTCCCCGTCCACGTCGTCGAACTCATCAACCGGGTCGTCCGCGTCCAGCGCCGCATGCTCCAGGAACGCGGCTACGAGCCGACCCCGCAGGAGGTCGCCGCCCACCTGGACCTGCCCGCCGAGCGCGTCGGCGAGGTGCTGCGCCTGGCCCAGGAACCGGTGTCGCTGTACACGCCGGTGGGCGAGGAGGACGACCTCGCCCTCGGCGACCTCATCGAGGACGGCGACGCCGCCAGCCCCGTCGAGTCGGCCGCGTTCCTGCTGCTGCGCCAGCACCTGGAGGCGGTGCTCTCCACCCTCGGCGAACGCGAACGCAAGGTCGTCCAGCTCCGCTACGGCCTCGTCGACGGCCGCCCCCGCACCCTGGAGGAGATAGGCCGCCTCTTCGGCGTCACCCGCGAACGCATCCGCCAGATCGAGTCCAAAACCCTCGGCAAACTCCGCGACCACACTTACGCGGACCAGCTAAGAGGCTATCTGGACTAGGGGGTTGGGGGTGTCGTTCGGATCGGGCCGGCTCCGGGCGACGGCTCACCCCACCTCGGCCACAGCCTCCGCGAACTGCGCCTTGTACAGCCGCGCGTAGGCGCCCTCCGCGGCCAGCAGCTCCGCATGCGCCCCCTGCTCCACGATCGCCCCGTCCTCCATCACGAGAATCGTGTCCGCGTCCCGGATCGTCGACAGGCGGTGCGCGATCACGAACGACGTCCGCCCGTGCGCGAGCTTCGCCATCGCCTTCTGGATCAGCACCTCCGTCCGCGTGTCCACGGACGACGTCGCCTCGTCGAGCACGAGGATCACCGGGTCGGACAGGAACGCCCGCGCGATGGTGATCAACTGCTTCTCACCGGCGCTCACCCCCGTGCCCTCGTCGTCGATCACCGTGTCGTAGCCGTCGGGCAGCGTCCGTACGAACCGGTCGGCGTGCGCGGCCCGCGCGGCCTCCTCGATCTCGCCGCGGGTGACGTCCCGCGAGGCCCCGTAGGCGATGTTCTCCGCGATCGTGCCGCCGAACAGCCACGTGTCCTGGAGCACCATGCCGATGCCGGCCCGCAGCTCGTCCCGGGACATCTTCGCGATGTCGACGCCGTCCAGGGTGATCCGCCCGCCGGAGACCTCGTAGAACCGCATCAGGAGGTTGACCAGCGTGGTCTTGCCCGCGCCCGTCGGGCCGACGATGGCGACCGTGTGACCCGGTTCCACCTTCAGCGAGAGGTTCTCGATCAGCGGCCGGTCGGGGTCGTAGCGGAAGGAGACGTGCTCCAGCTCCACTCGCCCGCGCAGGTCCTCCGGCCGGGCGCCCGGGATGGGGTCCGCCGACTGCTCCCCGGCGTCGAGGAGTTCGAAGATCCGCTCCGCCGACGCCACCCCCGACTGCACCAGGTTCGCCATCGACGCGACCTGCGTCAGCGGCGTCGAGAACTGCCGGGAGTACTGGATGAAGGCCTGCACGTCGCCGATGGAGAGCTGGCCCGAGGCCACCCGCAGTCCGCCGACCACCGCGACCAGCACGTAGTTCAGGTTGGACACGCACATCATCAGCGGCTGCATGATCCCGCTGTTGAACTGCGCCTTGAACCCGGCCTCGAACAGCGCGTCGTTCTGCTCGGCGAACTGCTTCGCCGACTCCTCCTGCCGCCCGAAGACCTTCACCAGCGCGTGCCCGGTGTACATCTCCTCGATGTGCGCGTTGAGCTGCCCCGTCGAACGCCACTGCTGCACGAACTGCGGCTGCGACCGCTTGCCCACCCGCGTGGCCACGACGAACGACAGCGGCACGGTCACCAGCGCGACCAGCGCCAGGATCCAGGAGACGTAGAACATCATCGCCAGCACGCCGATGATGGTGAGCAGCGAGTTGATGAGCTGGCCCATCGACTGCTGGAGCGTCTGCCCGATGTTGTCGATGTCGTTGGTGGCGCGGCTGAGCACCTCGCCGCGCTGCCGCTTGTCGAAGTACGACAGCGGCAGCCGGGACAGCTTCGTCTGCACGTCCTCGCGCAGCCGGAACATCGTCCGGTTGACCGCGCGGTTCACCAGGCGCGTGGCCACCGCCATCAGCAGCCCGGCCACCGCGAACGTCGCCAGCGCCAGCAGCAGCACCCGGCCGACCGCACCGAAGTCGATGCCCTGGCCCGGGGTGAAGTCCGTACTGCGGAGCATGTCGGCGATGTTGCCGTCACCGCGCTCCCGCATCGAGTCCAGGACCTGTTCCTTCGTGGCCCCGGACGGCATGTCCCGCCCGACGATGCCCGCGAAGACCAGGTCGGTGGCCCGGCCGAGGATCTTCGGCCCGATCACGTTGAGCCCGACGCTGACGACCACGCACGACAGCAGCGTGAACAGCGTCGCCCGCTCCGGACGGAACTGGGCGACGAGCCGCTTGCTCGACCCCTTGAAGTCCATCGAACGCTGGTCGGGTCCGCCCCCGGCCATCATGCGACCCGCAGGACCGGCCATCAGGCAGCCTCCGCTTCCGTGAGCTGGGAGAGAACGATCTCCCGGTAGGTCTCGTTGTCCGCCATCAGCTCGTGGTGCCGGCCCACGCCGACCACCCGTCCCTCGTCCAGTACGACGATCCGGTCCGCGTCCCGGATGGTCGCCACCCGCTGCGCCACGATGACCACGGTCGCCTCGGCGGTCTCGCGGGCCAGCTCGGTCCTGAGCGCCGCGTCGGTGGCGTAGTCGAGGGCGGAGAAGGAGTCGTCGAAGAGGTAGATCTCCGGGCGCTGGGCCAGCGTCCGCGCGATGGCGAGCCGCTGGCGCTGGCCGCCGGAGACGTTGGTGCCGCCCTGCGCGACGGGCGCGTCGAGCCCGCCCTCCAGCTCGGAGACGAACTCCTTGGCCTGCGCCACCGCCAGCGCGTGCCACAGCTCCTCGTCGGTCGCGTCCGGATTGCCGTAGCGCAGGTTGGTCGCGACGGTGCCGGCGAAGAGGTACGGCTTCTGCGGCACCAGGCTCACCACCTTGGCCAGCGTCTTCGGATCGACGGTGCGCACGTCCACCCCGTTGACCAGGACCTCCCCGTCGGTGGCGTCGAAGAGGCGGGGGACCAGGCCCAGCAGGGTGGACTTGCCGCTGCCGGTCGAGCCGATGACGGCGGTCGTCTCGCCCGGCTTCGCCACCAGGTCGATGTTCCTGAGCACCGGCTCCTCGGCCCCGGGGTAGCGGAAGCCCGCCCCCCGGATCTCCAGGTGCCCGTGCCGGCGCAGCACGGTGACCGGTGCCACCGGCGGCACGACACTGCTCTCGGTGTCCAGGACCTCCTGGATGCGCTCGGCGCACACCTCGGCGCGCGGCACCATCATGAACATGAAGGTGGCCATCATCACGGACATGACGATCTGCATGAGGTAGGCGAGGAACGCCGTCAGGTCGCCGATCTGCATCCCGCCGCTGTCGATGCGGTGGGCGCCGAACCACACCACCGCGATGGACGACAGGTTCACCACCGTCATGACCACCGGGAACATCAGCGCCAGCAGGTTGCCGGTGCCGAGGGCCACCTCGGTCAGCTCGGTGTTGGCCTTGCGGAAGCGCTGCTGCTCGTACTCGTCGCGCACGAAGGCGCGGATGACGCGGTTGCCGGTGATCTGCTCGCGCAGCACCCGGTTCACCGTGTCCAGACGCACCTGCATCTTCCGGAACAGCGGGCGCAGCTTGCGCACGATCAGCGTCACGCAGACCGCCAGCACCGGCACGACGCCGAGCAGCACCCCGGACAGCGGCACGTCCAGGCCGAGCGCCATCACGATGCCGCCCACGCACATGATCGGCGCCGACACCATCAGGGTGAACGTCATCAGGGCCAGCGTCTGGACCTGCTGCACGTCGTTGGTGGTCCGCGTGATCAGGGAGGGCGCGCCGAAGTGGCCCACCTCGCGCGCCGAGAAGGACTGCACCCGGTCGAAGACGGCACCGCGCAGGTCCCGGCCCAGCGCGGCGGCGGTGCGCGCGCCGTAGAAGACGGCACCGATGTTGCAGACCACCTGGGCCAGCGAGATGCCGATCATCAGGGCGCCGTAGCTCAGGATGTAGCCCGAGTCCCCGTTCACGACGCCGTTGTCGATGATGTCCGCGTTCAGGGTCGGCAGGTAGAGGGAGGCGCAGGTCTGCAGGAACTGCAGCGCCACCAGCAGGGCGATGGGTCTCTTGTACGGCCTCAGACAGGTCCGCAGTAGTCGTATGAGCACGCTGGGTCTCTCGGAGTCGGCGACAGGGGCCGCGGTTGGTTGCCCCTGGCCCCTATCGTCGAACACTCCGCCCGCGTTACCTCAACCGATTAACCCAAGAGCGCGGCAAATTCCGGCCTACGAGCGGTAAGCGCTCCCGTGCGTCACAGCGCTCCCGGGTGCGTCTGCTCGCGCACCGACACGAACTGCTGGCGCACGGCCTGGCCCACGGCCAGTTCCTCGCCCGGCTCCAGGACCTGCGCCACCGCGCCCTGCCAGGCCGGGGGAGTGCGCGGGTCCAGGGCGCCCCGGGAGACGCCGAGCGCCCAGGCCGCCTGCCGGGCCGCGCCCATCGCCGCGTAGTCCGCGGGCTGCGGCACGACGACCTGCGTCCCGAACAGCGCGGGCGCCGCCGCCTGCACGGCCGGCAGCTCGGCCGCCGCGCCCAGCAGGAACACCCGCCGTACGTCCACACCGCGCAGGCGCAGCACGTCCAGGGCGTCGGCGAGACCGCACAGCATGCCCTCGAACGCGGCCCGCGCCAGGTGCTCCGGCCTCATCGACTCGCGCCTGAGCCCGGCGAGCGTCCCGGCGGTGTGCGGCAGGTTCGGCGTCCGCTCGCCCTCCAGATAGGGGAGCAGCACCAGGCCGTGCGATCCGGGCGTCGACTTCATCGCCAGCTCGGACAGGCTCTCCAGGTCCGGCACACCGAGCAGTTCGGCGGTGCCGCGCAGGGTCCGCACGGCGTTCAGGGTGGTGACGACCGGCAGGTGCATGCCGGTGGCGTCGGCGAGCGCGGTGATCATCCCGGACTGGTCCACCAGCGGCTCGGTGTGCACGGCCATCACGGAACCGGAGGCGCCCAGCGACACCACCGCGTCGCCCAGACCGATGCCGAGCCCGAACGCGGCGGCCTGGGTCTCACCGGTACCGGCGGAGATCAGCAGCCCCTCGGGCGTCGTACCGGCCGCCTCGGCCGGGCCGATCACCTCGGGCAGCACCACCTGGTGGCCGAGCGCCAGCTCGACCAGGTCGGGCCGGTAGGCCCCGGTCGCGGCCGACCAGTACCCGGTGCCCGAGGCGCCGCCCCGGTCGGTGGTCCGCCGCACCGGCCGCCCGAGCAACTGCCACACCAGCCAGTCGTGGGCCTGGAGCAGGACGGCGGTCCGCGCGGCGGCCTCCGGCTCGCTCCGGGCCAGCCAGCGCAGCTTCGTCACCGGCTGCGCGGTCTGCGGCACCGAGCCGACGGCCTGCGCCCACGCCTCGCGCCCGCCGAGCGCGTCGATCAGGTCGGCCGCCGCGACCTGCGAGCGCTTGTCGCCGCCGACCAGGGCCGGGCGCACCGTGTTGCCCTGCGCGTCCAGCGGTACGACCGCGTTGGCCTGCGCCGAGACGCCGATCGCCTGCACGCCCTCGAGGAGTCCCCCGCCGGCCGCCTCCCCGAGGGACAGCAGCCACGCCTGCGGATCCACGTCCGCGGGCCGGCCGCCGCCCTCGGGGCTCTCCAGCGGGTGCGGCGCGTAGCCCTGGCGCAGCACGGCACCCGTGTCCGAATCGCAGACGACGATACGAGTGAAATCGGGCGAACTGTCCAACCCGGCGACTATCCCCATAGCCGAAATTCTGCCGCACCGGCCGCGGTGGCCGTACCGCCCGGGGGCTCAGGTGTTGCTCGTGCCCCAGTCGTCGGGACCGCTGCCGTTCGTGCCGCGCTCCCGCAGCGAGCGGACCCGGTGGGCGACCGAGTCGGGCATCCGGTCGCCGACCTTGGCGCTCACCACGTGGTACGCCTTGTCCGCGATGTGCCTGCCCTGCTGGGCCGCGGACTCCGCGGTGTTGCGCACGGCCGGGTTCTGCGCGACCTGCTGCGCGGACTTCCGCAACTGCTCGTATCGCTCCCGCCCGGCCTTCGTGCCGAGCACGTAACCCACCGCTAGTCCGACGACGAACGTGAGCCGGTAACGCATGGCGGCCACCCTTCCCTTCGCTGGCTCCGGGGTGCTGCGGAGTACCGATTGGCGGAGCACCCCCCTGGTTGCGCTAATGTATGTGTCGCAGCGAGCGCGCGCCCCCTGGCGGATACCCAGGCAGACGCGTTCGATGCGATACGAGACTTTCCTCGGTAGCTCAATTGGCAGAGCAGCCGGCTGTTAACCGGCAGGTTACTGGTTCGAGTCCAGTCCGGGGAGCTCGGTCCTCCGTAGCTCAATTGGCAGAGCAGCCGGCTGTTAACCGGCAGGTTACTGGTTCGAGTCCAGTCGGGGGAGCGTGGTGAACGAGGGCCCTTCGGGGTCCTTTTTCATGTGCCCTCACGACTCGGGAACCATGCGGCACGCTGCGGAGTCCTCAAGGTCATGAAGGCAGCCGTGGAAGCCGACCATCCGAGGCAGGAGATCGTATGAGCGGCTATGCTGCGGCAGACGGCGCGCACACGTGTACGCGACACGCCGCACTGGGGCGGTAGCTCAGCCGGTTAGAGCAGCGGACTCATAATCCGTCGGCCGTGGGTTCGAGTCCCACCCGCCCCACTCGTGAGCCTTGCCGCAGGAACGTTTTCACCTGCGGCGAGGCCTGAAACCTGGTGGGGGAGAGCAGGGCCCGGCCGCCGCAGAGATCGTCGGCTCCGGTTCTTCGTCGGTGACCAGGACAGCGCCTCGACGTCGAAGTGGCCGGGATCGTAGGCAGGAGTCCTCCGTCTGCTTCCCGGCCCGTCCGGTCGCTGGGCAGCCGGTCCGGCCCGCAGGGCGGCCCCGGGGCTGGAAGCTCGTCGTTCGTCGGCCGTGGGGGCGGCGGGTGAGCTGTGGGGGCAAAGACCGGTGGTGGTCTTGGTGGCTCGGCCCAATGCCGGGCGGGCCGTCGTCCCTAGGCTTGTGGTGACGGCTGAGCGCTGCTCCGCAGCGGCCGGCGTCCGCGGACCACCCCCTGACTGAGGAGCCGGTCATGTCTGCCTCGTTCGACGCGACGGAATTCCGGCGCACCCTCGGGCACCTGCCGACCGGAGTGACGGTCATCACGACCACGGGCGAGGGGGGCCGGCCCGTCGGCATGGCGTGCAACTCCTTCGTGTCCGTGTCGCTGGAGCCGCCGCTGGTCATGTTCTGCGCGGGCAACACGTCGTCGACCCTGGTCGACCTCCGGCGCAGCGGCACGTTCTGCGTGAACATCCTCGGTGCGGACCAGGGGCCGTTGTGCAAGCAGTTCTCGGTGAAGGGCGTGGACCGGTTCGCCTCGGTCCCCTGGACCGCCGCACCGGGCGGCCCGCAGCTCGGTGACGCGCTCGCCTGGGTCTCCTGTTCCATCGAGACGGAGCAGGCCGCCGGCGACCACGTGATCATCATCGCCGGTGTGACCGGGCTGCGGGTGAACCCGGACCAGCCCGACCCCCTGGTCTTCCACCGCGGCAGACTCGGGTCCTTCGCCGAGGCCGGCGAGAGGCCGCTCGGGCCGGGCGGGATGCTGCCCCGGCAGGGCAACCGCATCGTCGCGCTCGCTCCGGCGGCGGCCCACCGGCTCGTCGGGTAGCGGCCGCGGCCCGGTCCGCGCCCCTCTCTCCGCCCCCGCCTGCGGCCTCGGCCGCCGGGGGCCGTCCTCCGTCCGGTGACCGGAACGGTTCACTCCGCAGGAACCGTACGCTCCGCCGGGACGTTCTACGCGTGTTGCCGCAGCGAGTAAGACCTCGTAACACGATCTTGTTGAGGGCTTCCAGGCGTGTCGGACAGGTGTGACGATTCGGCCGTTCCGCGGAGATGAATACCCGGTGTCGGGTCTTCA